>QHTY01000102.1:0-3597 GCA_003220985.1 Gemmatimonadota bacterium
ATCCCTACATCGAGATCCGCAGGTTGTTTCACGACGGATCGTCGCTGCAGGGCGCGTTCGGCATCAACGTCACCCTGTACTGGTTTTTGATGTGCAGGGGACGCGCAGCCGCGGATCCGGCCGCGCGTTGTTGTGTGGACAGGTTGTGCGTGTCCCGGGTCACGCGTCCGGAACGTGTCAACCGCAAAGCCCATGCAACCTTTCGAACGATCCCTGCGTCTTACCCTGTGAACGATTCGAACATGTCTCTAGCTGGAGGATGCAGATGCGCGGCCTGATCTTGCTGGTAGCGACGATCCTGACATTCGGATACGGCTTCGCCGCCCAAGCCGCCATGACCGTGGACCGGGCGGCAACCTTGCGCCGCCTATCGGCTCCGGTCGACACCCCGAGCCCCGCGGCAGACGCTAACCGCGTCTGGTACGGTGGGATGCTGGCCCCCATCACCGTCGAGGCTCCTCCCCCGGGCAAGTGTACCTGAGAGAAGCACGCACCGCCCGCTTGAGTTTCGGCGGGCGGTCGCGCTTCGGCGCGAAACTTATAAGATTGAAGGTGCGTACCACCCCGTAACCATGGACATGTCTTTGGATCAGGCAGCCATCACACCCGCAAGGCGTTTCTGGCGCACGTGGCGTCGCGAGCTCGTTCGCGGCGGCGTGCTCTTTGGGTTGGTGGTGTGCGCCGGCCTCTTCATTCGCAGCATCAAGGTTCGGGTCCCCTCGCCACTCGGTACGCTCGGCTCGTTCGGCGATTTCAATTGGGGTGACGGGGAAGGCAGCGATCTCTTCGGCCACGGCCGCGAAGTCGGCGATGCGTGGGATTACCGCGCGCTGATCAAGCCGACGCAACACGTCTGGATCCGCAACACGAATGGCCCCATTGAGATCGTGGCGGGAGCGGGCGACAGCCTCGTCGTTCATGTCGAGAAAAGCTGGCGCATGTCCGACCCGCAGAGCGTGCAGATCATTCCCGTGCTCACCGAGCGGGGGCTCACGGTTTGTGCGGTGTGGGAAGCTCGCGAACGCCGCTGCGAGGAAGGTGGGGACTACAGAATCAGTGGCGTCAAGAAGAATGACGTGGCGGTGCGCTTTACCGTGCAACTGCCGCGCAATGTTCCCGTGGATGCATCCACGGTCAACGGCGAGCTGCAGATCGACGGCGTCAGCGCTCCAGTCGATGCGAAGACCATCAATGGTCGCGTGGCGGTGAATACCTCAACCGGTCCGGTCAATGCAACCACGATCAATGGCAGCATCGAAGCCAATATGGAAGCGCTGACGAGCGGGGACATGCACCTCACCACCGTCAACGGCTCGGTGAGTGCCGGCTTGCCCCGTGAGATCAATGCGAATATCGACGCCCAAACGGTGAACGGCCGCGTGGAGACGGACTTCCCGGTGAAGGTCGTCGGGAAGATCAGTCCGCGGCACCTCCGTGGCACGATCGGCAACGGCGGGGCGACCCTGAAGCTCGTGACGGTGAACGGGTCCATCACGCTGCACGAGGCGGGTGCCAATCCCAATCCGAATCCCAATCCTCATTCGAGAATGGCACCCATGGCGCCTCGCCATCCGCGCACGCAGACTCCGCCGCCGGAGCGACCCTAAGGGGCTAGCGGTGCTGCGGCGGCCCGACCGATGCTAAACGGCCAGCGTGCCGGATACATCGTCGCGAAAGCATAAAGCATCAGACACGCGCCGGTGAGCGAGATGTTCTTCCAGAATTGCGCGGCCTGATTCGCCGCCATCATCGGATCGGGGATTCCCCAAAACTTGTGGACAAAAAACGCCGCGGGAATGAGAAACGCGGCGATGAGCAGCGCGCCCCAGCGCGCCTGGACACCCAGCAGGATGCTCAGTCCTCCGGCGAGCAGCATCACACCCGATACGGCAGTCAGGACCGTGGGCGCGGGAACACCCGACGCTCCCGCGTATTGTGCGTACATGCTCAGCTTGGTGAGATGATTGAAGCCGGAGTACATAAAGAAAAAGGAAAAGACGATCCGCCCGAGCAGCAGCACTAGACCACCCATGAGTTACCCTCCCAGGTAGCGCGCGATTTCCGCGGGGAACGTGCGTACATCGATGGGCTTCGTGATGTAGCCATCAAATCCGGCAGCGCTGGCGCGCGCGCGATCGTCCGGCAGTGCATGCGCCGTCAGCGCGACGACCTTCCAGGAGCGCTCGGGTAAGCGTTTGAGTTCCTCCAAGAGCTCATATCCATCCCGACCCGGTAGCTGGATGTCGAGTAACACGAGGTTGGGCGCCGGCTGCTGTGTTCGCACGATTTCGGCCAGCCGGTCGCCGTTCGGCAGTGCGATGACCTGATGTCCCTTAATCGTGAGCAGCGTCGTCAGGAGCTTCAGGCTGTCCGGTTGATCTTCCACGACGATGATCGTGGCCACATTCACCCGGCCTGTGGCAGCGTGAACCAGAACGTGCTGCCTTTCCCCATTTCACTTTCCACGCCCATGGTGCCCCCGTGCAGCTCGACCAGCTGGCGCGATAGCGCCAGGCCCAGCCCCGTGCCTTCATACTTGCGACTGGCCGAGGCGTCGAGCTGGGAAAACTCCTTGAAGAGCTTGGGCTGATCCTCCGCGGCGATCCCGATCCCGGTATCGCTCACCGCAATTCGTACTTCGGAAATTGCCCCCCCCCCGTTGACGGGAGCGGCCACAACCGTGATCCGCCCGCCGTCGGGCGTAAACTTGATTGCGTTGGAGAGCAGGTTGAGCAGTACCTGCCGCACGCGCCCGGGATCCGCTTGCACCCGCAGCTCCGCCGGCGGCGGCGTGACGACCAGGGTATGCCGATGCTTCTGCGTTTGCGCTTGCACGCTATTCGCCGCTTCCGTGAGCATTCCCGCGAGCTGCACGGGCTCGGGCTTTAGCTCCATCCGGCCGGCAGCAATGCGCTGGAGGTCGAGCAGCTCGTTGATAAGCTGCAACAACTGCCGGCCGTTGCGACCGACGGTGTCGAGAAAGTCCCGTTGCTGAACCGA
This sequence comes from Gemmatimonadota bacterium, assembly GCA_003220985.1. Taxonomy (GTDB): domain Bacteria; phylum Gemmatimonadota; class Gemmatimonadetes; order Gemmatimonadales; family GWC2-71-9; genus 20CM-2-65-7. The sequence goes on from QHTY01000102.1 coordinate 3,001, forward strand.
CAGAGGAGCGCCGAGGTCTTCCGTGAGGAGCAGATCCGTGAATCCGATGATGCTATTGAGGGGCGTGCGGAGCTCGTGCGAGATATTGGACAGGAACTGGTCCTTGGTCTTCATCGCGCCGTCCAGCGCGGTGTTCAGCTCTTCCAGCCGTTTGGCGGTTTGCCGCACTTCGACGGCCAGGCGGCGTGTGTTGTGGTGCGCGGACGCGCGCTCGCAGGCGATCGCGAGGTTAGGCGTCGCCTGGTCGAGCGCCGCGCGCTCGTCAGAACCGAAACTTGCTCCCGGCAAGACCCCCATGACACCGACCAGCTTCGTACCGGCACGGAGCGGGGCGAGCACCAGGCCTTGCGGCATCGCCGCCGTCAAGCGGAGCTGATGGCGCACCGGCTGCATGGCTTCGCCGTGATAGTGGATTGCCTGCGTGGCGCTGCCCATCAGATCCCGCATGGTCGCGCGGGAGACCGGCCGCGCCTCCACGGCGCGCGAGGCGGTGGGTGCCCATTCATTCGCGTCATAGGCCGGCTGGTACAACACGATACCGGTCGCTTTCGTCGCGCCCGCGATCACGCCGAGCGCCTGGCTCAGCCCGGTCGCCGC
>QHTY01000102.1:3691-9312 GCA_003220985.1 Gemmatimonadota bacterium
TCGCCCGCCTGATCCTCCGGTAGCGGTTCGCCGAAATGTCCCTCGGCGACACGCTGTAATGCTTGGGAGATGCGGGCGAAGGGCGCGGCCAGCCGGCGACGATTGTACCAGAACCCAAGACCGAGAACGGCGAGCATCGAGGCGAACAGCACGGTCGACGCCAGGGCCGCCTGGACGGCATCATCGCCGGCTTCGGCGGCGATCTCCGCGGCGGACGGTTCGTGCATCCGATCGAGCCGCTGCGCGAGGATCACCATGGCGGCCTGCGTGGCGCGCGCGCTGCGCCACGTCGCGACCTGGGTGACGAGGCCGACGAGCGCCACGGCAATAAATGTCGCGGCGAAGAGTCGGGTGATGCTTGGAGCCGCTCCCGTCCGCATGGGGCTCCATAATATGCGAGCGCCGTGTACCTTCCAAGCCGTGCGACCCCAGACCCTCGGCCTGATCGGGCTTGGCGCGATTGGCGGATCGATTGCCCGGCAGGTCAAACAGCCGGGACGCGGGGGCGGCATCGCCGTGGTGGGGTGGTCGCCGGAGCCCGCCGAGCGCGCCCTGGCCGCGCAGGAGGGAGCACTCGACGATGCGCCCGCCCGCGCCACCGACGTCGCGCGTCTCGCTGATCTCCTTATCCTCGCCGCCCCGCCCACAGCGAACCTCGCGCAACTCGCGGCGCTGATCCCGCATCTCAAGCCCGCATCCCTGATCACCGACGTCGGGTCTGTCAAACGCGGCATCGTCGCGCGCGCCGAGCGACTCGGGGTCGCGCAACGATTCGCCGGCAGCCATCCCTTGGCGGGCACGCATCGCCACGGGTTTGCAGCGGCACACGCCGATCTGTTTCGCGGCGCGGTTGTCTATGTGACGCCCTGTCAGGACGGCGCCGACGCGGCGCGCGAGATCGCGCATTTCTGGGAAGACGTGCTGGAAGCTGAGCCCGTGATGCTCGATGCCGCGCGGCACGATGCGCAGCTCGCCGCGACGAGTCACGTCCCGCAGGTGATCGCCTCGCTGCTCGGGGACTTCCTCGCACGGCATGCGCCGGCGGGCTCGACGTTCGGAACGGGGGCTCAAGACACCACGCGGCTTGCCGCGAGCGAGCCTGCGCTCTGGACCGAGATCCTCTTGATGAACCGCGACGAAATCCTGCCGGCGCTGCGCGCCCTGGAGGAATCACTCGGCACCGTCGAGCGGGCGCTCGAGGTCGGCGACGCAAGCGCCCTGTCGGCGTGGCTGGCCCGGGCAGCGGCCTGGCGGCGACGGATCGGCGGGGGCGGGAGTGGCCTCTAAGCCGCAGCGCATCGCCGGCGTCGTTCGGCCGCCGGGCGACAAGAGCATCTCGCACCGCGTGCTCATGATGGCGGCGCTCGCGCGCGGCACGAGCGAGATCGCGGGCTTGCTGACGGGCGACGACGTGAAGAGCAGCGCGCGCGTGCTGCGCCAGTTGGGCGCGGACATCTCTCGGATCCAGGAGTCGGGAGTCAGGATTTCCGGCTCCCGGCTCCTCGCTCCTGGCTCCCGTTTGAACTGCGGGAACTCAGGAACTACAGCGCGACTCGTCCTTGGGGTTTTAGCCGGCCAGAAGTTCCGCGCTACCTTGACCGGCGATGCGTCATTACGGCGCCGCCCGATGCGGCGGGTAACAGTGCCGCTCAAGCAGATGGGTGCGGATATAAAGGAAAAGGGCGACGGGTTACCGCTCACAATCCGGGGCGGCACGTTGCGCGGGCTCACCTACACGAGCCCCGTGGCCAGCGCGCAGGTCAAGAGTGCGCTGCTCTTTGCAGGGCTCACCGGGAGGGTGCCGGTCACCATTCGGGAGCCGTATCGCTCGCGCGATCATACCGAGCGTCTGCTCGCTCATCTGGGGCTGGAGATTCACGAGCGTGACGGTGCCATCAGTTATCAGCCATCTGCCGGCAGCATTCCAGCGTTCCAGATCGCCGTGCCCGCAGATCCGTCGTCCGCCGCATTTCTCATCGCGGCGGCGATTCTTGCGCAGGAAGGCGAGCTCGTGGTCGAAAACGTCGGCGTCAATCCGACACGAACCGGATTCATTGTGGTCCTCGAGCGCATGGGTGCGCATGTCGAGCGCGTCAACCTCCGCGATGCAGGGGGAGAGCCTGTCGCCGATCTCCTCGTGCGACCGGCGCAGCTCCGCGGGACTGAGGTGACCGCGCGCGAGATCCCGACACTGGTCGATGAAGTGCCGATACTCGCCGTGCTGGCGAGCCGCGCGCGCGGAGAAACAGTCTTCCGTGAAGTGGGCGAGCTCCGAGTCAAAGAGAGCAATCGACTGGAGCTCATCGCCGCGAACCTACGGGCCATGGGAACGCGCGCCGAAGCGCGGGGGAATGATCTGTTCGTCGAAGGCAACGAGAAGCCTCCGCGGGGGCGCGTCACGACCGCGTCGGATCACCGCCTCGCCATGGCCTTCGCGGTGCTCGGCACGGTGGGAAGCGCGGATGTGCAGCTCTCCAAATCGGTGGCCATCAGCTATCCCAATTTCTTTCGGGATCTGAAGCGGTGCTTCGCATAATCGCGATCGATGGGCCGGCGGCGTCCGGAAAGAGCTCGACGGCCGGTCTGGTCGCGGAGCGACTTGGCTGGGCGCACCTCGATTCAGGGGCGCTCTATCGCGCCTTGACCCTCGCGGCGCTCGACAACATCGGGGACGCGGGACGGGGGACCCTAAAGGGCATGGGGAGGGAAGGGTGGTCGGGTCCACGAATTGTTGCCCTGGCCGAGCAGCTCCCGGTCCGCCTCGTCCTCCTGGATGACGTATTTCGGCCCGAAGTAGCCGGCGTGGACGTCGAGGAGGCGATCCGGAGTGATCGCGTGACGCGTCATGTCTCGGGGCTCGCCGCCATCCCCGAGGTTCGGGCCTGGGTAAACGCACGGCAGCGGATGGCGGTGGAGGGTCTGGAGGTTGGTGGAGGATCTGGCGGCGTGGTCGTGGATGGTCGCGATATCGGGACGGTCGTCTTTCCAGAGGCGCCACTGAAGATTTTTTTGACGGCCACAGCCGATGAGCGTGCCCGGCGGCGGCTCTCGCAGCGCGGTCAAACAGTGGACGGCGAGTTGGTACGGCGGGAGAGTCAGGCCTTGGCGGCCCGGGATGCGGCAGATTCCAACCGGCCGATCGCCCCCCTCAAGCCGGCTCCGGACGCGGTTTTGCTCGATACGACGGCCCTGACGCTGGAGCAGCAGGTGGCCCGCGTCGTTGAACTGGCGCGGGGCCGGTTCCCTGGGTAGGTTTCCGCCCGTAATTGACAGGCTAAAGCCTGTGCTCGGCAAACACTGTCCTGAAAGGACATTGAATGACGAGGCACCCCCAAACCTAAAACCGAACCGGTGTACCGAATGCTCGTAGAAGCACGCGATGTAGAAGAGTTCGAAGAAGATCTACCCACCCGCAAAGCACCCCGCCCGCAACTCCGCGTCCGTTCCGGTCTCGACGAGGAATACTCCGCCGACGAGATCGCGAAAATGACTCAGCTGTACGAGGGGACGCTGTCGAATATCGAAGAAGGCGAAATCGTCAAATCCAAAGTGCTGCGCGTGACCGACACCGCCGTCATTCTGGACGTCGGGTTCAAGTCGGAAGGCGCGGTGGCGATCGATGAATTCAAGGATCCGAAGAGTCTGAAGGAAGGCGACGAGATCGAGGTCTTCCTCGAGCACCTCGAAGACCAGGAAGGTGCCGTCGTCCTGTCGAAGAAGAAAGCCGACTTCATGCGCGTCTGGGAACGGATCCGCGAGGCGCACGAGAAGGACGAGGGGGTCACCGGCACCCTCGTCAAGAAGATCAAGGGCGGCGTGGTCGTGGACCTGATGGGCGTCGACGCATTTCTTCCCGGCAGCCAGATCGCGCTGCGGCGCGTCCCCAACATCGACGAGCTCCTCGGCCAGAGCTTCGAGTTCAAGATCATCAAGCTGAACAAGCGCCGCCGTAACATCGTCGTCTCGCGCCGCGTGCTGCTCGAGGCCGAGCGCAAGACGAAGCGCGACGTGTTGATGAAGGAGCTGTCGGTCAATCAGGTGCGGAAGGGTGTCGTCAAGAACATCACCGACTTCGGCGCCTTCATCGATCTGGGTGGCGTGGACGGCCTGCTGCACATCACGGACATGAGCTACGGTCGCGTGTCGCACCCGTCTGAGATGGTGCAGATCGGTCAGGAGCTCGAGGTCAAAGTCCTCGATATCGACTGGGAACGCGAGCGCATCTCGCTCGGCCTGAAGCAGCTGCAACCCTATCCGTGGCAGAACGTCGCGGCGAAGTATCCGGTTGGAACACGCGTGCAGGGGAAGGTCGTCTCGATCACGAACTACGGCGCCTTCGTCGAGCTCGAGCCGGGGATCGAGGGCCTCGTCCACATCTCCGAGATGAGTTGGACGCGAAACGTGCGGCATCCCTCGAAGCTCGTGTCGATCGGCGAGTCGATTGAAGCCGTCGTTTTGAAAGTGGACGAGACCGAAGAAAAGGTCTCGCTCGGCATGAAGCAGACCGAGCAGGATCCGTGGATGGCGCTGCCGCAGAAGTATCCGGTGGGCACGCGACTGCGGGGGAAGGTCCGCAACCTGACGTCGTTCGGCGCGTTCGTCGAAATCGAGCCCGGCATCGACGGCCTGATCCACATCTCCGACATGTCGTGGACCAAGCGGGTCCAGCATCCGTCGGAAGTCGTGAAGAAAGGCGACGAGGTCGACGTGTTGATTTTGAACGTCGACGCCGAGAACAAGCGGATCTCGCTCGGATTGAAACAGGCGCAGGAGGATCCGTGGCTCCGCATCGGTGAGACGTACCCCGTCGGCACAGAGCTCCGCGGCCGGGTGATGCGGTTGATGGACAAGGGCGTCGTCGTGGATCTCGGCAGCGACATCGAGGGATTTGTGCCGATGTCACAGCTCGGGATTCCTGACATTCAGCAGCCGGGCGACGCCGTTAAGGAAGGACAAGCGGTGGAGTTGAAGGTGCTGGAAGTGGATCCCATCCACCATCGCATCGTCCTCGCAGCCACGGGATTCCCGAAAGACGACATCATTCCGGTTCCCGCGCCGGCTCCGGTTAGTGACGAGACGCCGAAGGTAGACGCCTAAGCCGAGACGCTAAGAGGCTGAGGGGCCGTGAGGCGATAGGGGCGAGGAAAGTCTTCCTCGCCCCTTCTAACTCATAGCCCCTCGGCCTCTCGGCCTCTGGGGCGTCTCCCTTACAGACTCGGCGTCTCCGCCTAGATTCCCGAACCATGTCCATGCGAGACAAACTCGAGCTCCTGCAGCAGAAGCGCTCCGAATCCGAACGGGGCGGCGGTACTGATCGGATTGCGACGCAACACGCGAAGGGAAAGATGACGGCGCGCGAGCGCCTCGACGTGCTGCTGGATCCCGGCTCCTTCGTCGAGCTCGATCGCTTCGTCACCCACCGCGCCACCGATTTCGGACTCGCCGAGCAGAAGTTTCTTGGCGACGGTGTCGTGACGGGGTGGGGCCGAGTCGAAGGGCGGCTGGTCTACGTATTCTCCCAGGACTTCACGGTCTTCGGTGGATCGCTGTCCGAGGCGCACGCCGAAAAGATCTGCAAAGTGATGGATCTTGCCGTGCAAAACGGCGCGCCGGTCGTCGGC
>QHTY01000103.1:0-644 GCA_003220985.1 Gemmatimonadota bacterium
CAATCCCGGCTGCATCATGCAGCTTGGCGCCGGGCTCGCGGCCACGCGCATCCCGGCGCGCGTGCGGCATCCGGTCGAGCTGCTCGATGATTCCTACCGCGCCGCCGGGCGCTACGAATGACCGGAGGCGCGCGCCGCGTCACGACACCGGACGGCGTGGACCTCGCCCTGCACCGGCTGCGGGCCTACCGCGACGGCAGGCCCGCCGTGCTCCTCGTGCACGGCGCGTTCACCAACCATCGCCTCTGGCTGCATTCCGCCGACGGCACCTCGGCCGGCGGCCTGGCGCATTTTCTGGGCGCCGCCGGTCTGGACGTGTGGCTCGCCGACCTGCGGCACCATGGCGAGAGCGCGCGCGAACCGCGCCGCGGGGCCTGGACGTTCGAAGACTGGGTTCTCCAGGACACCCCGACCCTGGTCGCGCGCGTGCGCGAGGAAACCGATGGCGCGCCGCTCGCCTGGCTGGGACACTCAGCGGGCGGGGCGGCCGGTCTCTGCTGGCTCGCCCGCGTGGCGGCGGCCGCGCCGCTGCGCGCGATCGTCACCCTCGGGACCCCGGGCCCGCGCCGGCTCGGTCCCGTGCGGCGCGCGTTGGCAGCCGCAACCGTCGCACTGTCCCGGGCGCTGGGTCATTTCCCGGCCCG
>QHTY01000103.1:667-3497 GCA_003220985.1 Gemmatimonadota bacterium
ACGTGCGGGGCGTCTGGCGCGGCACCGATGGCTTCGACTATTTCGCGGGTCTGGCGGCGTTGAGCACGCCATACCTCGGCGTGGCCGGCGGGTCCGATTGGCTCTATGCGCCACCGCAAGCGTGCCGGCAGGTCGTCGATCGCGTCGGCGCGACCCGCAAGACGCTCGCGGTCGCGCCGGGACTGTCGCATCGTGGACTGGTCGTGAGCGAGCGTGCCAGGATTTCGTGCTGGCCGAACATCGTCGCATGGCTGAAGGAGACGTGGTGATCGAGGCGGTGCTGTTCGATTTCAACGGCGTGCTGGTCGATGATGAGCCCCAGCATTGTTGGGCGCTGCAGCGCGTCCTGGCCGATGAAGGCATCACCCTGACCCGCGAGCAATACTACGCCCATTACCTCGGCCTGGACGATCGCACCGGGTTCTTGGAGGCGTATCGCCGAGCGCAGCGTACCCTGACCACGGAGTTGCTGAAGCATCTCGTCGAGAAAAAGTCCAAACTGTACCTGGAACTCGTCGAAACCTCGTTGCGAATGGTGGCTGGTGCACAGGAATTCGTGCGCGACGCGGGCCGACAGTTCCGCCTGGCAATCGTCTCCGGCGCCTTGCGGCGGGAGATCGATGCGGTCTTGAGCCGCATGGGTCTCGCCGACGGCTTCGAGACCATCATCGCGGCCGATGACGTCCCACGCAGCAAGCCCGATCCGGCCGCGTACCTCGCGGCGCACGATGCGCTGAACAAGCGCCGGCCGATCGGCCTGGAGCGCTGCGTCGTCATCGAGGATTCCTTGCACGGGCTGGCAGCCGCGCGCGCCGCGGGCATGCCCTGCGTGATGCTGACCACGAGTCACTCGTCCCAGACACTCCAGGGACGCGGGGCCGCCCTGGTCTGGGACTCGCTCGCGGCTCACAGCGCGACCGAGCTCGCCCACTTATGAGCGATGTCTTCCCCAGCGCTCCACCCGCGACGGTGACGCGGCTGGCGCAGGACGCCGTGCCCGCCGAGATCGTCGACCGCCTGCGGGCCGGCGCGATCGTCGCGCGCGCCGACGTCGGCGTCATCGATCTCACCGGGCCTGCGCAGGGCGCCATCACCTGCTTTCAAGGCCTGCTGACGAACGATCTCGAGAAGCCGGGCGACGGCGCGTTCGTCTATGGCGCGTTGCTCACGCCCAAAGGAATGATCGTCGTGGACGGCTGGGCGGCGCGCTTGGGATCGCGCGTGCGGTACACCGTTCCGGCCGAGGGCCGCGAACGCGCGTTGCTGGTCTTGCAACGCTCCGTGCCGCCGCGGCTCGCCCGCTCCGCGGATCGCACGGAGCACACGACCGTGTTGCGGATTGCCGGCACGCATGCCGTCGCGGTGATGGGCGCGGCCGGCCTTCCCGTTCCGCACGCCGCCAATCACGTCATGGAGGGCTCGGCACATGGAGGGCCCATCGAGGTGGCGCGGGCGAATGACGTGGCGCCGTTCCTCTTTCAGGTGACCACGGCCATGGATCACGTCGAGGCCATTCGGACACGCCTGGCGGAGGCCGGTGCGTATCCGGCGAATGCCGATGCCCTCGAGCTCGCGCGGATCCTGGCGGGCTGGCCGCGACTCGCTTCGGAAGTCGACGAGAAGACGATCCCGCAGGAAGTACGCTTCGACGAGATCGGCGGCGTGTCGTACACCAAAGGCTGCTACACGGGCCAGGAGACGGTGAGCCGCCTGCATTTTCGCGGGCACGCGAACCGGCAGTTGCGCGGCCTCCTCTTCGAGGCCGATCCGCCGGCGGCGCCGGCGACCGGCTGGAACGCGGTCACCCACGATGAGCGCGAAGTGGGTCGCGTGACGAGCATCGCCTGGCTCCCCGACGGCGGCGGCTCCGTCCTGGGCCGCTGGATCGGGCTCGCGATGGTGCGCCGGGAGGTGCCGAGCGGCGCGACGGTGCGCGCGGCGGGGCGCGAAGCACGCGTCGTCGAGCTGCCGTTCGACGCACCACGCGTTACGCCGGCGTGACGGTTCTCGTCACCGGCGGCGCAGGACTGGTGGGAACACACGTCCTCGACGCGCTGCGCGCGCGTGGGGAGCGGCCGCGGGCACTGGTGCACGCGCACGCGCGCGGCGGGGTGGAAGCGTTCGGCGCCGACGCCGTCGTGGGCGACGTCACCGACGCCAGCGCGTGGCAACGGGCTACGGACGGCGTACGGGCAATCATTCACGCGGCGGCCCGCGTCGCGTCCCACGAGTCGTTCGAGGAATTCACGCGGGTCAACGTCGGCGGCACGCGGCTCGCGATCGAGGCGGCGCGGCGCACGGGGGCACGGCTCATTCACATCTCGACCGTCGCCGTGTACGGCCGCGTCGCCGTATTCCGGACAGGAGCGCAAGACATCACGGAGGACTATCCATGGCAACCGCTCCCCGTGAAAGATTTCTACGCGCGCAGCAAGCGCGCCGCGGAACAACTGGTCCAGGACGAAGCGGCACGCGGTAGCCTGTCGGCCATCGCGATCCGTCCCAACGTCATCTATGGAGAACGTGACCAGCTGTTCATACGGCGCGTGATCGCGAATCTGCGGCGCGGCGTCCTGCCGCAGATCGGCCCAGGCACCAATCATCTTTCGTGCGTGTACGCTGGAAATGTCGCGTCGGCGATTCTGGCTGCGCTCGACGCGCCGCCCCGACTCGGGCTCCGGGCATACAACGTCACACGCGACGCGCCGCCCCTGCTCACGCAGCGTGAGTTCTTGGAGGCGTTTGCCGCGGCGCTGGGCGTGCGGCCGATGCGCGTGCGGATCCCCGCGGCACTGATTCGGATCGGGGTGGCTGCCTGGGGCTCGTTGCT
>QHTY01000171.1 GCA_003220985.1 Gemmatimonadota bacterium
GCTATCGGTGACTTCGGTCCGTCCCTCAAAGGTCGCCTGGAAGAAACCGACACCACGGTTGCGGCGCAGTCCAGCATACGAGCCGTACGTCCAGCTCTTCTGCTCTCGCAGGATCGTAAACAGGCGCGAATCGGAGCCGCCGCCCAGGACGTGCGTCGCGACCCGCGCGCCGTAATAGGCGGTGTCCGTCGGCAGGAACGTCGTGTTGCCGATGACGATGTTGGATTGCACCGAACCCGGCCGGTTCACGAGCAGAATGTCGGTGCCGCGCTTGGCGGGCGGAGCAGGGAAGGCGGGCGCCGGCGGCGCGCTGCCGCTCCAGCCGCCGAACGCCTGCATGGCGAGCTCGCGGGCGCGCGGCAACGTGATATCCCCGGCGACGACGAGCAGTGCCCCGCCAGGGCGGAGCCGCCGTCCCGCGAACGAGACGACGTCGTTCCGCGTGATCGCCTTGTACGCGGCGGCGCTCGTGTTCCGGCCGTATGGATGGCGCCCGTAGATCTCCTTCTGGAAGGCACGGCTGGCGACGTTTTGCGGCTGCGACAGCTCCACCTCGAGCGCCGACAGGTATCGCGTCCGCGCCAGCTCGAGCTCCTGCTCGGGGAACGTCGCCCGCCGCGTCACGTCGCCGAGCAGTGAGAATGCGAGGTCGGCGTGATCACTCAGGACGTCGACGGAGGCGGTCAGAAAATCGTCCCCAGCGCTCGCGCCGATGCTGCCGCCCACGCCCTCGATGGCCGCGGCGATTTGCTCGGCGTTCCGCGTCGGCGTCCCCTTGGTGAGCAGCTCGGCGACAAACGCGGCGACGCCTTCCTTGCCGGCCGGATCGTATGCGCTCCCGGCGCGAAAGTTCAGGCTGAGTGACAGCGTCGGCTGTTCATGGTTCTCCACGAGGAGCAGCGTCATCCCGCTCGGCAGGGAGATCTCGCGGAACGGCGGGAACTGCACCGGACGCAGCCGTTCGGGCGCGGGGGGACGGGGAGGGAAGGGCTCCTGAGCGGAGAGTTGGAATGTTGGAAGGTTGGACAGTGTAAATACCAACATTCCAACCTTCCAACCGTCCAACGGTCCAACCGTGCTGCAGCTCATCGTGGACCTCCCGACGCCGGAGCCGCACCAGGCCTCACGATCAGCAGCGTCAAGTTAGCGGGAGCCAGATACGTATTCGCGACGCGCTTCACATCATCGCTCGTCACCGCGACCAGATGGTCGAGGTCGGTGTTGATCTCGTCGATGGATGCATGGAACGTGAGATAGTGGTGGAGCTCCTCGGCCTTCCCGAGCGTCGTCTCGCGGTTGTCGATGAAGCCCGCGCGCAGCACGTTCTTCGCCTTGTCGAGCTCGTCCGCCGTGATGCCATTGGCGCGGATCGAGTCGAGCTGCAGACCGAGCAAGCTATCCAGCCGCTCGGCGGAGACGCCCTGATTCACGATGCCGTAGGCTGCGAGCACGCCCGGCCCGTTGCGTGAGCCGTAGGGGTTGAGGATCGCACCCGCGCCCACGGCCGCCTTCTCGCGCCGCACGACCGACACATTCAAGCGTGAGCTCTCGCCCTGGCCGAGGATGATGTTGAGAATCTCGAGGGCCGGCGTATCCGCGGCGCGATGCTCGGGGATACGGTACAGCCGCATGACGAGATCGAGATTCGCCTGCGCGTCGTGCACGTCGCGCCGTTGCGGTCCTTTTGCCGCTGCCGTGCTCGCGTCACAACGCGGCGCCTCCGGTGCCGCATGACTCGGCACGCCGGCGAAGTACTCGTTCACGAGGCGGCGCAGCTCGATCGGGCTGAAATCGCCGACCACCACCAGCGTCGCGTTGTTCGGCGCGTAGTACGTATCGAAAAAGGCCTGCACGTCCGGCAGCTTTGCCCCGTCGAGATCGGCCATCGATCCGATCACCGTGTGCGCATAAGGGAAACAGCTCGTGCTATCAAACGGCCACGTGAGGCCGTCGGTGAAGGCCGCGGCGTATGGCTGATTGTCGACGCGCAGGCGGCGCTCTTCTTTGACCGCCTGTCGCTGATTCTCGAAATTCTGCTCCGTGATCGCGAGGGACCGCATGCGGTCGGCTTCGAGCCAGAGCGCGAGGTTGAGCCGATTCGACGGCACCGTCTCCCAATAATTGGTCCGGTCTTCGGCGGTGCTGCCGTTGTAGTTGCCGCCGGCGCGCTCGACGAGCTGCCCGTGCTCGGATTTCTTCACGTGCGCCGACCCCTCGAACATCATGTGCTCGAACAGGTGCGCGAACCCCGAGCGACCGGGTCGCTCATTGCGGGAGCCGACCTCGTACCAGACGTCCACGGTGACGATCGGCGTCGAGTGGTCTGGGGAGAAGATGACGCGCAGGCCATTCGGCAAGGTGAATTGCTCGAACGCGATGCGGCCGGACATGCCGGCCTGGCCGGCGAGTGTTCCAGGCAGCACCACCAGGAGCGCGAACAGTTTACGCATGTGGGCGAGGCTCCATAGGGAAGAGCGCCAAAGCGTTGGTTTCGAGGATCGCCTGTTGCTGCGCTTTCGTCAGCGGCAAGGCCAGGAATTGATCGATGTTCTGCCGGAGATCCTTCACACCGGGGCTGGGCCAATCGGTGCCCCACAGCACGCGGTCCACGACCTCCGGCAGGCGGGGAAAGTACTCCAGCAACTTGGAGGGCGGAATGCCTGAGACATCGAGCCTGACTTGCCCATGACGTCGCAGGATGAAAAACGCTTCCTCCATGTACAACGGACGTCCGCCGTGCGCCATGACGAGCTGGAGATCGGGAAAATCGATGGCGACGTCGTCGAGCTCGAGCGGATTGCCGTACTTCGAGCGCGCCCCCGGAAAGATCGAGGTGCCGGTGTGAATCATGACCGGCAGGCCACGCTCCTCACACCGCCGATAGATCTTGCCGAGCGCCGTGAGACCGTTGCTATAGGCGTTGGCGGGAAATGCCTGATGGGGCGGGTGAATCTTGATCAGCCGAATGCCCAAATCGATCAGGCGGTCGACGTCGCCGCTGGGGTCCTTGGTGAAGCGCGCGTGCACGCCGCCGTAGGGAATCAACCGCTCCGGGTTCGCGCGCGCGTAATTCGCCGAAAACGTGTTCGTTGAATCGTCGAACCCCATGATGTCGGGACTGGGGTAGTTCACGAGCCCAACGCGCCACACCCCCGAGCGATCCATTACGTCGAGCAAGGCGCGCGGATCGTCCATGACGGAGATCAGGAAACTCCAATGATCTTCCTTTCCCCTGCGCATCGCCTCCTGGACTTTGGGCTTGAGGTCGCGCCACGGCTGAATGTGGATGTGGACGTCCGTGATCCGGCTCAGTCGCTCCAGGTGTAGAACCCCTTTCCCGACTTCTTGCCCAGCTCCCCCTTCTTGACCTTGTCTCGCAAGATCTTCGGCGGCTCATACTGCGGCTTGCCGAGCGTCGTATGGAGGTACTCGGCGATCGCCAGACGCACATCGAGCCCCACAAGGTCGGTGAGCTTGAGTGGTCCCATCGGATGGTTGTAGCCCAGCTCCATCGCCTTGTCGATATCCTCCGCGCTCGCCACCTCCTGCTCCAGCATGCGCATCGCTTCGAGACCGAGCACGACACCGAGCCGGCTCGACGCGAATCCGGGCGAGTCGCGCACGACGATCGGCTCCTTGCCGAGCTGGCGGGCGAACGCGACAGCACGTTCGGCTGCCGGGCGGCTGTCGCGGCCGTGCGTCACCACCTCCACGAGCTTCATCGCGTGCGCGGGATTGAAGAAGTGCATGCCGACGAGACGCGCGGGCTGTGACATCACGGATGAAATGTCCGCGATCGACAGGGACGACGTGTTGGAGGCGAGCAGCGCGTCCCGTGGGGCGGCATGCTCCACGTCTACAAAGAGACGCTGTTTGATCGCCAGATCTTCGACGACCGCTTCGATCACAATGTCCGCGTCGCTCACCGCGGCGCGGATCTCGGGGACCGCGACGACTCGCCCGGTCACGACCTTGCCACGCGCAGCTCCGCGGGCAGTGAGAGCCGCGATCCTATCGAGCGCCTGAGGCAGGGCCTCGGCACGCGCGTCGGTGAGCACGACCTCGCATCCCGCCAGCGCCGCAGCGTAGGCGATGCCGTGGCCCATCGTCCCGGCGCCAATGACCGCGACGCGTGTCAGGGGAAGGACCTCATGCCGCGCGGGACGCGTCTACGATCCGGCGGGCCCGCTCAGGATGGTTGGTGCAGATGCCATCGACGCCCCAGCGCACCAGGCGCTCCGTGTCGCTCGGATTGTCCACCGTCCACGCAATGATCGTGGCACTGAGACCGTGTACGGTCTTCACCAGCGGGTCGTCCAGTGTCGAACGTTCCTGCCACAGCGTCTGTGCCGACGCATCGTCCAGCGTCTGGCGAGGATCCTTGGTCGGCACCTCGGACAGCACCCCGCGCGGCAGCGACGGCCGCTTCTCGCCCAGGCGCCGGACCACGTGAAATGCGAAGCTGTGCACCGCGTACCCACCGGGGTTGGGCCCGCGATCGAGCGCCCCGAGCAACCGATCGTCCCAGCGTGGGTCGAGCACCTTCACTTCGACGAACACCTTGAGCATGCCGAGCACCTCCAGCGCTTGTGCCAAGGTCGGGATCAGTTCGCCATTGGCGAGCGGCACCGTGGACAGGTCGCGCCACCGCGCCTGCGCGATCGGCAGTCCGAGTACGGAGGGGTCGTGATGGACGACGATCTCGCCGTCGATCGTCGCGTGGACGTCGAGCTCCACGCCGTCGGCGCCCTGGCCAGCCGCGGCACGGAACGCCGCTAGAGAGTTCTCCAGCTCGACGCTGGAGGCGCCCCGGTGGGCAATGACCAGAGGCTTCACTGCTGCAGGCTGTCGGCTTTCTTCGGCTCGATCCAGTCCGGCTCTTTCTCGATGTCGTGCACGATGGCGATATCTTCCGGGCGCGGCATCACCGTTTCGAGATAGGCCGGATACTTCGCGTCGTCGAGCGGTTGCCCGTTGACCATGTACTTCTGGTGCGCATACATCCCGATGCGCCGGTTAAACTTGAGTTCCGGGACCTTGAGCTGCCGCTCGCGCTCCGGGATGAACATGTTCAGCCGCTCGACGAGCTTCACGATCTCCTGGCGATACAGGTTGCGCGCCATCTCGTTCAGCTTGCTCTTGTCCGGCTCGGCGCCGTTCGTGGGGTTTTCCCGTTCGTCATACCTGCCCTTGAGTCCCCACACGTACGCCCAGTGCGCGGACGAGGAGTTGTCGGTGCCGAAGAGGTCGAACGCCGTGGGGATCCACTTATAGAAGAAGCGCTGGATCACGTCCGGCGGCATCTTGCCGGCCTTCACGATACGGAGCAGCCCGTTGTTGCCGGTGCCAAGGTGGTACGACTCTTCCTTCAGCATCGGACCCATCGACCGGGACAGCGGATCGAACGCCGAGACGGACAGCATCTTCAGCTGAAACTTGCCGTCGCGGTCGATGAACTGCGTGTAGGTGAAGAAGTCGAGCCAGTTGTCGACGATCTCATTGAAGGAGCCGAGGAGCCGCTCGCCCTCGTCGGCGCGCCGCTCGAGCAGCTTGGCCGCTTCGCGCTTGCCCTCGTCGCCGAAATGCGTGCAGAGCAGGTACGACATCTGCCAGCCGTGCCGCATCTCTTCGGTCATCACGCGCTGCAGCGACAGCAGATCGTAGTCGGAGGGTGCGTGCTGCAGCAGGTTGCGCTGCTGCTCCACCGACGCGAATTCGGTGTCGCCCTGATACACGATCAGATTGAGCAGGGCGTCGCGGATGCGCTGATCGGGGATGTGCATCACGGTCGGCCATTTGCGCTGGCCTTTGTAATGCCCGAACTCGATGTGGGCCACTTCGGGCTCGCCGAACTTTGCCTCGAACCCGTACTTGCGAAGATCGCCCTGCGGCAGGCCGATCGAGTCCTGCCAGTAGCGGAAGTAATCGATCCAGTCGTCAAAGTTGTGGAGTTTGCGGACCATTTCAGCGATTCCTTATGAGTTGGCGGGCTTCCGGAGTGGCGAACAGCGCTTCCTGATCGGCGATTTCGATGTCGAGCATTTCTGCGAGCGTGCTGTGCAGCGAGCGATACAGCGCCGCCTTTGCCTTGCGCACCGCCAGCGGCGCCATTCCCGCCCAGCGCTTAGCGAGGGCCGCGGTCTCGGCGGCTAGGGATTCGGGCGAAACAACTCGATCGAACAATCCGAGCTGCTGCGCTTCACCGGCAGCGACCATTCGCGCGCTCCACACCAGCTCGAGCGCCTTCGAGATGCTGGTCAAGCGAGGGAGGAAGTAGCTGCCGCCCCAGTCCGGCCCGAGGCCGAGCTTGTGGAATACCTGGCCAATCGATGCTTGATCCGACGCCAGCCGGTAGTCGCAGGCGAGCGCGAGGTTGGCTCCCCCGCCGGCGGCGGCGCCGTTGACCGCGGCCAGCACAGGTTTGGGCGCGTTGCGAATCGCGAGCGCGATGTCTTTGCCCGCGCGCACGAGCTGCTCACCCTGGCTTCCGAGGACGCCCAGATCGGCGCCGGCGCAAAAGGCGCGTCCCGCGCCCGTTATGACGATGACGCGCACGGCATCGGCCGCGGCGAGCATGCGGAGCGCCTCGAGCAGATCCTCGCACATGTCCGGATCGAATGCATTGAGCTTGTCGGGGCGGTTCAGGGTGGCCGTCCCGACGTGATCGGTGATTTCGACCAGGATGCGCTCGTAGGCGGCCATCAGACACGCTCCACGATCATCGCGATGCCCTGGCCGACGCCGATGCACATGCTGCATAAGCCGTAGGAGGACTTCGTGCGATGTAAGGCGTGAACCAAAGTCGTTAACAGCTTCGCACCGGTGCAGCCGAGCGGGTGGCCGAGCGCGATGCCGCCGCCGTAGATGTTGACCTTCTCGGGATCGAGCTTCAGCTCGCGGATGCACACGATCGCTTGCGCCGCGAATGCTTCGTTCAGCTCCACGAGATCGATCTGATCGATCGTGAGACCGGCGCGTTTGAGCGCTTTCTTGGTCGCCGGGATCGGACCCAATCCCATACAGCTCGGATCCACGCCCGCCACAGCGGTCGTTACGATTCGAGCCATTGCCGCCCCTCGCCGCCCCTCGCCGCCCTTCGTCGCCGTCACCAGCAGTGCCGCCGCGCCATCGTTGATACCGCTCGAGCTCGCCGCGGTAACGGTCCCGTCCCTTTTGAAAGCAGGCTTAAGCTTGGAGACCGACTCCATGCTGGTGCCGGCCCTCGGATATTCGTCTTTTGCGAACGTCGATCCATCGGGGAGGGGAACCGGCACGAGTTCATCGGTGAACACGCACTGCTTGAGCGCCTGTGCGGCGCGCCGCTGGCTCTCCACCGCAAACGCATCCTGCTCGGCTCGGCTGATCTTGTAGCGCTGTGCGACTAGCTCGGCCGTTTCACCGAGCGCGATCGTCCACTCGTTCCTGAGCCGGGGGTTGGTGAAGCGCCAACCGACTGTGGTATCGGCGACTTCCGGCGTCCTCCGGCTCCAGGCTTCAGCCTGCTTGAGCATCACGTACGGCGCGCGCGTCATGCTTTCGACACCGCCTGCGATGAACGTCTCGCCTTCTCCCGCTCTGATGGCCTGAGCGGCGCTCGCCGCCGCTTGCAACCCGGAACCGCAGAGACGATTCACGGTTTGGCCCGGCACTTCGACCGGCAGCCCCGCCAGAAGCAGGGCCATGCGGGCCACGTTGCGATTGTCTTCGCCCGCCTGGTTGGCACAGCCGAGAATGACATCGTCGATCGACGCTGGATCGATCCCCGAGCGCTCGACTACGGCCTTGATCGGGACCGCGGCGAGATCATCCGGCCGCACAGTTGCCAGAGACCCCCCGTGCTTGCCGACGGGCGTGCGTAAAGCGACGCTGACGTACGCTTCGCGTGTCACGTTTCCCGTTTCCCGTTTCCCGTCACAGCGCGACCCACACCGTCTTCGTCTCCAAGTAACCATCCAGGGCTTCACGTCCAAGATCTCGCCCAAAGCCTGAAGCCTTGAACCCGCCAAACGGCGCGCCCGAATCGTAGAAGTTGTACGAGTTGATCCACACTGTGCCGGCGCGAATCGCTTTCGCCGCGCGATGCGCCTTCTGGATGTCCTTCGTCCAGATTCCAGCGGCGAGGCCGTAGATCGTGTTATTCGCGAGCTTCACACCCTGTTCGAAATCCTCGAAGGTCAGCACGGCGAGCACGGGGCCGAAGATCTCTTCGCGCGCGATCGTCATCTCCGGCTGCACGCGGTCGAACACCGTGGCTTCGACGTAATAGCCCTTGCCGTTGGGCTTCGCCGCCTTCCCACCGGCCACGAGCTGAGCCCCTTCGTCCACACCCTTCTTGATGTAGGCGAGCACCGTCTCCTGCTGTTTCTTAGAGACGAGGGCGCCGAGCCGGGTGTTCTTATCGAGCGGATCGCCGGGGGTCATCTTCTTGGCCCCCTCGGCGAGCTGCTCGATCACCTGCGCATGCACCGATTTCTCGACCAGCAGGCGCGACCCCGCGGCGCACACTTCGCCCTTGCCGTAGAAGATCCCCGTCTGCGCGCCGCGCACGGCAGCCTTCAGATCGGCATCCGCGAAGATGATGTTCGGACTCTTGCCGCCCAGCTCCAGCGTGACGCGCTTGTTCGTCTCCGCGGCCATCTTCATGATCTGCCGGCCAACCTCGGTGGATCCCGTGAACGAGATCTTGTCGACATCGGGATGCCGCACGAGCGCGGCGCCAGCAGTCGATCCTCCTCCACAAACGACATTAAACGCCCCCGGAGGCACGCCAGCCTCGAGCGCGATCTCGGCAAAGAGCAGGGCCGTGAGCGGCGTCTCCGAGGCAGGCTTCAGGACGACCGTGCAGCCGGCCGCGAGGGCAGGGGCGAACTTCCAGCTCGCGATGTTGAGCGGGAAGTTCCACGGCACAATCGCCCCGACGACCCCGATCGGCTCGCGGAGCGTGTACGTAAGGAAGGGCCCTTCGACTGGAAGCGTGGCGCCGACGATTTTGTCCGCCCACCCCGCGTAGTAGCGGAGCGTATTGATCGTCATCCCGATTTCAATCTTCGACTCGAAGAGCGTCTTGCCGTTCTGCGCCGTCTCGAGCCGGGCGACTTCATCGAGCCGCGCTTCGAGCAGGTCGGCCGCCTTAAAGAGGAGTCTACCTCTCTTCCTCCCTGACATCTCCCTCCATGCTTGCGATTCAAAACAAGCCTTTGCTGCGCGAACCGCATTGTCGACATCGGCCGCGTCGCCGGCGGCGACATCGGCCAGATTCTCCTCAGTCGCCGGGTTTTCGACCGGGAATCGCTTCCCGGAGGCCGCCGGCCGCCACTCGTTATTAATGAAGAGGTCGGTCTTCACTTCCCCTTGAACTCCGCCATTCGCTTCTCCTGGTTCGCCGCGATCCCCTCTTTGGCATCGTCGCTCTGGAACAGCTGCTGCTGCAGCTCGCGCTCGATGGCGAGGCCGCTCTCGAACGGCACCTCGGCGCCGGACTGAACGGAGCGCTTGATCAGGCCGACCGCCTTGGAGGCCTTGTGGGGTGGGCAGAATTGCTTCGCGTAGAGCAGGACCTGGTCCCAGAAGTCCTTGGCGTCGAACACCTCGTTGACGAGCCCGATCTCCTTGGCGCGATCGAAGGAGAACAGCTCGCCCTTGACCATGAGCTCGATGGCGAGTGATTTGCCCACGATGCGCGCGAGACGCTGGGTGCCGCCGGTGCCCGGAAGCACGCCCAGGTTCACTTCCGGCAGACCGATCTTGCCCGCGTTCTCCTTGGCGATCCGCAGATCGCACGCCATCGCGATCTCGAGCCCGCCGCCGACCGTGTGGCCGTTGAGCGCCGCAATCGTGAGCTTCGGCGTCTGCTCCAGGCGGTTCAACGTCTCATTGGCGTGCAGGCAGAAGAAGTATTTGAATCGCGGGGTCACCTTGTTCAGCATCCCGATGTTGGCCCCGGCGGAGAAAAACTTGTCGCCGTGGCCACGCAGGACGATGACGTGCACGTTGTCGTCGAACCGCGCCCGCAAAATCGCCTCGTCGAGCTGGTGCATCATTTCGTAGGTGTAGGTATTGGCGGGGGGATCGTCGAGCTCGATGATCGCGAGCCCATCCTCGGTGCGGTATTGAATGAGCGCCTTGATTTGCGGTTCGGTCATAGTTGCCATGAGATTACTTAGCCTCCTGATGAGTCTCGACGAAGCCGCCGAGGAAGATGCTCGCCATGAGATCGGCCAGCCGGGCGGGATCGATTTCGCCGGCCGGGTCGTACCAGTTGTAAATCCAGTTCATCATGCCGAAGAGGATGTACGTCGCCGCGCTGCGATCCACCGCGCCCTGCTCGGGCGCGGCGTCTTTCAGAACGGACTCGAGCAGGTCGACGTAGCGCCGTTTGATCGCGCTGACGCCACGCGGCGACGCCTCATGCGACAGCACCTTCATTTCCGCCATGTGGTTCGCGAAGAATTCGACATGGTGGCGGATGAAGGCCTGGAGCTTCTCCTGCGGATCGCTGGCGCCGGCGACGGCCTGCCGGGCCCCTTCCAGGACCTGGGTGAAACAGCGCTCCTGGATGAGAGCGAGCAGATCCTCCTTCCCGCGCACGTAGTAGTACATGCCGGCGAGCGACATGCCGCTCGCGGCCGCGAGATCCCGCATCGTGGTGGGGTGGTAGCCCTTGTCCGCAAAGACCCGGGCGGCGCGGGCGAGCAGATGGTCTAAGCGCTCGTCGTATGGTCGCATGGTTTCGAACGTTTGTTCGAATTCGGAAGGTATCTTCGAGGCACGGTGATGACAAGGGCGGCAAGGGCGGCAGAAGGCAACCTGTTGCCGCCCTATGCCGCCATCTGCCGCCCTTAATATTCCAACAGTTCCCACGTCCACCGACAAACGACATCGATGGCGCACCCTCAGCCGCGAACCGAGACGTCCAGCGACGCCGCGCTGATTCGCGCGTGGCAAGCCGGGGATGAACAGGCCGCGGCCGAGCTCGTCGCGCGTCACGCCAGGCCCTTGGCGCGATTTCTCGCGGGGGCGGGAGCGCCCGATGCCGACGTGGACGATCTCGTTCAGGAAACGTTCATCCGCGCGTTTCGCGGCGTCGATCGATTTCGCGGGCACTGCCAGTTTCGCACATGGCTGCTGACGATCGGCGGAAATGTGCTGAAGGATTTTGGGCGGCGCGCAGCTCGGCGCAAGGTCATGCCGCTCGATGAAAGCGTTCGGGATGTCACCGGCGATCCGCACGAGCATGCGGAGGCGAGTGAAGTCGAAGCCTTGCTCGCGGCGGGGCTGAAGCAATTGCCGCGGCTGCAGCGCGAGGTGTTCCTGCTGCGGGCGCAGCAGGGGCTCGAGTACGCAGAGATCGCCGCCGCGTTGGCCACGACGCCGGGAGCAGCCCGGGTCCATTATCACCATGCGGTCAGACGACTGAAGGAGATCGTCGAATGAACGACGAAGCCAGGCTGGAGAGTCTTGCCAAGAGGCTCGGTGCGTCAGCCGCAGAGCGCCTCGATGTCGAGGCCACGGCTCGCAAGGTGGTGGCACGGCTGCGTGAGCAGCCCGTGCGACGCACGATTTGGGTGCAGCAGACCTGGCTCCGCATCGCCGCCGCTGTCCTCATCGTCGTGGGCGGAGCGGCAGTCGCCTCCCGCCTCCCCCGAGGGTCGGGGGGGAGCTTTGGCCCCGGCGGCGAGATCAGTCCCGCGCACGGCGCCCACTTCGTGGCCGATGATCTGAGCGATCTCTCGACGGACCAGTTGCGGGACGTGCTCGCGACGTTCGACGAGCTCGTGAACAGTGACAGTGTTGCCGTACCGGAGGGTAGTACCGATCTCCGTGAACTCGATGCGCGACAGCTGCGTGCTGTGCTGCGCTCTTTGGAGGGATAGATGAAGCGACATATGGTACTCAGTCTGGCCGTCCTGCTCGCGCCCGGACTGGCGGCGCAGCAGCGCGATACCGTCGCGCAGCGAGGCGACAGTGCGGAAGCGGGACGGTTGCGCACGCAGATCGAGGACAAGTTCCGGGGGCGGGTGCAGGAGGAGCTCAAGCTGTCGCCGGACCAGGTGACGAAGCTGCGGGCAACGCAGGAGCGGTACAACGGACGCCGGCGGACAGTGATGCAGCAGCAGCTCGAGCGTCGTCGCGCACTCGAGGATCAGATGCAGCCAGGGATCGCGGCGAACTCCGACAGCGTCCGCAAACTGATGGATGGGATTCAGACGGGGCGCGCCGAGATGCTCAGGATCGAGCAGGATCAGGATCGCGAGATGGCGGGCTATCTCACGCCGGTGCAGCGCGCGCGCTACCAGCAAATGCGCGAGCGATTCATGCAGCGGATCGGGGAGATGCGGATGGAGCGGCGAGAAACCCGGGGGATGCGGCCTGGGATGCGTCCCGGAATGGTGCCGCGTCCAGGAGTTCGGGGAGGGCGGCGCCGGGGGATTTGATTGGCGCCGTGCATTTGATGTAGGGGCGCAGCATGCTGCGCCCCTACTGTTTGTTTCCCAGCCGGCGGTGCGCTAGCTGAGCGCCTTACTCAACTGCACGCAGCGGCCCAGCAGGGTCGGATCATCCAGCTTGGCCCCGCTGCCATCGAGGAATCCGGCCAGGATCCACGGGTTGCCCCCCACGCCGCCTTGCACCGGCTGTTTGGGGAACGTGAAGCTCATCCCCGCCGGGATGATAGAAAGGGTTTTGCTGCGAACCGCCTCGTGCGGGCCCCCCACCGGATTGTCGTTGTTCCGGAAGATGACCTGCGCGCCGAGACCCTCGTACGCCAGGCTGGCGTCCATAGTGATGAACGGCCCCGGGCTGTTCTCACACCCCGTGACTCCGAACTCGGCGAACGCCGATCCCGTCGTGACCTCCGCGTGCGTGAAGCCGTACCGGGAACCTTGCACGCAGCGACCGAGGTAGATCTCGTCGCTGGTCGGCTTCCCGGCGGCATTCACGAACTGCACCCAGATGAACGGGTTGCCGCCGACGCCACCGAGCACCGGCTGCTTCGGGATCGTCATCGTTTG
>QHTY01000104.1:0-697 GCA_003220985.1 Gemmatimonadota bacterium
GACGCCGCTCCGTCTTAAGGATGTGCGGGTGAAGCATTCATGATGTGGGCGATCTTATCGCCACCCTTGGTAGTGCCGGTGCCGAGCTGGCCGTCTCTGTTTCCGCCCCAGCAGTACACGGCGCCCGCGACGGTCACGCCACAGCTGTGATAATCCCCCGCGCTGATCATCGTAAACCGGAGGTCGTTCGCGATCGCGGACGGCTTCGTCACCCACGGCTTGCGCCCCAGCATGCTGCTGTTCAACCCGACGCGTCCGTCCAGATCGTCGCCCCAGCAATACGCCTGCCCGTCGGTGCCCACGGCGCACGTGTGCACGCCACCCGCGCTCAGCCACCGGAAGGTGTGGCCGCCCTCCACCGGCGCCGGCACGATCTGATGCTTCTTGCCCTTGAACTTCTCGGCGAGCGATTCGCCGATGCCGAGCCGGCCGTGCTCGAAGTTGCCCCAGCAGTACGCCGTGCTGTCGGTCGCGAGCGCGCAAGTGTGCTGACCACCCGCAGTCACGGAGATGAACTTCACACTGTCGAGGATCGCGATCGGTTTCTTGCTCATCTTGAGTGAATCGTCATCGTGACCGAGCTGATTGTCGTTGTTATAGCCCCAACAGTACAGCGTGCCTTCGACGGTCACGCCACACGTGTGATTGAGTCCGTCGCTTATGGAGCGGAAGTGCAGCCCGCCGCTGACCGCGACGG
>QHTY01000104.1:762-4321 GCA_003220985.1 Gemmatimonadota bacterium
TCGCTGGTCCCCGTGATCGCGCACGTATGCCCCGCGCCTGCGCTAATCGCGGCGAAATGCCGGTTCCCGGCAACGGGCCGTGGACGTACGCTGCAGGCGAATGTCCGCTCCGGCTTCTTCGGAAAATTGCAGGTCTCGGCGCTCGAGTCCGTGCCGATTTGCCCTTCCCAATTCACACCCCAGCAGTAGGCGAGACTGTCCGCGCCGAGTGCGCAGGCGTGGTCGCGTCCCAACGCCAGCGACGTGAAGTGCGTGGAGTCCGGCTGCCGCACGGGCCGCGGCACCTGCGAGGACGCGGTATCGCCATTCCCCAGCTGGCCGTAGCGGCCAAAACCCCAACAGTATGCCGCACCCTCGCGCGAAAGGGCACAAGTGAAGAAGCCTCCGGCGGCGACAGCTGTGTAGACCGTGGAGTCCTGCGCCGGAAGCGTAGCGGAGAGAAGCAGCAGTAGCGTGACCATGGAGCCTCCGATCTGGATCTGAGCGTTGGTCATCGGATCGGGATCGTCAGTCCCGAGATAAATCCATCGAGCGCTTGCGGCCCTGCTCCACGCTCCCGCGCGGGATGGTAGTCCATCCACATGACGACGTAGAAACGTTGCCGTCTTATGAAATCGTCCGGGTAGATGACGAGAAAGAGCACATCGCCCGGGTCCGAACGACGGGTCGTGCAAAATCATGACCTTGCGTAGCTCGTCGTAACCGATCATGACGCGACAGGCCATTAAGGCGCTCTCGCGCAGCGTCTCGGCCCCGACCCCCCCCCAGCGACGCAAGGTATCGAGAGCCACCATTTGCCCGAGGACGCCGCTCGCCGAGCTGCCACCTTCTACTGCTGCGCGGGTCGTGCTATCGGTCATCGCCATCATCGCGGCCGCGGCCGGCCCGGGATTGTGCGCGATGGGGGTCATGGCGAGACACACGATGACGGGTATGCCTCGGCTGACGATGGCCTTCAGCGAGTCGACACTTCCAGCATCTCCGCCGCGGCGAGTCCAACCCCGCGCCGTGTCCGCCTCTTGCCTAAGCGCCGCCAGGTCTCGACTCCAGTACTTCAAAACCATTCCCTCGGCCGCTGGGAGCGAAGGGTTCAAGACGTCCTTCTGTGCGTAGTCCAGGCTCGCTGCTTCCGCCCAACTAATGAAGGGGACTCCCAGAATAAGCGCCCGGGGAGGGAACCGATGTGTTGCTTGGGCGCGCAGCGTGGCTGCGCCGAGGCCAAGGCCCACGGGGACCGTCAGGGCAGCTTGAAGCGGCGTGACTTTTTTCGTCGACAGGCGCAAGGACATCGGGGCGCAGTCGAATCTACCTGTTACAACAAGGCGCGATAGGTGATCATCCACCCACCGCGCCTCGCCGCCGCTTCATGAAGTGAGTTCCCTCGCCACGATCTCGTACTTGAACGCGTTCGGACCTACTTTTCAACATGGTCGATGCGACGTATCGGGGAGATCTCCGAGACCTGAACGAGCTCAACTTCGCGCGTTTCGATGCGAAGCTCGAGCAGCGCGTGGAAGGATTGCAGGCCAAATTGGACGCGAAGATCGCTGAGCTCCAGGCGCGGTTCGAACAACGGCTCGCCGAAATGGAGACCCGGCTTACTCGCCGCCTCTTCAACTTCTGGATTGCTCAAGCAGCCACGACGGCTGCCCTGGTGTTCGCGGTGGTGAAACTTGTGCACTAGGAGCGCCAACCTGCGCTTCAACCGCAGTGCCGCCGCTTCACTTGCCGCCGGCTCACCTGCCGCCGCTTCACCTAGGGGTGGACCATGACGATCGAGACGCGACGCGAGTGGTTCAGAACAATGGCGGCGCTGGGCGCAGGGTCGCTCGTGGATGCGCTGATTCCCCGCGTGCTGACCGGCCGGGCATGGCAGCAGCCGACTCAGGATCGCACCGCGGCCTTTCGGGCACAGATCGGCGCCGTCCCAATCCAAACGCAGCGACTCGGCGACCAGCTCACCCTGCTCTCGGGACCGGGCGGCAACGTCGTGGTGCTGCACGGCTCTGATGGGTTGATCGTGGTGGACACGTTCGTCGCGCCCGCATGGCCGAAGCTCGAGCAGTCGCTCGCGGCACTGGGCGCGCCCGTGACATACGTCATCAATACCCACTGGCACTTCGACCACACCGACAACAACGCGCCACTCCATGCCGCCGGGGCCACCGTGGTGGCGCACGCCAACACCAGGCGACGGATGTCCGAGTCGCATCACCTCGCCGTGCTCGAGCTCGACTTCGCGCCCTCACCCGCCGCCGCCCTGCCCCAACGCGTGTTCTCGGCCGGCTACACGCTCGAGGCAAACGGCGACCGGCTGGAGGTGTCGCACGTTCCGCCGGCGCACACCGACACCGACGTGACCGTGCGGTTCGTGCACGCCAACGTGTTGCACGCGGGCGATGTGTTTTTCAACGGCCGGTACCCCTACATCGATGGCAACACCGGCGGCCGAGTCGACGGGATGATCGAGGCGTCGAACCGCCTGCTGCACGAGGCCGAGGCGGACACGAGGATCGTGCCGGGCCACGGCCCGCTCGCCACCAGGGCCGACCTCGTGAAGTACCGCGACATGCTGTCGACGGCTGCGGATCGGGTAGGGAAACTCAAGGCGTCCGGGAAATCGCTGGAGGAATCCATCGCCGCCAAACCGCTCACGGATCTCGATGGCGACTGGGGCTCGGGGCGATACAAGGGCGACGACTTCGTCCGGATCGTCTATCTGACGCTGTAGGGGCGGCCGCGGTCTTGCTCTCTTCTTTTTTTCTCAGAAGCGCACGCGCTTGTCATCCTGAGCGGAGCGCGCGGCACGCGCGCGTAGCGAAGGACCTGCGTTGAATGGCCATCATCAAAAAGCAGGTCCTTCATGCTCGCGTCGCTTTGATAAAGAGAAGGGGAAGAGGCCTACTGTCGCTTACATTCCTCACACATACAGCTCCCTCCCTCTGAGAGAAGGCCATGAGCTTCTTCGCCTCGCTCCATCAGTACCGTGACGTCGCGCTCCTGCTGCTCCGTCTCACGCTCGGCATCATCTTCTTGCTGCACGGCCTGCCCAAGCGCGGGCTCTGGAGTGCCCAGCCGTCGGACCGCATGCCCGCCAGCATGCTGCGCAACCTCCGCATCCTCTCGATCGCCGAGCCCGCGGGAGCCCTCGGCCTCATCTTCGGCTTCCTCACGCAGTTCGCCGCCCTCGGCCTCGTCATCGTGATGCTCGGCGCGATCACGTTCCTCAGGACCAAGGCCCATCGCAAGTTCAAGGAAGAGAACGCGCCCGGGTGGGAGTTCGAATTCCTGCTCATGATGGTCGCGCTCGCGCTCGCCATCGTGGGCGGCGGGAAATACGCGCTCGATCGCGTGGTGTTCGGGATTTAGGGCCGGTGAGTTCGTGTGAACCGTGCCCTAAAGGGCTGGCTCGGCGAATGCACGCGTCCTGAAGGACGCATCGAGCCCTTCAGGGCTCGCGTCGTGGCCGAGCCGGCGCTTCAGCGCACGGGTTCACCGCGGTCCGCAATCACCTCCGCCAACCCTTCTCGCGCACTCCGCCACCGCGGCACCCACCCGC
>QHTY01000104.1:4427-4970 GCA_003220985.1 Gemmatimonadota bacterium
TCGCCGCGAGACTGTCCACGAGCTCGCGCCGCCGCAGCGGCTCGTCATCCACCACGTTGTAGATCCCGGCTGGAACCGTGAGCGCCGCCACGACGGCGGACGCGGCGTCGTCATGCGACACCATTGGCCAGAACCCCGCCGGATCGCCAATCAGCTGCGCTCGACCCTTCCGCACGCTCGCGAGAAATGCGCGCGTGAAGTCGCTGTCCGGCCCATAGAAATACGCGAACCTGAGTACCACGCCCTGCGCGCGTTCCGTGGCGGCCTCCGCGTCGAGCACCGCGCGATTGTAGCGCGCAGGGATCGTCGGCGCGGTCTCGTCAATCCATCGATCGCCCATGTCGGCGTAAATCGGCGCGAACGACTCCTGAATCATCCTCGCGCCGCCCTCTGCAATCGCAGCAGCGGCAAGATTCGCCGACGTGAGGCGGCGCACGCGGCTGTTTTCGCGCCACGCCCCCGGGAAAAACGCGCGCGTGGCCGGCGGAATGTGCGTCGCAAGATTGATGACGGCGTCGTGCCCGTGCACTGCCTGCCGCACGG
>QHTY01000105.1 GCA_003220985.1 Gemmatimonadota bacterium
GAGGGACGTATGACGAACGCCGCCCGAGAGGAGATTCTCAAGTCGATCCGCGAGAACCTGGCCGCGAGCCCGCCCTTGGCGCCCGTGCCACCCCTCCCCCCTCCCCCGTCCCCGTCAGACAACGTCCCCAACCTCGTCGTGCGTTTCACCACCCAGCTCGACGCCGTCGGCGCACAGTGGACGCTCGTGCGCGGCGAGGTCGAGGCGGCGCGCGCCCTGCGCCGGATCCTGAGCGATGCGGGAGCCCGACGCGTGGCCGGCTCGGACGCGCCCCTGGTCGCGCGACTCCTCCCGGAACGCCTCACCCGTCTCACGCGTGATGAACTGTTCACCTGCGATGCCGGTGTGACCACCGCACAATGGGGAATCGCCGAGACGGGCACGCTTGTGCTCGAGTCGGCGCGGGAGCGGAGCCGGCTCGCCTCGCTCGTGCCGCCGATGCATGTGGCGCTCCTATCCACGAGCTGCATCTGCGCGTCGCTGGCGGACGCGCTCGCCCGGGTGGACGTCGCGAGCCACACCATCACGTTGATCACCGGACCCTCGCGGACCTCGGACATCGAGCTTACGCTGGTAGTGGGCGTGCACGGTCCCCAGGTGGTTCACATCCTGCTGCTCGAGGAGGAAGCGCAATGAAGCAGGCTCTCGCCGTCCTGGCGACCGCGCTATGCATCGCTGCCTGCAGCAAGTCCGGCTCACGCGCCAACGGTCTCACGATCGCGGTGATCCCCAAGGGCACGACGCACGAGTTCTGGAAAAGCATCCACGCCGGCGCCGTCCAGGCCTCGCAGGAGCTGTCGGCGCAGGGGCAGCCGGTCACGATCATCTGGAAGGGACCGCTGCGCGAGGACGACCGCGAGCAGCAGGTCCAGGTCGTGGAAGGGTTCTTGAGCCAGGGGGTCCAGGGCATCGTGCTCGCACCGCTCGACAACGTCGCCCTGGTGCGCCCGGTCGAGGAAGCGCGGCGCGCCGGCGTGCCCACGGTGATCATCGATTCGGGGCTCGAAACCGATTCCACCGTCAGCTTCGTCGCGACCGACAATTACAAGGGCGGGCAGATGGCCGCCGACCGCCTGGGTGTCCTCCTCAATAACCGCGGCGCGGTCCTGCTCCTGCGATACGCCGAGGGATCGGCGAGCACCACGGAGCGCGAGCGCGGCTTTCTCGAGCAGCTCAAGACGAAGTATCCCGGGATTCGCGTCGTGTCGTCGGACCAGTACGCCGGTCCCACGCGCGAGACGGCCAAACGGGCGTCGGAGAATCTCCTCAATCGCTTCGGTAGCGGTCTGCAGGGCATCTTCACGGTGAACGAGTCCTCGACGATCGGGATGCTCCTCGCGTTGCAGGACATCGGCCTCGCCGGCAAGATTCGCTTCGTCGGATTCGATGCCAGCGCCATCCTGCTCGACGCGATCAAAGCCCGGCAGCTCGACG
This sequence comes from Gemmatimonadota bacterium, assembly GCA_003220985.1. Lineage (GTDB taxonomy): Bacteria > Gemmatimonadota > Gemmatimonadetes > Gemmatimonadales > GWC2-71-9 > 20CM-2-65-7. Next base: position 1,435 of record QHTY01000105.1, read on the forward strand.
GCATCGTGGTGCAGAACCCGATGCGCATGGGGTACCTCGGCGTGAAAACGATGGCCGACTACCTGCGCGGCAAGCCGGTCGAGCGCCGCATTGACACGGGGGTCATGCTCGTCACCGGTGCGAATCTGGACTCCGCGGCGACGCAGGAGGTCATCCACCCGCCAATCGCGCGTTATCTCACCGAGCAATGAGTCTGCTCAAGATCCGAGGCGTCGCCAAGCGGTTCGGCGCGACCGTCGCGCTCGATGGCGTCGACTTGACGCTCGAGCCGGGCGAGGTCCGCGCGCTGATCGGCGAGAACGGCGCCGGCAAGAGCACCCTCATGAATATCCTGGCCGGCGCCGTCCGCGCCGATCGGGGCGAGATGGAGATCGAGGGACGGCTGTACGCCCCCAACTCGCCGCTGGACGCGCGGCGCCGGGGCATCGCCCTGATTCATCAAGAGCTTTCGCTGTGCCCCCACCTCACGGTAGCCGAGAACATCCTGCTCGGCATCGAGCCGTCGCGCTGGGGGTGGATCGACGGAGACGCGGCGCGGCGGCGGGCGCTGGCACTGCTCGAGCACTTCGGCCACCCGGACCTCCATCCTGACCGGCGCGTCGGCGCGCTCCCAATCGCCGCGCAGCAGGTAGTCGAGATCTGCCGCGCCCTGGCGGCGGACGCGCGCATTCTCCTCATGGACGAGCCGACGAGCAGGTTCCAGCGCGAGGATGTGGATCGCCTGTTCGAGCTGATCCGGGGCCTCGCCGCCCACGGGATGGCGGTGATCTACATCAGCCATTTCCTCGAGGAAGTGCGGGAGATCGCCGGCCGATACACCGTGCTGCGCGACGGTCGGAGCGTGGACGCGGGCGATATCGCTCAAGCGACGAGCGAGCACCTGATCGCACAGATGGTGGGCCGCGAAATGGGCGGGCTGTTTCCCATTCGCGTCCGCGCACCAGGTGGCGAGGTGATCCTCGCCGTGCAGGACGTCGCCGCGCCGCCGGCATTGAAGGAAGCCAGCTTCGAGCTGCGGCGCGGCGAGATCCTCGGGATCGCGGGGCTGATGGGATCGGGCCGGACGGAGCTGGTGCGCGCACTGTTCGGTCTTGAGGCTGGCGCGTCGGGGCGCATCGCGCTGTTGGGCCGCGCGCTCGCCGTCCAGCGCGCCACGGCCGCGCAGCGCCTGAATCAGGGATTCGGCTACCTGAGCGAGGACCGAAAGCGCGAAGGACTCGCGTTGCCGCTCTCGATCGCCGA
>QHTY01000106.1:0-3147 GCA_003220985.1 Gemmatimonadota bacterium
TGGCGACCTTCCGCCCGCGTTTCTGCAACTCCGTCACTTTCGATTGTTTGTCCTCGGGCAGAACCTCCGCGAACACCGTGTCGATGCCGAGGTCTGTTGCGACGGCCTCGGCGACTGCACGCGCGTCGCCGGTGAGCATCGCGACTTCGACGCCGCGGCGATGCAGCGCGTCGATCGCTTCGCGGCTCTCCGGGCGAATTGCGTCCGCCACCGCAAACACGGCGAGTGCCGCGCCGTCGCGGAGCAAGTAAATGGCCGACTGGGCGCGGCGCGCCGCGGCGTCCGCTTTCTCCGCGAGTGCGGGCGGCACCCGCCCGTCCTCGGCCTTCAGCAACGCCGGTCCCCCCAGCCGATACTCGACGCCTTCGACAGTGGCGGCCACGCCCTTTCCTGGCAGCGCGCGGAAACCATGCGCGGCGGGGACCTGGAGGCGCCGCTCCGCGGCGGTCTTCACAATGCCGCGCGCGATTGGATGCTCCGATTCACTCTCGATCGCTGCGGCCACGCGCAACGCATCCTCCGCGCTCGTGCCGTCCACCACCGCGACATCGACGACGCGAAATTCCCCCAATGTCAGCGTTCCGGTCTTATCGAAGATCACCGTATCGACCAGGCGCGCTTCCTCGAGGCCGCGTCGATCGCGGACGAGCAGTCCGGCGCGGGCGCCGAGCGTTGTGGAAATCGCGACTACCAGGGGAACGGCGAGCCCCAAGGCATGGGGGCACGCGATTACGAGGACGGTTACGACCCGAACAATCGAGAAATCGACGGGCGCTCCGAGCAGCTGCCACACCACCATCGTGAGCAGGGCGGCGGCGATCGCGACGCCCGTCAGCATCTGGGCCGCACGATCGGCCAGATGCTGGGTTCGGGACTTCGATTGCTGTGCCTTGGCCACGAGGCGCATGATCTTCGACAGCTTCGTGTTCTCGCCGGTGCCCGTCACGTCGACCCGGAGCGAGCCTTCTCCATTGATCGTCCCGGCGATCACCTGATCGCCCTCGCGCTTCTGCACCGGTCGGGACTCGCCCGTGATCAGGGACTCGTTGACCGCACTCTCGCCTTTGCGCACGACACCGTCCACGGGCACGCTTTCTCCGGGCCGCACGAGGACGATTTCGCCGGTCCGCAGCTCGCCGATCGCGACCACTTCCTCGTGCCCTGCGGTGATCCGCGTAGCCGTCGCTGGAAGCAGCTTCGCGAGCTCTTGGAGCGCACCTTCCGCGCGCTGAATGGCCCGCATCTCGATCCAGTGACCGAGCAGCATGATCGTCACGAGCGTCGCGAGCTCCCACCACAGCGCGTCGGCGCGGATCAGCTTCAGTTCCACGATCCAGGAGAAGACAAATGCGACCGTAATAGCCAGCGAGATGAGCGTCATCATTCCAGGCAGACGCGCCCGCAGCTCGCGCCAGGCGCCCTGGAGAAACGCGCGACCGCCGTACAGGAAGACGAGCGTACCGAACACGGCCGGGATCCAGCTGGCTCCCGGCACCGCCGGCGCCCGGTAGCGCAGGAGCATTTCGATATGGCCGGACCAGATCACCGCCGGAACGGTGAGCATGGCCGAGATCCAGAAGCGGTCGCGGAACATGCGAGGCGAGTGTCCGGCATGAGCGTCATGCGCGTGCGGTGTTGGCGCGCGAGCGGGGGCCGCCTGCTGGCCGTGCGGACCGTCGTGATGGACGGTGTGTTGATGCCCGGGATGGCTCATGTGAGTTGGAACTGATAGACCAGTATGAATGCGACCATGGGTTTTCCTTTCAGTGTTGATTCGGCATGGACATACCAGCGGCGGGATGCGGCGCATGGATCGGGCGGAGCCGCACGAACACCGTGGCTCCGAACGGTGTCCGCGATCCGTAAATCGATTCGAGCGCTGATGGGACGGCGTTCACGGTTGCCTGCAGTCCGACACCAAAGGTCGTCGCCGAGCCGCGCACGAGGTCGCGGATGTATCCTGCCGAGACGGCGGCGACGTTGAATTTCGTCTGGGGCGCGAAGCTGCCGATCACCAGGTCTTCGGCGGTTTTCTGCGTTAGCTCGATCCGCCCGTAGATCGTGTTGCGTCGATCCACGATCGCTTCGGCCTCGACGAGCGCCGCCTGCGCGGTCGCTCCCACCTTGCGATTCGCTCCCCAGACGATCGTGGTCGCGAGCTGACCGTCGCGCCTGATCCTGCGGCCATGCAGCACCGACGCGGTGATGCGATGCACCGACTCGCCCGGATGCAGCGCCTCTGGACTCTTCAGGTATCCGTATCCAGCCGACACCGTCCAATTCGAATCGAGGTGCGCGCTGAATCGGCCGGAGTACGAGTCGAGCCGGATGGGATCGACCCCCCACCGCTCCTCATTCGGCTCGCGACCGTTGAAAACCGAGCCTTCGAGCTTCCAGTGGTGCCCGAAGATGCCGGCGGTGAGCACGCCGAAGCTGATGTGCGTGGCATCCTGCCAGTGATGGCCGAGCGGCGCGACCGGATTGTCCATTGCAGACGGGCGGTGCATGAACGCCACCGGGCCGAGTGCCGGCTCGCCGGATGGAGCGACGTACGCCGTGATGCCGATGCTGGGCGAGAGCGCGCGCTCATACATCGCCGCCAGCTCCATCCAGACATCATGGGGGTGCTGCCGGTCATGCAGGGGCTGGCCCCGGTAGCTCTCACCGCTTTGGAGAAGCAGCGGGTAACCTCGATTGGTGACGGTCGCCGGGTCGAGGCTGAGCATCGTTCTCGCCTGAAAGCGGCCGCCGAAGAGATCGCGGCTCGCCATCAGCATCGCCCAGTTGAGTGAGCCGAACTGGTCGTCGCCGCGGGGTCCACCTTGTTTGTCGTACTGCACGAAGCCGAACCCATGCAGCATAATGAGCCACGAGCCAGTCATGAAGTGACGCGCCGGAAGGGGAACCGCGTCGGGAATCCATGTGGTCCCCGAGCCCATCCGCTCCATCGAAATGCCGAGCGGGTCGTTCATGTTCATCGCCATCCCAGGTTGCTGCTGTGTCATGCGGTGCTGAAGCGCTGCAAGCAAAGCAAGAACCGCGAGCATGATCAGCCTCTTATCCAGAAGCCCAAAGTCGAAGTCTGCAGCGAGGGAGACCTCGCCGCGCACGGGACACGTCTATCGTCTCGAGCTAGGCTCTGGGCGG
>QHTY01000106.1:3186-4957 GCA_003220985.1 Gemmatimonadota bacterium
CGCGCTGTAACGGCTGAACGTCGAGCCCCACAGTGCCGCTGTGTCAGGTCTGGCCACGTCGACAGTTAGGGAGCAAGATGTGAGTGCCTGGCAGCAGATCGGCACCGGCGGTGTCGACGCCTTGTCTGAATGCTCCTGCTGCTGGTGATGGTGGGCCGGAGCGGGAGAGTGTTGGCTGGGCTCATGACCAGGCACGCAGCGGGATTCCCGGGCCACGAACCCGAGGTGTAGAATGAGCGCCACTGCACCGCTGGCGAGCATCTGCCGAAGCGTCACGACCGAAGTCTAAACCTGAGGAGCTTGATGCGGAAGCAAATCGTAGTGGCGCGTCGCGCGGTTCGCGTTGCGCGCGCCCGGAAAGTGGTACATCAAGTTCATTCACATGACCCCGGTCAGCGGAGATAGCGTGAACTACGAATCGAAGTGGGCTACGTTGACCTTCCAGGTGCGTTAACTATGGAACCATCGGCACACGTCGTTCTGTCGCAGTGGGAGACCTTCTACGTCATCGTTGGCTCCTCCGGGGCGGCCCTCACGGGTCTCATGTTCGTCGTGATCACCCTGGTCGCGGACTCGAACGTCCCGCGCACACCGGAGACGCTCAACGCCTTCGGGACTCCGAACGTGCTCCATTTCGTTGCGGTGCTGTTTCTTTCCGCGATCCTCACTGCGCCATGGCAGCGGTTCCGCGATCCGGCGCATGTCCTCGGCGCTACCGCCATTGCCGGCGTCGTCTACGTGCTCGTCGTCTTGCGGCGCATGCTCCGTCAGACTGGATACAAGCCCGTCCTCGAGGATTGGGTGTGGCATTTGTTCCTGCCGATGCTCGCATACGCGATGTTGTTCGTTGGCGCGGCCGGGCTATCGCACGAGCAGACGTGGGCGCTCTTCCTCATCGCCACCGTGTCGTTGCTGTTGTTGTTCATCGGGATTCACAACGCCTGGGACACGGTCACGTACCTCGCCACGACGCGCCTGAAGGACGCGAATACCAAGCCCTGATACCAACAGCGAGACCCCGGGCCCATCCGGCCCCGGGGTCTCGTCTCTGCTCCACTCCGAGTCTCAATGCAGGAAGCCGCTGGGCGTATCCGTGCTCCCCGTGGGTTGATTGCGGTCCACGATCACGTACGCCCCGCCCAGCAGCTTTGACATGGTCGCTCCTTGTCAGTTGTACAACGCCGGCTTGCCGTTGCGGATCGTCCAGACCGCCGGCGCCGATTGGAAGTTGCCGCTCCCCGGGGCGCGCGTGATCGTTCCAGCGGTCCCTTCGTAACGCGTCACGTTGCGCAGGTACACGGCGGGGTTTTCGCCACGCTCAAATGCCTGCACGATCAGATTGAAGTCATCGTAGGCATAGGGCATCATGTGCGTGGCGAACAGCATTCCCGGATACTTCTGCTCGAACCGCGTCTTGAAGCCGAAGTCCCGCAGGTTGCTGTCGGTGTACCACGATCCTTCCCACAGCTCGGGGTGCTGGCTCAGGGACGGCGCGACCACCGACGCGATGGTGGCGATTCTTGCATCCCGCAGCTGCCCCGCGAGCAGGTCGAGCTGGGGGCTCAACGCCTCGACGTAATACACGTCGGGTTGGGACGCGCGCGCGGCCGCGATGAGCGGACGGAAATCGGTCACCGAGTCGGTGAACTCCGTCTCATAGCTGATCGGCAGTCCGGCGCGTGCCGCCTCGGCCTTGAGCGCCCGCACGTGGTTGTGAATGCTCGGATAGTTCTGCGACAGCAGAGCGACGCGCCGGATCCCGCGGCGTTGC
>QHTY01000106.1:5147-5604 GCA_003220985.1 Gemmatimonadota bacterium
GTCGACCGTGATCAGCCGATACTGGTATCGCGTGTTGCGCAGGTCCTCTGTGGCCATCTCGACCGCCTTCAGGAAAGACCCACCCAGAATGGCATAGGGTCCGCTCCTGGGTACGATCACGCCGACTCGAACGACTCCATCAGCCGGCGGGGACCAGCGATCCTTTGTGTTCCAGACGAACCCGGTGCCGAGCACGGCCAGGACCGCAGCCATCGCGATGACGGGGTACGCCGGTGAGCGGGCGATTCCACGGCGTGCCTCGATGAGTCGCCACGCGGTGTAGGCGACGAACAGACTGCCGACAAACATCAGCAGACCACTCGCCTCGAATGCATAAGAGCCGATCGAGGGCTTCGGATAGGACGTCGAGACTGATGCGAGTCCTGTGCCGATGAAGAGACGCAGCAATCCGCCCCAGAATCCCTTAGCAATCCCGAAACCGGCCACGATCCAGACG
>QHTY01000106.1:5628-6852 GCA_003220985.1 Gemmatimonadota bacterium
GGCTTTTCGTCTTGCGGTACCACAGCAACAGGGTCGTCGGGACCAGGACCAGCACCGCGCCGAGGGCCAGCGCCGCCGATCCGAGGGTGTAGACGTGGTTGATCGTGATAAAGGCGGCGGTCACGACGATGCTCAGCAGGGAACGGCGCGCGGCGGTGTGCATGGCTGTCTCCTGGGATGTGCTGTCTCGAACAGCGTATTCGGTTATTGACATACTGTTCGTAATAGAACATTGTGTCTAATATTTCACCGCCGCCAGCGACACGGCGGCCCGTTTCGTTCGATACTGAACATCGTGGAGCGATTTGTGCGGAAACCTCGGATGGATCGGCGGGTGCAACGGACGCGGGCGCTGTTACAGGAGGCGCTCCTCGCACTGATGACCGAGAAGGGGTACGAGGAGACGACCGTCCAGGACATCATCGATCGCGCTAACGTGGGTCGCGCGACCTTCTATGCGCATTTTGCGGACAAAGAGACGCTGCTCACGAGCCGGCTCGAGGACCTCCGCAACATGCTGGCGGAACGGCAGCGGCAGTCTCCAACCCTCGGCTTCAGCCTGCCGATGCTCGAGCACGCGCACAGCCATCTCCGGTTGTATCAGGCCATCGTCGGGCACGAGCGGGGAGCCTTCGTTTTACGACGGATCCACCGCACGATTGCGGACCTGGCGCTGCGCGACGTCCAGGCGCTGGGATTCAAGGGGACCGTGGAGGAACGGCACCTGGCAGCGGAGTACATGGCCGGCGCGTTCATGGCCGTTCTCACCTGGTGGCTGGATCACGGCGGGAAACTCGCCCTCGGGGAGGTGGACACCATCTTTCGCCGGCTCATCTTAAAGGGACTCAAGGAGCTCACATGACCCTGCCACGCCGCCAACTCCTCAAGTCGCTCGTCGCTGCCTCGCTCCTCCCTTCAGTGGGTCGTATCCAGCGCTTCGAGGCACTGGCGCCGAGGCAGCGGCTTCGCGGCCTGAGTGGAGAACCCGATTGGCTCGCGATTCGCGACCTCTTTCCGCTGGCCCCTGACTGGACGCACCTGTCGAGCTTCCTGTTCGTCTCTCATCCCAAACCCGTCGCCGACGCGATCGACCATTTCCGGAGGAAGCTCGATTCCGACGCGATGTGGATCGAGATCGCGGCTTTCACCGACGCGGAAGGACGCCCCTTCGCGGCGGTCAAGCGCGCGCTCGCCGACTATACGGGTGGGACTCCGACGGAGATC
>QHTY01000106.1:6874-10285 GCA_003220985.1 Gemmatimonadota bacterium
AATCCTGACCAGTGAGCACGACCACTACTCGCATCACGAGTCGATCCGTTTTTCGGCCGCGCGCTCAGGCGCGAGCGTCCGGTACATTCCGTTGTACGACAGCGGGGCTCTTGCCAATGCGGACCAGATTGTAGACCGCATCGGCCGTGCGATCACCGCCAAGACCCGCGCGGTGGGTGTGACCTGGGTGCATTCGTCGAGTGGTGTGAAGCTCCCCATCGCGCGCATCGCGGAGGTCGTGGCGCGCGCCAATCGCGGACGGGCGAGCGCGGATCGCTGCCTGCTGATCGTGGACGGGGTGCATGGCTTCGGGAACCAGGATGTGGACGTCGCGCGACTCGGCGCCGACTTCTTCGCGAGCGGCACACACAAGTGGCTGTTCGCGCCGCGCGGCACCGGGTTCCTGTGGGGCCGCGCCGATGCCTGGCCCGAGCTGCGGCCGACGATCCCGAGCTTCGATCCGGACGGGATCGACACGACGTTCGGGGCATGGGCCGATCGCGCGGAATTACCACCGACTCAGGCATCATTTGTCTCGCCGGGCGGGTTCCTCGCCTACGAGCACCTGCTTGCCGTCCCTGCCGCCGTCGAGCTGCATCGCGCGATCGGCCGCGACCGAATCGCAGCGCGCATTGCAGAATTGAACGCGGCGTTCCGGGCAGGGGCGGCCGGCATTCCGGGCCTCACCATGCACACGCCGCGCGATCCGGCGCTCTCGGGCGGGATCTCCTGTTTCGAGGTGCGGGGTATGACTCCGGGTCAGGTCGTGGCGCGCCTTGCGGAGAAGAAGATTCGCACGACAACATCACCCTACAAGGTCTCGTACGCCCGCGTCTCCGCGGGTATCATGAACAAGCTGGAAGAGATCGAGCTGGTGCTGCGGGAAATCAGAACCCTCGCTGCCTGATGGAGGAACCGTGCAGTCTCAGAACTATGATGCGATTGTCGTAGGGTCGGGGATCTCCGGCGGCTGGGCCGCCAAGGAGCTGACCGAAAAGGGCCTGCAGGTCCTGCTGCTCGAGCGCGGCAAGAACATCGAGCACATCAAAGACTACGTGAACGCCACCAAGGCGCCGTGGGACTATCCCCATCGCGGCAGACGCACGAAGGCGATGGAGCTGGCCTACCCGGTCTTGAAACGGGACTATCCGCTCAACGAAACGAACGTGGACTACTGGGTTGACGAACGGGAGTCGCCGTACACCGAGGTGAAGCGGTTCGACTGGTACCGCGGGTACCACGTCGGCGGCCGCTCGCTGATGTGGGGCCGCCAGAGCTATCGCTGGAGCGACTTCGACTTCGAGGCGAACGCCAAGGACGGAATCGCGATCGATTGGCCGATTCGCTACGCCGACATCGCGCCCTGGTACGATTACGTCGAACGGCACGCCGGCATCTCCGGGTCGGTGGAAGGGATGCCGCAGTTGCCGGACGGGCAGTTCCAGCCCGCGATGCCGCTCAACTGCGGCGAGGAGTTGATCGCCGGCCGGCTCAAGCAGCATTTCGACGGCAGGCGCAGGATCATCCCCGGTCGCACCGCGAACCTCACTCGACCACTGCCAGGACGCTCTCAATGTCAGTATCGCAACGCGTGCTGGCTTGGTTGCCCGTTCGGTGGGTACTTCAGCACCCAGTCCTCGACGTTGCCGGCGGCCATGGCGACTGGACGACTGACGCTGAAGCCCTTCGCGATCGTCACCGAAGTGCTGTACGACAAGAACAAGAAGCGCGCGACGGGTGTGCGCGTGCTCGATGCGGTCACGAATCAGACCACCGACTACACCGCGAAAGTCGTCTTCCTCTGTGCGTCCACGCTGAATTCCACGTGGCTGCTGCTCCGCTCCGCGACCGACGTCTGGCCCGGCGGCCTCGGCTCGAGCTCCGACGCGCTCGGGCGCAATCTGATGGATCATCACTTCCGTGCGGGCGCATCCGGCACGATCAATGGGCTCGACGACAAATACTATTACGGCCGGCGCCCCACGGGCTTCTACATCCCGCGCTATCGCAATCTGTTCGGCGACAAGCGGGAATACCTGCGCGGCTTCGGCTACCAGGGCGGCGCCAGCCGTTCGGGGTGGTCGCGCGCGGTGGCCGAGCTGGGCGTGGGCGCTGCGTTCAAGGACGCGGCGGCACAGCCCGGATCGTGGTCGATCGGCGGCACCGCGTTCGGCGAGATGCTGCCCAATCCAGCGAACCGGGTCACCATCGATACGAACAAGAAGGACAAATGGGGACTCCCGGTGCTCGCGATTGACTGCGCCACCGGCGAGAACGAGCGCCTGATGCGCAAGGACATGATGAACGACATGGCCGAGATGCTCGATGCCGCGGGGGTGAAAGACGTCCGCACGTACGACAACGGGTACTGGCCGGGGATGGGGATCCATGAGATGGGGACGGCGCGGATGGGCCGGGATCCCAAGACATCGGTCCTCAACGCTCACAACCAGGTGTGGGACGCGCCGAACGTCTTCGTGACGGACGGCTCCTGCATGGCGTCGACGGCGTGTCCGAACCCATCGCTCACCTACATGGCTCTCACGGCCCGCGCGGCGGACTTCGCCGTCAGCGAGCTGAAGCGCCGGAACATCTAAGGGGCTACCATGTCTGAGACTCCACAGTCCTCACCCCCTGTCCCCCTCTCCGTATCGGAGAGGGGGAACACGATCGATCGCCGCGAGGCGATTCGGCGTGTCACCGCACTACTCGGCGGCGTCGCGCTCGCGGGCGGCGGCACGCTGTTCAGCGCGGTCGAACGCGCGCACGCGCGAGCGGCAACGGTGCGCCAGGTCGGGACATTCACGGCGCAGGACATTGCCCTCCTCGACGAAGTTGCGGACACGATCCTTCCCGAGACCAAGACGCCAGGCGCCAAGGCGGCGCACACCGGGGCGTTCATGGCGCTGATGGTGACCGATACGTACGACGAGCGGCAGCAGGGCGTTTTCCGCGACGGCATGCAGAAGCTGAACGACGCCGCGTTCATGGCGGCGACACCGGCGCAGCGGCTGGCCAAGCTCGAGCAGCTCGACCGCGAGCAGAAAACGTACACGGATACACGGGCCCAGGGCGCGCCCCCGCATTACTTCCGGCAGATGAAGGAGCTGGCGCTGCTCGGCTATTTCACGTCGGAGATCGGCTGCACGCAGGCGATGCGGTATCGGGAGACCCCGGGGCGGTTCGATCCGTGCGTGCCGTACACGCCGGGCGAGACGCAGTGGGCGGGGCACGCGTAGCGGTTCGTGAGCCAAGCACGGGAGGTGGTGTATGGTGACGAAACAACTCTCAATCGTCGGTCTACTGGGCGGCGCTCTCGCATTCGGCTGCGCCGAGCAAGGCCCGCCGGTCGCCCCGGCGGCTGCCTTTCAAGCCGTCGGCACGGCTGCCCCGGCACCGTTTCTGACAAGT
>QHTY01000172.1:0-11334 GCA_003220985.1 Gemmatimonadota bacterium
CTATGCCATCCCGGCATCGGTCCAATCCAAGCTCCATTACTGCGGGTACGTCGTGCGCGCTCGGCCCGCGGTTGATCTTGGTGTGGTGCGCCGGCGCCTGGGACTGCCACCGAACGCCCCATTCGTGCTCGCTACGGTGGGGAGTGGCAGCGACGGGTATCCGGTGCTGGCCGCCGCACGGGAAGCCCTGGAGCGGTTGCAGGCGACGATTCCCGAGCTGTACGCGATCCTGGTGACGGGGCCGTTCATGCCGGCCACTCAGCAAGCGATGCTGCAGGCACGAGCCACATCCACTTGTCGCGTGGTGGCGGGCGCCGACACCTTCGAACTCATGGCTGCAGCCGACGCCGTGGTGAGCATGGGTGGCTACAACAGCGTGTGCGAAGCCCTTGCCATGGCGCGACCCCTGGTGATCGTGCCCCGAGCCACGCATAAGGTCGAGCAGCAGATCCGCGCCGAAACGCTGGCCGCGCGTGGGCTGGCCCAGTGCATTCACCCCAAGGACTTGACCGGCCCGGGTCTCGCCGAGGCCCTGGAGTGGGCGCTGCGGTGCGATCGGCAAGCGCACGCGCGACTTGTGGCCCAGATCATTCCGTCGTTCGACGGAGCCACTCGGCTCACCGCGTACCTCTCGCGCTGGCTCGGTGGCGACTGATGCGCATCCGGTTCAAGCCCACGCCGGCGCAACGCGCCGCGGTGCGCGCCCAGTTGGCTCGTCTCGAGCAACCGGGGCCAGCGCTCGAGATCCTCGGGCCCGCGCTGCCGGCGGACTTTCGGGCGGCCGATACGGCCTGTGCCCTGCAAAGCGCGCATTCCGACCGCTTCGTGCTCCGGGTCCTGGTGCGCTCACACACCGGGCAAGAGCGCGCCTACGCGGTGAAGGTATATGCGGATGACTTCGGACGGCAGGTGTGGGCGCATTCGCAGGCTCTGGCGGTCCAGCTGCAGCCGAACCACGACGGACCGTGCCTGCCCACGCGCTACGTCTCGAGCGCGCGCGCGCTGGTATTCCCATGGGTGGATGGGGCGTTTTTGTCCGAGATCGTTGACGATCGAAAGCCGGAACTCCTGCGCCGGGCGGCCCGCCTGGCGGCGACCCTGCACCGCCTGCCCGTCGTTCCGGAGCCACCCACGACGGCCCAGATGTTCGTCGCCGAGACGCGGGGACGGTGCGACCGTCTGCGGCGCCGCTGGCCCGAGACGACCGCAATCATCGAACCACTCCTGGCGGCGATCCAGGACGCGGCGACCCTGCTCGATCCGGCCGAGCCCGTGCCGGTCCACGGCGACCTGGCTGCGGGGCAGTTCCTCTGGACGGGCGATCGCCTTGTCCTGCTCGACCTGGACATGTTCGGGTACGCCGACCCGGCATACGACGCCGGCCATTTTCTAGCGCAACTCGAGCGACGGTGCTTGTGGGATCGCACGCTGCCGGCGCACGCGGACGACTGGGTCGCCTGCTTCCGGGACGCCTACCTGGCCGCGATGCCCCAGGTATGCCCACGCAACGTGTCGTTCTATCAAGGCCTCACGCTCGTGCGCAAGATCTACACGGTCTATCGCAAACAGACGCCCGACTGGGTGCAGCTCGCGCCTCAGCTCGCCGCGCGGGCGCGGGCGGCACTCGAGGACGCGGTGCCCTCGGGGCAACCCCGATGAATCCCCCGCCCACGACCCTGAGTGCTGCGGACCTTGGAGCCGCCCTGGCGGCGGCGCTCCGCGCGGTTCACGGCGCCGACGGAACGGTCGAGACCTGGAGCGCGCACCCCCTCTCCAAGCGCGGGAAACACCGCGTGGTGCGGTACGACGTCCAGGCCCGCGTGGCCGCTGGCGCTGAGGTACAACACTACCAGTGGGTAGGGAAATTCTACGAGAGCGACGAAGACGCCTGCTGCGTCGCGACGACGCTGCGAGGGCTGACCGCCTCCGGTTGTGGCGCCCGCGGCGGCTTCGTGGCTCCGGGCGTCCTCGCCTACCACCCCCCTCATTGCCTGCTCCTCCTCAGCTACGAGCCGGGCGAGTCGGTCGTCAAGGCGATCGCGGCAGAGGGCGCCCACGTGCTGGCCGCGATGGGACGCGCGCTGGCCGCCCTGCATGCCGCGCCCGTTACGCCGGCGACGGTGACGGATCCTGCCGCCGTGCTCGCCGACCTGCAAGGAAGGATCGTGGAGCTGTGCGGCCGGTTTCCCGCGGAAGCGGCGTCCTTGGGACGGTTGCTTGCCTGGCTGGAGCGTGAAGCGTCGCCGCCGCCGACCACGCCGTCGTTTCTGCACGGCGACCTGGGCCTGGTGCAGCTGCGGTGGAACGCCGGCACCATCGTCTTCCTCGACTTCGACGATTGCACCCGTGGTGATCCGGCCCTGGACCTCGGCAATCTGCTGACCCAGCTGCGTCGGCTCACCCTGCGCAAGCCGGGCAAGCTGCCGGACTTCGCCGCGGCGCGCGCCACGATCCTCGATGCCTACCGGCGTTCCTCCCACGACGATCCAGGTTTGGCGGAGCGAGTCGCCTGGTACGAGCGGATCGCGCTCGTGCGGAAGATCCACTCTCTGACCTTCGACCGGACTCGCCACCCGGAGGCCGAGGCGATCCGGCAGCGACAGGCCGAAGCGATCGGCCTGCTGGCGAGCATGCTCTAGCCATGCGACGCGGGAAACGCACGCGGTTCCGCCAGATCTTCTGGGCCCACCTGCGCCAGGTCAGAGGGCGCTTGCTCTTGGCCGCTGTGTGTACCGTGGGCGTTGCGGCCACGGAGCTGCTGAAGCCGTGGCCCCTCAAGATCATCATCGATCACGGCATCCTGCAGAACCCACTGCCGCATCTCTTGCCCTTTGTCCGGGATCTCCTCCCGAGCGGCCAGGTTCCCCTCCTCGTGGGAGCGTCCTGCGCGATCGTCCTGATCGCGGGGTTTGGCGGGCTGTTCTCGTACGCCCAGATCTTTATCACCTCGTCCATCGGCTACACCACCGTGTACGCGCTGCGCCGGGAGCTGTTCGCGCATTTGCAACGACTGTCGCTGTCCTTCCATAACCAGGCGCGGACGGGGGACCTGCTGACCAGGATCGGCACGGACACGAACACCCTCAAGAACGTGTTCGCGGAGTCGATCCTCAAATTCTCCGCACAGCTGCTGACCGTGGTCGGGATGTTCGCGATCATGTTCGCGATGAATTGGAAGGTCGGCTTGATCGCCTTGGGGACCCTGCCGTTCCTGGGTTACAGCCTGCTGCATCTCTATCGCAAGACCAAGGCCTCCGCCAAGAAGCAGAAAAGGCAAGAAGGTCAGGTGGCGTCGCGCATGAGCGAGGTACTCTCGGCGATTCCCCTGGTGCAGGCCTTCGCCCGAGAGAAACACGAGGAAGAGCGGTTCGACGCGGTGACGGGCGAGACGCTGCGGGAAAGCATCCGTATCGCCCGCCTGGAGGCCGCGGCAACCCGGTCATCGGAAATCATCACCGCGCTGGGGACCGCGGCGGCGGTGCTGTTCGGGGCGCTGGAGGTCATGAACGGCAGGATGCTGCCCGGCGAGCTCGTGCTCGTCGTCGCGTACCTCACCAACATGTACAAGCCGCTGAAGGGTCTGGCCAAGCTCTCAACCGACTTCTCCAAGGCCATGGCCAGCGCGGAGCGGCTGTCCGAGGTCCTGGACATCGAGCCCGAAATCCAGGATCGCCCCGATGCCATCGAGGCCGCCCCGTTCCGCGGAGAGATCGTGTTCCGGAACGTGTCCTTCGATTACGGCGACGGCCGGGACGTGCTGCGGCACGTTTCGTTTGCTGTGTCGCCGGGGCAGCGGCTGGCCCTAGTGGGTGCGTCGGGGGCGGGGAAGTCCACCATCGTCAGCCTGATCTTGCGTCTCTACGAAGCGCACGAGGGGGTCATTCTCATCGACGGGGTCGACATCCGGCACTATCGGCGGGAGTCCCTGCGCCGCCAGATCGGGCTCGTGCTCCAGCAATCGATTCTGTTCGGAGCCACCATCCGGGAGAACATCGCCTATGGCAGACCCGACGCGGACCTGGAGGAGATCATCGCGGCGGCCAGAGCGGCAAACGCCGACGAGTTCATCCGGGAGCTGGAAGACGAATATGACGCCGTCATCGGCGAGCGGGGCGCGACCCTCTCGGGCGGGCAGCGCCAGCGGATCGCGATTGCGCGCGCGCTCATTCGCAACGCCCCCATCCTCATTCTGGACGAGCCGATGACGGGCCTCGACGCCGAGAGCGAAGCGAACGTGCGCGAGGCACTCGATCGGCTGATGGCCGGCAAGACCTGCCTCATGATCACCCACGACCTGCAGTCGATTGCGGACGCCGATGCCGTCCTGGTTCTGGAGGAAGGACGGGTCATCGGCTGCGGCACCCACACCGCGCTGCTGGCCGGGAACCCGCGGTACCGGCAGATGTACACGCTCGATCTGCAGCAGCCGGCCGCGAGCCTCTCGACCTGACGGAGGAGTCGGCACCCGTGCGAAAACAGGCGCTCCCCGCAGCCGTCTGCCTGGACGGCTTCCCTCGGGACCCGGATTTCCCGCAGCTCGAGACCGCCAGCGATCCCCGGCTCATGCTCCAGGTGTTCCGCCGACATCTGAAGGCGGTCTCGGGGAAAGCCTACCGCATCGAGGAGTGTATCCCCTTCCGATTTCGGTGCCGCCAGTCCACGTCGCGCTGCGTCCTGCAATACACGCTCCGCGTCGCCGATTCGAGCAGCGGTCGCCGCTGGGACCAGTGGGTGACCGGCCTGGTGTACGCCGCGGCCGGCGAGGCCGAGCGATTGTGGCGGGAGCTGCGCGCCGCGGATCCGCCCCCGGAGATTCCGGAGCAGTGGCTCGCGTTCGAGCCGGTGGGCTTCATCCCCGACCTGCAGATGCTGGTGCAGGTCTTCCCCTATGACCGCAAGCTGGGGAATCTGCGGCTCGTGCTGGGCGGCGCCCTGCGCCAGCTCGAGCCGCTGCTCTTGGCCGGTCTCGAGCCGGGCCGCTGGCGCGCCGAACAATGGACCATCGAGCCGATGCGCTACCGGACGGAGCTAGGCGCAGCGCTCCGGTACACGCTGCGGGCGCGCGACCGGCTGACAGGGAAGGACGAGACCCGCCGCTGCTACCTCAAGGTCTATCGCAACGAGCGTGGGGCGCAGACGTTCCACCTGCTGCGGGCCCTGACCGACAAAGCGCGGGCGGGCGGCGGGCCGTACGACGTGGTGCGGCCCATCGCCTATGTGCCCGAGCTGCGCACGCTCGCCCTAGAGGAGGCGCAGGGCACGGCGCTGCAGCAGATGCTGCTGCACGGCGGCGACTGGCGCGCGGCGCTGCGCGCGGTTGCCCGGGCCGTGGCGGCCTTCAATCAAGCGGACGTGCCGCTCACCGAGCACCATTGCCTCGCCGACCAGCTCGCTGACGTGAACCGGGCGGCGAGTCTCGTGCAGTGGGCCTGTCCGGAGCTGCGTGCGCAGGTCGAGGCGCTCACGGTGGCGATCGAGGCCGGCCTCACCGACGTACCACCGGCCCCGATCCATCGGGACCTGAAGACCGACCACATTTTCCTGTCGGGCGACCAGGTGATCTTCATCGATCTCGACTCGGTCGTCCTCGGCGACCCCGTGAGGGACCCCGCGCACCTGGTTGCGCACATCACGGCCCGGGTCGGTCTGGACGCGCTGCCGGCCGACGAGGCACGTCGTGCCGCGGAGGTGTTCGTCGACGAATACTTCGCCCACGTCCCGCCGGCGTGGCGCCCGCAATTTCAGCTGCATTGCGTCGGCGCACTCGTCGAGGTGGCGGGCGGCATCTTCAAGCGCCAGGAGCCACGCTGGCCCGAAAAGGTCGCGGCGGCCGTCGCCGCGGCGCACCGCACGGCAGCCGGGACACTCCGATGAACCCCACCATCGATCTGCCCGACGACTCTGCTCGATGAAGCCGACGACCGAGCTTCCTGACGACCCCGCGCTGCCGGGACTCCTCGCGATTCGCACAGTCGGCTTGGGGCGTGTCGTCCCGGCCCTCGAGCTCGGCGGTGGGCCCGAGGCGATCCGCCTGGTCGGTTACACGCCGGGGTCGCGGGCGACGCTCGAGGTGCGGTCGGGGCGGCGGCGCTTCGCGCTCAAGGCCTACGCACACGATGCGGAGCCGGAGGCCGCGTTGTACCAGGCCCTCGCCGCCGCCGGGTTCGGGGAGGGTGGCCGTGCGGGGGCGCGCGTCCCGCCCCTGCTCGCCTGGGAGCCGTCGCTCCAGGTCCTGGCCCTCGGCTGGCTGGAGGGGCCTCCCGCGAGGCAGCTGATCAGGCAGGGGCAGGGGCGGCGAGCCGGGGCGATGGCTGCCCGCTGGCTCTGGAGCGCCGCGTCCGCCCCGGTCAAGCTGGGCCCGACCGTCGGCGTCGCCCAGGTGCTGCTGCAGGCGGGGAAATCGGTGGCCCAGCTCGCCGGTGCGGATCGAGTGCTCGGCGCCGCCGCCAAGGCCGTCGCCGTCGCATTGGCGCGCCAGCCGCCATCCGAGAGCACCCCGCGGCTCGTGCACGGCACGCTCTACGCCCGCCATATCCTCGATTTGGGCGACGAGCCCGGCGCGCCCGGGGTGCCCGGTGTGATCGACTGGCAGCGATTCGGACAGGGGCCGGTCGAGCTCGACGCCGCCGTGTTCCTGGCGACCCTCACGCGACTGCGGCGGCACGACGAGGCGGCCGGCGAGGCGTCGCGGGCGGAAGAGGCGTTTCTGACGGAGACTCGAGGGCTGGTTGACCCGCGCGCGCTCCGGTGGCACCGGGCGGCCGCGCTACTCCATTTCGCGTCGCGCCTGCTTAGACGCGACACGGCTGCCGCCGCGCGCCCGCTGGTGGACGAAGCCGCCCAGCTCACGGAGCGTGTGACTGCGGCGCCGCGGAGGGCGGCGCTGGAGCTGGTGTTGCAGGCGCTGTCTACGCGCCCCGCGACGCCGGAGGAGCTGGACGAGATCCGCCGGCTGCTGAGCTAACGCTCGCCACCTTCGCCAGCGCCCGCACCGCCTTGCGGTGCACGTCGGGGTCTCGGTCGCGGCGCGCGATTTCGCGGAGGACCAGCACGGCGGCAGCCCGCGGCGCTTCGTCGCGGATGCTCTTGACCGCCTCGCGCCGCACCGTAGGGTCCGGGTGCGTGCGCGCGATGTCGATCACCACCGGCAGACCGGCGCTGTTCTTCATCCTGCCGAGCGTCTCGACCGCTTCGCGCATGACCTGCTCATTTGGATCGCGCCGCGCGATCGCCGCGAGCACGCGCACGGTCTGGGCATCGGGGAAGGCCGCGCCGAGGCTCTCGACGGCCTCGTCCCGCACGTCGTCGTCGGGATCACTCCGGGCGAGGGCAATGAGGGTCGCCCGGGTCCGCGCATCCCTCGCTCGGCGTAGCTCCTTCACGGCATTGTGGCGCACCTCGGGATCGTGGGACCTCGTCGCGAGCGCGATGAGCGAATCCACCGCAACCGGCCCGGAGCGGGGCGGGCCCCAACCGCCCCCGATCACGACAGCCAGCGCCAGTCCCACCCCTAGGACGCCAGCGCGCCAGCGTGGGAAGGCATCGCCCGCCGCCGGCAGCAGGAGGCGGCGGACGCGGCCGACCAGCGAGCCGCCGCTCGCAGCGACAGCGAGCGGCGGTGCCCCGCGCAGTTGCTCCATGCCAAGCAGGGCCGTCGCGTAGACACGCGCGTCGCCACAGGCGGCGACCGCCAGGTCGTCGCAGCAATGCTCGCGCTCCTCGCGCACGCGCGCCGAGACCCACCACGCCGCGGGGTGGTAGAAGAGGAGCGTCTCGATCATCGATTGCAGCAGGTTCACGAGGTAGTCGTGCCGCCGCACGTGAGCCAGCTCGTGGGCCAGCAGCGCGTCGAGCTGCAGCGGCGTGAGGCCGCTGCCGGTCAGCACGCTCACCGGGATGAGAATCACGGGCCGCCACCAGCCGATGACTGCGGGCACGCGGATCAACGCTGACGCGACCAGCCGCACGGGCCGGCTGACGCGCAGCCGCGTCGCGAGACGGGCCAGCGCCTGCCGCCAGGCCTCGGGGACGGGCCGCGTGCCCGCGATCGCCAGCCGCCACGTCGCCAGCAACCCCGACGCCAGGCGCGCCGACAGTAGCAGGACGCCGCCGAGCCACAGGGCCACCGCCCATGGCAGCGCGGGCTCCACCGCCGCGCGCATCCTCGTCGTGAAGGCGTGGGCCCCGATGTCCGTCCAGGTCGGCCCGCTGCCCATCCGCAGGCCTGTGGCGAGCGGGAGCGCGACCATCAGGAGTAGCGTCGCGACGCTCAGCGCATAGCGACTGCGCGCCGCTCGCGCCGGCACAACGGTCAAGAGGGCAGCGAGCCCGGCCGCGGCGAGCGCACACTGCCACAACGAATGCATGAGGGTCCAGCCCAGAGTGTGTATCGCGCTCATGCTTCCTCTCCGAGACGAAGCGCTTATGCGAAGATGTTCGTCAATACACCGCCGCGAATCAACGGGTCGTGTCGCTGTCACGTAATGAACGTTGCGACCGAGCATCACCTCTTAGGAGTAGCTCGTCAGTACGCTAGTAGCTGGAGCGCCCGCGCCAACACCTCGGTCCCGAGCACAAGCTGGGCCGGATCCGTCGCCTCCTCCGGGCAGTGCGACCGCCCTCCAATACTCGGCACGAACAGCATTCCGACCTTGTACCGCGCCGCCAGAATCTGCGCGTCGTGCCCGGCGCCGCTCACCAACTCCGCCGCCGTCGAGCCAACGTCCTTGGCTGCTCGCGCCAACAATGCGCGCAACCCGGCATCCATCGGCACTGGAGCCCGTTCCTGAAGCAGGCGCACGTCGAGCTCGAGGCCGCGCTCCGAGGCAATCGTGGCGCACAAGGATCGGATCCGCTCTTCCAGCGCGGCGCGCGCGCCCAGATCGGCGTGCCGCACATCGATCGTGAAGACCACACGACCCGGAACCACGTTGATCTGATCGGGCTCGGCGCGGACCTTGCCCACCGTCGCGACCGCGGGGTTTCCCAACGAGCGCGCGATCGACTCGACGGCCTGAATCATGCCCGCCGCGCCCGCGAGCGCGTCGCGGCGCAATCCCATCGGCGTCGTGCCGGCATGGTCCGCTCGGCCGGTCACGGTGACCTCGAGCTGCGCGGTCCCCACGATCGCGCTCACGACGGCGAGCGGCTGTCGCGATGAGTCGAGCACGCCACCCTGCTCGATGTGGAGCTCGACGAAGGTGTCGATATCGTCGCGCGCCGCGGCGGCGACCTTGGCCGGGTCGAGGCCACGCTCTCGCATGGCGGCCGCGATCTCGGGATCCACGGTGCCAATGGCTCCCGTGATGGCACGAGATCCCCAGAAGTTGGTGTTGAAGCGCGAACCCTCTTCCTCACAGATCGCGACCACTTCGAGCGGGCGCCGGGGCTTGCCGTTTGAACTGAGCAACGTCTCGACTGCGGTTAGTCCGGCGCAGATCCCGAGTGCGCCGTCGAGCCTGCCACCGTGTCGGACTGTGTCGATATGCGAGCCCGTGACGATTGCCTTCCCTTCATTATGGCCTTCCGCGCGGCCCCAGACGTTGCCGACCGGGTCGCGATGTGCCTGGAGCCCGGCATCCTTCATCCAGCGTTCAACACGCTCGACCGCCCTGGCCCAGGCATCGCCATAGAGCGGCCGGTACGTACCGCCATCCGGCTCGGCGCCGATCGCGTACAGCTCGTCGAGCCGCCGCTCGAGCAACGGGCCATCAATCCGCATCGAAATCATCACCCATTCCCGGACATATCTACAATTGTCGATATGTCGGGGAGGGGGGGATGCACGAATTGCCCCCACCCGGGCGACCCGAGGACCTCACCGTCTGCGTAAACGGTCCCCCCGCGCACGATCGTCCGCACGACCTTGCCTCTGAACCGTCGTCCGAGATACGCGCTCACGCCGCTGCGCGTTTGCAGCTCGTCTGCCTCCAGCAGCCACGCCCGATTGGGATCCACGAGTGCGAGGTCGGCATCGGCGCCCACCGCAATCGCGCCCTTGCGCGGATAGAGTCCGAACAGCTGCGCGGGTGACGTGGCGGTGAGATGGGCAAGGCGCTCGAACGACAACCCTCGAGCGTGTACGCCCTCGGTCATCAAGACAGGAAGAGTTGCCTGAATGCCGGCGACACCACCCCACGCCTTCCAGATGTCGTCAGCGCCTTTCTCTTTGTCAGCGGCGGGGCAGGGTGAATGATCGGAGCCGATCAGGTCGACGCGTCCCGCGAGCACCTCGGCCCAGAGCGCCTCGCGAGTCGCGGCATCGCGAATCGGCGGCGCGCACTTGAGCGGCGGGCCGATACGCTCGAAATCGTCCTCGGTGAACGCCAGATAATGGGGACACGTCTCCGCGGTCATTGCGTTACCCTTGCGGCGCGCGGCATCAACGACTGCCAACCCTTCAGCGCAGCCCTCATGCACGACGTGCGCGCGGACCGCTTTCCCCGCGCCGCGCATGCAGACGAGCAGTCGTTCGATCGCTTCCACCTCGGCGGCCGGCGGGCGCGCGCGACACCACGACAGCCGCTCGACGGTTTGCTCGGCGCCGCGGCGGTCGAGCAATTCCTGACTCTCCGCGTGCACACCTACGATCGCGCCGAGGCGCGCGGTGGCCTTGAGGCCGATCGCGAGCACACCATCGGACACGCGAGGAAAGTCGTCGCTGCCGCTATGACTCATGAAGGCCTTGAAGCCAATTACCCCCCGTTGGTGGAGGATATGGAGGTTGTCGAGGTTGTCAGGGACAAGACCGCCCCAGAGGCCCTTCTGTGAAGCGATGGCGACTTTGGCGTCGAATGCGTCAGGCGTGGTGGTGGGCGGGTGAGCGTTGAGGGGCATCTCGAGCACCGTCGTCACGCCGCCGGCGGCGGCACCACGCGTTCCGGCATCCCAGCCTTCCCACTCGGCGCGGCCCGGTTCGTTGAAGTGGACGTGCGCGTCGACGACGCCCGGAAGAACGACGAGATCCCGCGCGTCGATGGTCTCGTCGCCATCCCGCACTTCACTTCCGACTGCGGTGATGGTGCCGTCGATGATTGCGATGTCGGCAGGGCGCTGCCCGGTGGGAAGAACCACGGTGCCACCACGAATGACGAGCGAGCTCACTGCACTTCGTCGATACTGATCTCCTGCGCTCCCTCCCAGAGCGTGAGTCGACCGATCTCCGGCAGGTGTTCCTGCCCTTCCGTGACCGTTGCGAAGTGATTTCCAGCCAGCTGCCCCACCTTGCTCGCGAACATGGTCGATCCATACGGAAAGAGCAGCTCGGTTTCACTGATGCCACCAGGGTAGAGCAGCAGCATCCCGGGCGCGGGATGGCTGGTGTGATTCTCGAAC
>QHTY01000172.1:11339-26083 GCA_003220985.1 Gemmatimonadota bacterium
TCGAACTCGAGTCCGAGCTTTCGCTCGCCCATCGGAATCCAGGTTGACTCGCCGCTCCAGCGGCAGTGGACTATCTTGGACTTGAGCGGCAGCATTTTGCGAATCACGGCGACGGTTTTGGGCGCGGCCTGCTCTTCGAGTCGCGCCGTGAACGTCAGGGGTCCCACGCGGATCTTGAGCATGCCCAACACTAACCGTCCGACGATTTCGACGCACGTCCTCGATACCACGCGGCGCGAACCCGCCGCGGGCGTCGCCGTGACGTTGTGGCGACTCGAGGGGAGCCAGCACGTCTCCCAGGGCACCAGCGAAACCGATGCCGACGGGCGCATCGCGCAACTCGGGGATGGCCAGATCACGGCAGGCACCTACCGCCTGTCTTTCGAGGTGGGCGCCTATTATAAGAGGAAAGGGACCACCGCCTTTTTGCAGCGTGCGACGCTCGATTTCGAGATCACCGATCCGAAGCGTCGCTGCCACATTCCGCTGCTCATGTCGCCCTTCGCGTGCTCGAGTTACCGGGGCAGCTAGCAACCGTGCGTCGTGCGTCGTGAGTCGTGCGTCGGAGGACGCGGCACAGCGGCTGTTTGAGCGGGCGGGGCCTTTACTGGACCGGTTGGGAAACGAGGGGCCTTTTCGCGATGCTGCAGCCGTGCTCGAGCGCGCCCGGAGCATTCTCGAGTCCCTGTCCGAGGCCGAGCAGATCGCAGTCATCAATGCGCATCCGCGCATCGGCGAGCGTCCTGAAAAGGTGTCGGCCCTTTCCTTCAAGGAGCAGGGCTACGAGCGTGACACCACGTCGCCCGACGTCTTCCTGCGACTGGCGCGGCTCAACGAAGAATACGAGCAGAAGTTCGGCTTTCGGTTCGTGGTTTTCGTGAACCGGCGATCCAAGGAATCGCTGATCCCGGTGCTCGAGGCCCGGCTGCGCGGCACGCGCGACGAAGAGCGACGGACGGCGTTACGGGAGATCCTGGCGATCGCCGAAGAGCGCTTAAAACGAGAGGAAGGGTGATGGACGCGATTTCACGTCGAGCGTTCGCCGAGCAGTTGGCGCTCGCGGCAGCAGCGCCGTGGTTTTTGGAGGACGTGGGTTCTGTGAGGCCCCAGCCCTCAAGCCCCAAGCCCCAAGCCCAACAAGAGCCTTCCGCTCTCGCCAAAGCTCTGGCCGAAACGGTCCGCCTCCGCTATCCCGATCGTTTCACTGCCGACGATCTCGCGGCGATCACGCGCAGCGTCGACGGCCGCCTGCGTGCCATCGAACGGCTATATCAGACGGCGCTCACCAACGGCGACGAGCCCGATTTCGTCTACTCCGTCTATCGGGGAGCCGACTGATGGCGGACTTCGCGTTTCTCTCAGTCGTCGAGCTGGCCCGCCTGCTCCGACAAAAGAAGGCCAGCGCGACCGAGCTGGCCACATACTTCCTCGATCGCCTGGAGCGCGTCGGGCCGCGGTTCAATGCCGTCGTGACCGTCACGCGCGAGCGCGCCCTCGCCGAGGCGGCGCAGGCCGATCGGGAGATCCGCCAGGGAAAATGGCGCAGCCCGCTGCACGGGATTCCCTACGGCGTGAAAGACCTGCTGGCGACGAAGGACTACCCGACCACTTGGGGCGCCGAGCCGTACCGGCAGCAGAAATTCGTCTCCGACGCGACGGTCATCGAGCGCGTCGGCGCGGCGGGCGCCGTGCTGGTCGCCAAGCTCGCCATGGTCGAGCTCGCGGGGGGGATGGGGTACAACCAGGCGAACGCGTCCTTCACGGGCCCGGGCAAGACGCCGTGGAATCCCAACTACTGGAGCGGCGGCTCGTCGAGCGGACCCGGTGCAGCGGTCGCGGCGGGTCTCGTGCCATTCGCGATCGGCTCGGAAACCTCGGGCTCGATTCTGACGCCTGCGGCCTACTGCGGCGTGACAGGTCTCAGGCCGACGTACGGGCTGGTGAGTCGCCACGGCGCGATGGCGCTGGCGTGGACGATGGACAAGCTCGGACCCCTTGGGCGCAGTGCCGAGGATTGCGGGATTGTGCTGTTTCACATGGCTGGGAAAGACCCGAAGGATCCGTCCAGCGTCGATCGTCCTCACCCCCTGACCCCCTCTCCGTCCCGGAGAGGGGGAACGAAATTCCGCATCGGAGTGCCCAAGGGTGCGGACAAGGACATCCAGGCCGAGGTGGCTGCGAATTTCAGGCAGGCGCTGAAGGTTCTCGAGGATCGGGTGGAGGTTGTGGAGGATGTGGAACTGCCGGATCTGCCCTATGGGGCAGTCGCCGGGATGATCATCGCTGCTGAGGGTGCGAGCGCGTTCGAGGATCTACTGAAGGACGGACGTCTGTCGCAACTGACCGCGCCTGAAGACCGGACGGGCGGTTATCCCGCACTCGCGGTGAGTGCTCCCGATTATCTGCGTGCCCTGCGCGTGCGGCGCCCGATGCAGCGCGCGCTCGACGATTTCCTGAAGAAATTCGACGCGCTGGCGGTGCCTACCCGAACCACGGTGGCGAACCCCATCGACAAACCCTTCCGGGACGGGTGGCCCGGCGTCACGGGCGGGGCCAATGTGATCGGCCCCACGAACGTCGTCGGGGTTCCGGGGATATCTGTCCCGAATGGATTTGGCGTGCAGGGTTTGCCGACTGGACTGAGCTTCACCTCCCGCGCATTCGACGAGGGCAAGCTCATTGCGCTCGGACGATTGTATCAGGAGCGGACGGACTGGCATCGTCGCCAGCCGGTGATCGCATAGGCCCATGTTTGCATTGATCAAGCTGATGCAGTCGCTGATCGGGGCGCTGCATTCCGAGGGTACGCCCGGCCAGCTCGCCGCCGGGATCGCGCTGGGCTCATTCCTCGGCTTGACACCGCTCGTGAACATCCACAACGCGGTGATCTTCGCGGCGCTCGTCTTGCTCAACGTCTCGTTCGCCGGCGGGATGCTCGGCTGGGCGCTCTTCATCCCGTTCGGCTTCCTGCTCGACCCGCTGTTCGACTGGATCGGTCATACCCTGTTATTCACTCCCTCCTTAACGCCGTTCTTCACGTCGTTGTATAACATGCCGATCGTCCCGCTCACGAATTTCAACAACACGGTCGTGCTCGGCAGCTTCGTGTTTGCCGTTGTGCTCGCGGTGCCGCTGTACGTTGCGGCACGCCTGGGCGTGACGCGCTATCGCGCCACCATCGGTGCGCGCGTGCGCCAGTCGCGCTTTTACCAGACGGTCATGGCTTCGAAGGTCTACAACGTCTACAAAATGTTCCGTCCATGAGCGCCTCGACTCCTGACTCCCGACTCCAAGCTCCTCATTTCAAGATCTTCCGGTGGAAGGCAATCGGACCGCTACTCGTTCTGCTGATCATCGCGGCCGTGCTGTGGTGGCTGTTCGCCGACACGATCGCGCGGCGCGAGACGCAGAAAGTCGGGACCCAGATGATCGGTGCAAAAGTCGAGATTCAGGATCTGCACCTCGACCTGGCTCACGGCAAAGTCCTGATCCGCGGGCTGACCGTCGCGAGCCCGCACGAGGCGCTCCGCAACCTGCTCCAGGCGGATGAGCTGGTCGCGGACGTGGACGTCGTGCCGCTCACCGAAAAGAAGCTCATCATCAACCGCATCGCGGCGAACGGCCTCCGGTTTGGGACACCGCGCGAGACGGACGGTCGCGTGGCGGCAACGTCTGGTGACGGGATTGCGGGTCGCGTCCTTGCCGAAACGCACGCGTGGGCGAGTCAATTTCAGGTGCCGGTGCTCCAACTTGCCACCGGCAAGATCACGATCGATTCGCTCGATCCGCGCCGGCTCTCGACGATCCCCGCCGCGGCGGCGCTGGGTGCGCGCGCCGATTCGAGCCAGCGCGCCTGGAAGGCGGCCTTCGACACCCTGCGGCTGGGCCCCACGCTCGACTCGGCTCAGGCGACGCTCGAGAGGCTGCGCCGCGCGCGCGCCACCGATCTCGCGACGCTCAATGAAGCCCGCCGGGCGATCGATCGGCTCAAGCGTGCACGTGATCGCGTGACGACACTCGATCGCAACGTCACTCAGGGCGCGACCGCCCTCAGGTCGGGCCTAGCGGGGCTCGACAGCGCGCGGCAGCGCGACTACGCATTCGCGCGCGGATTGCTCAAGCTGCCGAGCCTCGACGCGCCGGCGGTCGGGGCGGCCCTGTTCGCACCGGGTGCCATTAGACCGTTCGAGCGCGTGCTCTACTACCTGCAGCTGGCGCGTCGCTACATGCCGCCGGGTCTCGTGCCGCGTGCCACCACCGGGCCCACGCGCGTGCGGCGCGCGGGCGAAGACGTGCGCTTTCCCAGAGAGCGCAATCTCCCGGCTTTTCTCGTGCGGAGCGCGGAGTTGTCGTTCCTCCTGCAAAGGGCGGCGGAACAACCCCAGCGCTACGCGGGCCGGCTGTTGGGTCTGACCAGCGATCCGGCGCTCTACGGTCGGCCGACTGTAGCATCGGCGACGGGTCCCGAACTCGGTGCCGGGTTGCTGCTCAACCATCTGCACGGCGTCCCCATCGATACCGCGGGGGCGACGGTGGGCGGGATCCGGTTCCCGGCATTCCAGGTTCCGGGCGTGCCATTGCGGCTCGATCCCGGCGCCGCCACGACGCAGCTCGGCTTCAATCTCAATGGTGACACGATCCACGCGCGCTTCGTGATTCGGTCCAGCAACGTGCGCTGGACGCGCGATTCCGGATTCGCGAACAGCACGATCGGTGATCTGATCTGGCGCGCGGTCTCGGGCATCCCGAACCTCGACGTAGAGGCCCGGCTGTCGGGCGCGTTGCACCGTCCGGACCTCGCCGTGCGCTCGAATCTCGATCAAGCGATCGCGGCGCGGCTGCGCGCGGTTCTTGGCGAGCAGGTCGCCGCCGCCGAAACGCAGATGCGGGCTCGTGTGGATGCGCTCGTCAAGGACAAGGTCGGCCCCGTGCGGGCGCGTGTCACGGACGTCCAGAACCAGGCCCAGGCGCAAGTCGCGCAGCAGCGCGCCCGCCTAGATGAGCTGCAGAAGCAACTCGAGCAGCGACTACGGGATCTCACGCGCATCCGCCTGCCGTGATCGCGCTCCAAACGCTGCAGCACCCGACGGCGTCTTAACATCGTGCCGGACGATCTCGTCGCCCGCGCCCAGGCCGGCGACCAGACGGCCTTCCGGGAGTTATATCGCCAGCACGCCGGCCGGGTCTACGCGCTCTGTCTTCGTCTCACCGGCGAGCCCCGAGACGCCGAGGAGCGCACGCAGGATGTCTTCGTGCGGCTGTGGGACAAGCTGCGGTCGTTTCGGGGTGAGAGCGCCTTCAGCTCCTGGCTGCATCGGCTCGCCGTCAATGTGGTCCTGAATGAACGGCGCACGACCGGGCGGCGGGAGCGTCGCGTGATGCCGGCCGAGGATCCGGACAATGTTGTAGGGGCGCAGCATGCTGCGCCCCTACCGAGTTCGACGCAAGGCTTGAGTATTGATCTGGAGCGCGCGATCGCCGAGCTGCCCGATGGAGCACGAGAGGTGTTCGTGCTGTATGACATTGAAGGCTACGGGCATGGGGAGATCGCCCAGCTCGTGGGAATCGCGGAGGGGACGTCGAAGGCGCAGCTGTTTCGGGCGCGCCGCCTGCTACGGGAGAAGTTGGAGCGATGAACGAACAAGAGCTGTTGGACGCCGTCGGCCGTCTGCCGAAGAGCCTCGAGCCGCCGCGCGATCTGTGGCCCGGGATCTCGACACGGATCAACGCGCGCCTGTGGCGACGCTGGTACTGGGTGCCGCTGGCGGCCGCGGCGGCGCTCGCGCTCGTGTTGATCGGGCGCTCGATCAAACCAACGGCGTGGGACGTCACTGCGCTGGCCGGGCGCCCGCTCATTGGGACGAAGCGCCTGTCCGCTTCCGGGCGGCTGCGCGTCGGCGACTGGCTGCAGACCGACGACAGCTCGCGCGCGCTCGTGGCCGTCGGTCGGATCGGCCAGGTCGAGGTGCAGCCGGACACGCGCGTGCAGCTCGTGGTCGCGCGCGCGAACGAGCATCGCCTCGCGCTGGCGCGTGGGACCATCGCGGCGAAAGTCGATGCCGTGCCGCGCCTCTTCTTTGTGGACACGCCCGCGGGGACGGCGATCGACCTCGGTTGTGCCTACACGCTGGCCACCGACTCCCTCGGCAAAGGCCTGCTGCACGTCACCGGTGGCGAAGTGGAGTTTCAGACGAGACAGCGCTCGGCGCGGGTGCCGCTCGGCGCGCTCGTCCAGATACGCCCGCCCCTAGGCCCCGGCACGCCATATGTCGAGGACGCACCGGCGCCATTCGTGCGCGCGCTCATCGCGTTTGACTTTGAGAAGGGTCGTGCGCGCGCGATGCGCACCACGCTGGCGCTCGCACGGCCGCAGGACGCGCTGTCGCTGTGGCATCTGCTCCAGCGCGTCGCGCCGCCGCTGCGCGGCGTGGTGTACGACCGGCTCGCCGCGCTCGTGCCACCGCCGCCCGGCGTGACGCGGGGCGGGGCGATCGCGCTCCACTCCCGGGACTTGGAAGGCTACTGGACGAAGATCCACAGCATCCACTTCCGCCGGATGGTCTTGCGGGGAGTGCGCGAGATCAATCCGCGGACGGGACTCGCTCGCTAGATCACCGCAAGTACTGAGTCACGAAATCGAGCACATTCTTGCGGTCCAACCGAAACACTCCGCCCGTCCCACCACACGTTCGGTTGAGCCCGAACGAGGTCACGCCCGCGATCACATTGCTGCTCGCGACGTAGTTCGGGCCGCCGGAGTCGCCGAAGCATGTGCCACCCGTCGAGGCATTGTTCGAGAGCAGCAGGGAAAAGTCGCCTGTAAAACCGGGGGTGTTGATTTGCACGAGGTGCGGCTCGGCAAACATGCGGATTTTCTCGGCTTCGATGAAGACCGGGTTGATCCGCTGCAGGCCGTAGCCGACGGCGGTGAATAGGGTCGAACTGCTCGGCTTCAACGCGTCGAGCTGGTCCTGTGTCGGAAGGCGCCCGTACTGATCCGCGGCGAGCTTGACGGCCTTCCGGAGAAGGACCACGCCCACATCGTGCCGGAAGAAAGCGCTCTCGGTGAACAGCGGATGCGCGTGCCACTCCGCGGCCTCGACGGTGTTGGGGCCGGCGAACGGGTAGTTATTGGTGCCGTTCTCGACGTCCGACTCCGTGAAGATGCGCATGCCGCTGAACTCGCCCGGCTCTCCGGCACAATGGCCGGCGGTCAACACGACCTTCGGCGCGATGAGGGTGCCAGAACAGCGGAACGCGGGCTCCCCCGCCACGTCCATAACGATGAGGACGACTGCGGGATGCTGGTTGTCGTCAATGGTGCCGTCCGTGATGAACGAGGGCGGGGACATTCGCTCAGGAGCTGTGGCACCTCGGTCGCAGCCGAGCAGGCTGAGTCCGGCGGCCAGGACGGGGATCACGCAACGTGCCTTCATGGGCTCTCCTCGCTTGTGGATACGCATTGTCTGATTGTAGCGACAGATCGCGACGCTGGCCATCTTGACGCTGCCTTGACGGGCTCCGGCAATGCTGGTACGTCCGAACGTACCGGCCCTCAACCCGGAGTCCACCATGCGTCGCTTCCTCCTCGCTCTTCCTGCTGCCCTGTGCGCCGCGGCCTGCGCCGATCACGCGCCCGTCGCACCGCAGGTGTCCTACAACATCTCGTCACCGCCGCCGAGCGCGCGCGCCATCACGGTGATGACGCAGAACCTGTACGTGGGCGCCGATGTGGACCTCGTGATTCGGGCCCTCGGAACGCCGGACCCCAACGACGACTTCGCGGCCCTGCTGGTCGCGATCGAGACCCTCGGCAAGACCGCGTATCCGGCGCGCGCGGAGGCCATCGCGGATGAAATCGCCCGCGCGCAGCCGCACGCCGTGGGCCTGCAGGAGGTTTCCGACATCGACATCGATTTGCGGCCGCTCGGCGTGCCGATCGAGGTACACCAGCACTTTTTGCAAATCCTGCAGGATGCGCTCGCCCGCCGAGGCTTGAACTATCGCGTTGCCGCGATCGTCACTGACGTCGACGCCAGCCTCGTGGGAGGCTTGGTGAGTCTCGTGGATCATGACGCGCTGCTCGTGGATGGCGATCGCGTAGCGGTCGATGCCGCGAGTGGACAGACCTTCGCCGCGAACATCGGTCCGGTCCCCGGCACGCCGATCTCGTTGATTCGTGGTTGGGTGTGGGCTCGTACCACGATCGGGGGCGAGTCGTACACATTTGCCAGCGCCCATACCGAAGCGGGAACGTCCGACCCTCTCCTGAAGCAGCTTCGCGCCGCTCAGGTCGGCGAAATGGTTGCGACGCTCGGCTCGAGCACGCCGATCGTGTTGATGGGCGATCTGAACGACACACCAGGCTCGCCGATGTATCAGGTCCTGGCGGGAGCGGGGTTCGCCGACACCTGGGCCGCGCTGCGACCCGGTGCGGAGGGACTGACGTGCTGCCACGTCGCGGATCTCTCCGATTTCCTTGCGCCGTTCGATCAGCGCATCGATTACATCTGGACGCGGGGATTTGACGACGTAAAGGGGAGCGTCGACCGGTTCGGCAACGTGCCGGCAGACCGGCTGTCCGGGCCAGCATACCCGATACCATGCCGGACTGCTCGCATCGTTGAAGTAATCCGTGCTTAAGCGTGCGTGGTGCGTGGTGCGTGGGACTATCTCCCACGTACCACGCACCACGTACTACGCACCATTAGGTCACCCTTCCTATCGGCAAACTCCGGATTCTCTTTCCCGTCGCCGCGAAGATCGCATTGCACACCGCAGGCGCCGTCGGTGGGACCGAGGGCTCGCCGATCCCGCCTAACGCGTCGGTGCTCGGCACGATGTGGACCTCGACGACCGGCATTTCCGGAATCCGCAGCACCGGGTAGTCGTTGAAGTTGCCCTGCTTCACGCGGCCGTTGTCGATCGTGATCTCCCCGTAGAGTGCGGCCGACAGCCCGAACACGACGCCGCCTTGCATCTGCGCCTCGAGCGTATCCGGGTTCACGACCGGGCCGCAGTCGACGGCGCACACGACGCGATGCACGCGCACCGTGCCGTCCGGCGCCACCGAGACCTCCGCAACTTCTGCGCACGTCGTCGGCTCCCACTCGGCGATCGCGATGCCGCGTCCGTGACCCACCGGCAGGGGTGTGCCCCAGCCCGCCTTCGTCGCCGCCAGCTCCAGCGTGCGGAGATGACGGGGCTTTGCCTGCAGCAGCTCGCGCCGAAACTCGTAGGGATCACGCCCGGCGGCCGCGGCGAGTTCGTCCATGAAGCACTCGACGACGAAGGCGTTTTGCGACGCGCCGACCGAGCGCCAGAAGCCGAGTGGAATCGGCAAATCGGCCGCGACTTGATCCACGAATACATTCGGAATGCCGTACGGCATGTCCGCGGCCCCGTCGATCAGCGTTCTATCGATGCCGTTCTCCAACGGCCCGAACTTGAGCAGGATCGGGGGCGCCACGATGTGATGCGTCCACGCGACCGGCTTGTTCTGAGCGTCGAGCCCGGCGGCGAGCCGGTTGTAGGTTGCCGGCCGATAGAATCCGTGCTTGGTGTCGTCTTCGCGCGACCAGATGACTTTCACCGGTGCTTGCACCGCCCGTGACAGCCGCACCGCTTCGGCCACGAAGTCGGACTCGAGACGCCGGCCGAAGCCACCGCCGAGCAGCGTGGTGTGGATCCGGACCTTTTCTTTCGGCAGCCCTGCCGCTTCTGCGGCGACTTCCTGGGCGCGCGTTTGGTTTTGCGTCGGCGCCCACACGTCACACCCGTCGGCGCGTACGTGCGCCGTGCAGTTCATCGGCTCCATCGTCGCATGATGGAGGAACGGCACGGCATACACCGCGTCGATCTTCTTGGCGGCACCGGCGAGCGCCGCGGCGGCGTCGCCGTCCTTGCGCGCGCTGACACCTGCCTGGCTTGCGAGTGATGCGAGCCTCCCGGGGATATCGCCGAGCGTGGCGTTGGGTCCTTCGTCCCAGGTGATTTGGAGCGCGCGCCGGCCTTCCACTGCCTGCCAGTAGGTGTCGGCGACGACCGCAACGCCACTCGCGGTTCCAACGCCCCAGGCCCCCGTCCCCAGCCACGGTGTAGCCTCGAGCTGCACCACGTGCCGCACGCCCGGCAGCGCCTTGGCGCGCGCCGCATCGAAGGTCTTCACCTTGCCGCCGAACACGGGTGAGCGCTCGACGCTTGCGATCAGCATGCCCGGCATGCGGACGTCGATGCCGAATTGCGCCGTGCCGTTCACCTTGGACGGCGTGTCGAGCCGGTGCGTCCGTTTGCC
The DNA here is from genome assembly GCA_003220985.1 of Gemmatimonadota bacterium. GTDB lineage: Bacteria > Gemmatimonadota > Gemmatimonadetes > Gemmatimonadales > GWC2-71-9 > 20CM-2-65-7. The sequence continues at coordinate 21,634 of QHTY01000172.1, forward strand.
GAGGAGCCGAAAGTCCTTCGGATCTTTGAGCGGCGGGTTTTCCGGGACCGGGATTGAGGCGGCCTTTGTCGCGAGCTCGCCATATGTCAATCGGTGACTCGTGCCCGTGTGGCTCACCACACCATTCTCGGTGCTGCACGCGGAGGGCTCAGCGCCCCAGGTTTGCGCGGCTGCGGCGACGAGCATCGCGCGCGCCGTCGCGCCCGCCTTGCGGAGGATATCCCAGGATGTGCGGACGCTCGTGCTTCCTCCGGTCGACATGCGGCGCGACCACCCCGCCGGATTTTCGGGCACGGGCCCGATCTTCACCTTCGTCCAGTCCGCATCGAGCTCTTCCGCGATCAGCATCGCGAGCGCGGTGTGATTGCCTTCGCCCATTTCGGACTTGTCTATCGTCAATGTCGTCGTGCCATCTGCGTCTATCCGCAGCCAGGCGTTCGGTGCAAACGGCAGGACACCGTGCCGGTCGGGCAGGCGAAATCCAATCACCAATCCGGCACCGACGGTGCCGGTCACGTGAAGAAAAGCGCGTCGTTGCATCAGGCCCCCCCTTCCTTTGCGGCGCGATGCACCGCGGCCCGGATGCGCTGGTACGTTCCACACCTGCAAATGTTGGTCATCGCGGCATCGATCTGGGCATCCGTGGGATCACTCGTCCGTTGCAGCAACGCCGCCGCGGCCATGACTTGGCCCGACTGGCAGTACCCGCACTGCGGGACGTCCTCGGCGATCCATGCTTTCTGCACGCGGTGCGAGGATGTCGGGCTCAACCCCTCGATCGTCGTAATCGGTCGCGTGCCGACTGCGGAAACGGGCAACACGCAGGAGCGCACCGCATCGCCACCGAGATGCACGGTACACGCGCCGCACTGCGCGATACCACAACCGAACTTCGTGCCCGTGAGTCCCAGGTTGTCGCGCAAGACCCAGAGCAGCGGGGTGTTGGCGGCAACCTCGACAGTCCGGCGCCGGCCATTCACCAGGATTGAATACGCAGGCATAGGGCAGGGCCTCGTTAAGGAGGTGAGACAAACGTGGCGGTGAGAACCAAAAGGCGCCAGACTCCTCCATGACAACCTACGCGCGACGTCTCTGGCGGTTTTCTGGAACGATGGCCGTCGTAGGTGGGATCATCGGGGGCGGGATCTTCCGCACGCCCGCGACCGTCGCTGAGCGGCTGCACTCGCCGAGCCTCGTGTTGCTGGCGTGGGTGATCGGCGGCATCGTGGCGTTGGTCGGCGCGTTCTGCTTCGGGGAGCTCGGCCAGCGCCGCCCGCGCGCGGGTGGGGGGTACGTGTACCTCCGTGAGACGTTCGGGCCGCTGCCCGCTTTTCTGTACGGCTGGACTCTCGTCCTCGTCATTGCGACCGGCGCCATTGCCGCCGTGGCGGTGACGTTCGCCGACTACACGCTGTCGCTGCTGGGGCTGCCGCACCGCTTCTCTAGGCCCCTGGCGAGCGCGGCGATCGTCTTTCTTGCCGGCATCGAGTACGTCGGCGTTCGCCCAGCTGCAGTGACACAGAACATCTTCACCGTTCTCAAGGTCGCGGGTCTGGCGGTGCTCATCGGCGCGGGTGTGCTCCTCGCAGCGCCTTCGCCGCCCCTCGCCGCCCCTTCGCCGCCGCCTCACCTCGCCGCCCTTGGTCCTGCGCTCGTCCCGATTCTTTTTACCTACGGAGGCTGGCAGCAGACGAACTTCATCGCCGAAGAAATCGTCGACCCGGAGCGCAACCTGCCTAGGGCGCTGGTCTACGGTGTCGCGATTGTCGTGACGGTCTACTTGCTCGCCAACATTGCGTACCTGCGCGTGCTCGGAGTCGAGCGGCTGGCCGCGAGTACCGCGCCTGCCGCCGACACGATGCGCTTGCTCCTGGGACCCGTCGGCGGCAAGATCATCGCGCTGGGCATTGCGCTGTCGACGTTTGGATTCTTGAATCTGGTGATCCTGGTGACGCCGCGTGTCCTGCAGGCGATGGCGGCGGATGGCGTGTTCTTTCAGCGGTTCGCGCTGTTGCATCCAACGTATCAGACGCCTACGACCGCGATCGTGGCGCTCGCGGTCTTGGCGATCGCACTCACGCTTACGGGCACGTTTGGGCAGCTGGTCGACTACGTGACCTTTGGCGACTGGATCTTTTTTGGCTCGACGGTTGCTGGCTTATACCTGTATCGCTCGCGCGATCAGGGGCCTCGGCAGGGCTTTGGGGTCCCAGGATATCCTGTGACGCCGGCGCTGTTCGTCGCGGCCGCCGCGTTCGTGGTTTACAGCGCGATTGCATCAAATCCCAAGAACGCCGCAATCGGAGCGGGCCTCATCGCGCTCGGCATCCCGGCTTTCCTTTTTTGGCGGAGGCGTCCATGACACGCACTGTTCATCTCACCGCGCTCGCGGCTTGCTTGCTTGCTGCTCCACTCGCCGCGCAGCACGAACACGGTCGATCCGCCGAGCAGCTGGGACGCGTCGACTTCCGAATTTCCTGCAACGCCTCGGCGCAGCAGCGCTTCACTCGAGCGATGGCGACTTTGCATTCGTTCTGGTGGGAGCAAGCGCCGGCGGCATTTCAGGGGGTGGTGGACGCAGATTCCACTTGCGCGATGGGGTACTGGGGGCTGGCACTCACTTCCTGGGGAAATCCGTTCGCGGGTGGCCCCGGCGGGAACGCGGGTCGGGGGGAGCCGTTGCGGCGCGGCGCGGCGTTCGCCGAGCGCGCCGCCCTGCTGGGTGCGCCCACTGCGCGCGAACGCGGATTCCTCGCCGCGGGGGCGGCGCTGTATCGCGGCTTCGATTCGATCCCCAACAGCCGCCGGCTGCAGGCGTACTCCGATACCTTGGCGCGGGTCTATCGTGACTTCCCGAATGACCCGGAAGTCGCGATCTACTATGCGCTCTCGCTGGTGGCAACAGCGCCGAAGACCGACACCACATTCGCACGGCAAAAACGCGCCGCCGCGATCCTCAATCCTTTATTCCAGCGCTTCCCGCAGCACCCCGGTCTCGCGCATTACCTCATTCACGCCAACGACTCGCCGCGGCTCGCACAGCTCGGCCTCAATGCGGCGCGGCGTTACGCCGAAATCGCGCCGTCCGCGCCGCATGCGCAACACATGCCGTCGCACATTTTCATTTGGCTTGGCCTGTGGGACGAAACGATCGCCGCCAACACGCGCGCCTTCGAGGCCGGTCTGGCATACGCGCGCGCACACAACCAACCCGTCGCGCCCGAGCGGCTGCACGCGCTGGACTACATGGTCTACGCCTATCTGCAGCAGGGCCGCGACCGGGAGGCCCGTGCTATGGTCGATACGGCGCAGCACCTCGCGACCGTGACGATCGCCTCGGACGCGCTGATCGCCAATTACAACCAGATCGCGATGGAGGCACGCCTGCCGCTCGAGCGGGGTGACTGGGCGGCAGCGTCCCAGCTGCCGGTGCGCGCCGCGGAGCTGACGATCGGCGCAGCGCTAGGGCACTTCGCGCGCGGCATCGGCGCGGCGCGTCTCGGCGATACCGCGCGGGCCGGCGCCGAGATCGCCGCGCTCGCCAGCGTCCAGGGCGACATGACCCGCCGCGGCGATACCGATTGGGCCACCGTGGTCGACATCAAGCGGCGCGTTGTCACGGCGTGGCGGGAGTTTGCGGCCGGAGACACCACGGCCGCGCTGCGAGACGTCAAGGCGGCCGCCGATATCGAGGACGTCACCGAGAAGCAGCCGGTGACGCCGGCCGAATTGCTGCCGGCGCGTGAAATGGAAGCGGACATGCTGCTCGCGGCCGGAAGGTATGCCGAGGCGCGCAATGCCTATACGGCGACGCTGGCGCGCGAGCCACGGCGGGCGCGCAGTCTCTATGGGGCGGGCCGTGCGGCGGAGCTGGCCGGCGACAAGGAAGCGGCAAGGCTCAGCTACGCGAGCTTCGTGAAGCAGATGGCGCACGGCGACGGCGATCGCGCCGAGGTCGCGCGCGCGACTAGTTCGCTTTCAGGACAGCCTCGATAAAGCTCAGGGTCTTGGTTTCGACCCAGGACGCGGAGACGGCCGCGATGCCGATCGTGCCGGTCCGGTCTCCCCCTTGCGTCTGATGTTGCCCCTTCCAGGGCGCGTGCTTGACTTCCCGCTGGACGACGATGCCGCGGCGCGGATCGTACCGGAAGATGATGGCCGAGGCGAGTCCACCGCCCGGGGTGAACGAGAGGGCCACGCTCGGGTAGGCGTCCTCGCGCTCGGTGTGCTCCCGTACGGCGGCATCGTGACCGGCGCTCTTCAGCTCAGCCATCGTCGCGTCGAGGACCGGCCGGACGACGGAGCGCAGCCGCTCGCCGCATGTGCGCCGGTCTGCCAGATCCTGGGGCGTTCGTTCCGTGGACAGGACCTTTGCCGCGCGTTCGGCATGGCTTTGGAGCAGCGCCTGCAACTTGGCTTGATAGTTGTCGTTCATGGTCCTTCTAACTTA
>QHTY01000172.1:26091-26615 GCA_003220985.1 Gemmatimonadota bacterium
TCAGCTTCTCCTCGAGACCAGCTTCCAGAACTGCGCCTCACCGATCACCGTGACGCGGTGTCCCCTGGCGGCCAGCCGTTTGATTTCCATGAGCTTGAGCCCGCCGTCCTTGCCGGCCACCTGCAGTGCATTGGGCCGGCCGCGCACCAGAATGTCGGTGGACGGTCCGGGACTCGCCTGGAAGACGGCGCCTGAGCGCCGGGCGGCGGCGATCGCATCGCGGCGCGGACGGTTCAGGAATCCGGTGAAGGACACGCGCCGTCCCTTGAGACTTTTGACCGCGCCTTTGCGGATCTGCTTGGGAGCATTCTGGAGCGCGTCGATCATCTCCCCGGCGGACTGATAGCGCTTGCCGCGCTCGCCGAGGCAGCGATGAATCACTTCTTTCAAGTGATCGCTGCACGGCAGCCGGCGGACATCGCGGCTCCGCATCGGGCTGTGCACATCGCCGCGGAGCAGCATCGCGATGAGCTGGCCGACTTGATAGACGTCGTCGCGCTGCTGCCACTTGCGCACCTTCCCCC
>QHTY01000183.1 GCA_003220985.1 Gemmatimonadota bacterium
AAGGCGAAGGACGTGAAGGACTCGTCGCTGAAGGTGCCGCCGGGGATGGAGGGCGTCGTCATCGACGTGAAGATCTTCTCGCGTATCGAAGATCAGGTCGTGGAAAAGGACCGTGGCGAGCGGATCGGCGATGTGCGCCGGCTCGAAGGTGACGAGAAGGCGCGTATCTCGGAGGCGATGTTCACCGAGCTGGCCGAGCTCCTCGCGAATCAGGAAGTCGGGCTGATGCTGAAGGCGGGAACGGTCGAGGAGTATGTCCCGGCCGGCACCAAGCTGTCGAAGCAGCAGCTCAGTGAGCTCAACTTCGCGGACGTGGACTTGAAGACGCTGCGCGTCGCCAACAAGGCGGTGAACGACAAGGTCCGTGCCGTGCTCGACGCGGCCAGCGCCGAGCGCGCCAAAATCGAGGAGAAGTCAGAGGATCAGATCGACAAGATCCTCCAGCCGGATGAGCTGCCACCCGGGGTCATCCAGCTGGTGAAGGTCTACGTCGCCGAGAAGCGCAAGATCTCGGTCGGCGACAAGATGGCCGGACGCCACGGCAACAAGGGCATCATCGCGCGGATCGTGCCGGAGGAGGATATGCCGTTCCTCCCCGACGGGACGCCGGTGGACATCGTGCTCAACCCGCTGGGTGTGCCGAGCCGAATGAACGTCGGGCAGATCCTGGAGACGCACCTGGGCTGGGCGGCGCACCTGCTGGGCTTCGACGCCAAGACTCCCGTCTTCCAGGGTGCGGACGAAACGGAGATCGGCGTGCTGCTGCGCCTGGCGGGACTGCGCTGGGCGGCGGATGCACTGCGTCTGGATGTGCGGCCGCCGGAGCTGGACCCGGCGCGCGTGCACCAAATCGTCTCCGATCTGCGGAAGCTGCCGTCCACCAACGGCGGGCGGCCCGACATCGGGTCGGCCGGTGTGGAGCTACTCGGCGGGCGCAGTGTGTCGGCCGAGACTCGGGAGCTGCACCATCAGTTCGTCGATTTCCTCAAGTTTGCCGGCAAAGAGCTGGCGGAGCGAGAGGTGGCGCAGCGCCGGATCGAGCAGGAAATGCACAACGCCCGGCTCGAAACGGCGGATGAAAAGGACAAGGCCCCGTTCAAGGCGGGCCTCAAGGAAATCGAGAAATCCCTGGCCAAGGACAAGCCGGCCGAGGTGCTCGAGGCGACTGGACGTCCCGCCCTCGCGGCGCTGTTCGGCGCGAAGTCCGAAGCCGATGTCGACGCCGCGGCGGTCGAGCTGCTCGCGGCGGCGGGGCTGTCGCCCGTCGGCAAGTGCCGGCTGCGAGACGGCCGCACCGGGGAGCTGTTCGAATCCGAGGTGACCGTCGGCTCGATCTACATGATGAAGCTGTCGCACCTGGTGGACGACAAGATCCACGCCCGCTCCATCGGCCCGTACTCGCTGGTGACGCAGCAGCCGCTCGCCGGCAAGGCGCAGTTCGGCGGCCAGCGGTTCGGCGAAATGGAAGTGTGGGCGCTGGAGGCATACGGCGCCGCGCACACGCTGCAGGAGATCCTGACCGTCAAGTCGGACGACGTGAACGGCCGCAGCCGTGTGTACGAGGCGATCGTGAAGGGGCAGAACCTGCCGAAGCCCGGGATCCCGGAGTCCTTCAATGTGCTGGTGAAGGAGCTGCAGGCGCTCGGATTGAAAGTGACGCTTGGTACTACTGAAGACGTGGAGGAATAAGTGATCGATTTCCGGAGCGGCCACGAGGCTAAGACCTCGAGCTTCGATTATATCCAGATCCGGATCGCCTCCCCCGAGGAGATCCGCGGCCCCAAGGACTCCAAGGAGCGCGAGCGCCTGGAGCTCCAGGGCCAGCGCACGTGGTGGTCGTGGGGCGAGGTGACCAAGCCCGAGACCATCAATTACCGCTCCTTCAAGCCGGAGCGCGACGGGCTGTTCTGCGAGCGCATCTTCGGCCCGGTGAAGGATTGGGAGTGCCATTGCGGCAAGTACAAGCGCATCCGCTACCGCGGCGTGATCTGCGACCGCTGCGGCGTGGAAGTGACGCTCTCCAAGGTGCGGCGCGAGCGGATGGGCCACATCGAGCTCGCGGTGCCGGTGGCGCACATCTGGTTCTTCAAGACGCTGCCGTCGCCCATGGGCAACCTGCTCGACATGACCCTGCGGGATCTGGAGCGGGTGATCTACTACACGAATTACGTGGTGATCGAGCCCGGCGAGCAGGAGGTGCAGGAGAAGGAGCTGCTCGACGAGGATCGCTTCCTCGAGCTGCGCGCCAAGGCCAAGAACGAGGGCGACGCCGCGTTCAAGGCCGATATCGGGGCGCCGGCGGTGCGGGCGCTGCTCGAGCGGCTGAACGTCGACAAGCTCGCGGACGAGCTGCGCGAGGCGGTGGCGGGCGAGACGAGCCAGCACCGCAAGAAGCAGCAGCTCAAGCGTCTCAAGATCGTGGACGCGTTCCGCAACTCCGGCCAGGCGGGCGAGGGGCGGAACGACCCGCGCTGGATGATTCTGGACGTGATCCCGGTCATCCCGCCTGACCTGCGGCCGCTGGTGCCGCTCGACGGCGGCCGCTTCGCCACGTCGGACCTGAACGACCTGTACCGCCGGGTGATCAACCGCAACAACCGGCTGCAGAAGCTGATCCTGCACCGGGCGCCGGAGGTCATCCTCCGCAACGAGAAGCGCATGCTCCAGGAGGCGGTGGACGCGCTGTTCGACAACGGCCGCCGCTCCAAGGCGATCCGCGGTCGCGGCAAGCGGCCGCTCAAGTCGCTCTCCGACATGCTCAAGGGCAAGCAGGGGCGGTTCCGCCAGAATCTGCTCGGCAAGCGCGTGGACTACTCCGGCCGGTCGGTGATCGTCGTGGGTCCCGAGCTCAGGCTGCACCAGTGCGGGCTTCCCAAGGCGATGGCGGTGGAGCTGTTCAAGCCGTTCATCATCCACAAGCTCGTGGAGAAGGGGATCGCGGAGACGGTGAAGCGGGCCAAGAAGATCGTGGAGAAGGAGAGCACCGAGGTGTTCGAGATCCTGGAAGAGATCATCCAGGATCACCCCGTGCTCCTGAACCGCGCGCCCACGCTGCATCGCCTCGGCATCCAGGCGTTCGAGCCGGTGCTGGTGGAGGGCAAGGCGATCCGGATTCATCCGCTCGTCTGCGCGGCGTTCAACGCGGACTTCGACGGCGACCAGATGGCCGTGCACGTGCCGCTCTCGTTCGAGAGCCAGCTCGAGTCGCGGCTGCTGATGATCTCGTCC
>QHTY01000173.1:0-5990 GCA_003220985.1 Gemmatimonadota bacterium
CAACACGAAGCGGCGTCAGGAGATCATCGACATCACCGACGAAGTGGCGCAACAGGTCGAGGCGAGCGAGGTGCGGGAAGGCCTGGTCCTGGTGAGCGCCATGCACATCTCCGCATCCGTGTTCGTCAACGATCATGAATCGGGACTGTGGGAGGACATTCTGACATGGCTCGAGGGCACGATCGCGCCGTGGGACCCGCAGCGATATCGCCACAATGAAACGGGAGAAGACAATGCGGCGGCGCATTTGCGGAGTCTGACCATCGGTCATGAAGTCATTGTCCCGATCACGGCGGGAAAGCTCGACTTTGGGCCGTGGCAGCGCGTGTTTTATGGCGAATGGGACGGGCAGAGAAAGAAACGCGTGATCATCAAAGTTCTGGGGGAATGACCGTATGAGGGCGCTACTGGCTATCGCATTGCTTGCCGTCACGCTGCAGGACGCGGACACCCGCACACTGCTAAAACTGGAGGATGACTGGGCGAGCGCGCTCGTGAAGCGCGACCGCGTCGTGTTCGAGCGGTTGCTGGCGGACGGGTTCGTCTACACGGAGAACGATCAGACGATGGACCGGACGACCGTGCTCAATGCCATCGTCGTGGGATCGGATACCGTGTTGGCGGCACACAACGACTCGATGGTCGTCCATCGCTTCGGTCCCGTCACCGCTGTGGTCACCGGATGGCTGGTCGTCGGCGGCCGGGGACCGGGCGGTGAGTTTCGGCGCCGCTACCGGTTCACCGACACCTGGGTCAAACGGGGCGGCCTTTGGCAAATTGTGGCCGCGCAGGATTACATAGCGTCCTAGCCACGAGTACCCAACAGGATTATTGACGAGGAGAAGGTAGCCATGGCGAAAAAAGGGCGCCGTGCACCGAAGCGGTCGGCGCAGAAGCATGTCCCCACACGTGGCCTGTATGGCTGGATCACCCACACGGAGCTCGCGAGCTCCGATCCTGCCGCGACGAAGGCGTGGTGCGAGGCCGCCCTGGGCTGGAAATTCAAGCCGAGTTTTCCCATGCCCGGCGGCGGCGAGTACCATCTGTTTACGTATTCCGACAAGGGCGGTGGCGGCATTCGACGCAACGAGCTGCCGGAGGTACCGGGTAGCATCCCCTACATCCACGTCGCGGACGCGCGCAAGGCATTCCAGAAGGCCCTCAGCGCCGGTGCCGAGGAGATGTATCCGCCCGAGCGTGTCATGGAGGGCGTCACCATCGCCGTCGTCCGCGCGCCCGGCGGCGTCCCGATCGGCTTTTCAGGACCGTAGTCCGCTGTAGTTTCCTTGCCGTGATTACTCCTCAGCCCGTTGTACTCGAGAGTCAGGGGGGGGGCATTCGGCTCGAGCCGTTGCGCGAGGAGCACGCGGATGCGCTCGCCGCGGCCGCGAGTGACGGCCGCCTGTGGGAACTCTGGTTCGTCGCCGTGCCGCCGCCCGACGGTATGCGGACCTACGTCGCCGATGCGCTGAAAGACCAGCGCGACGGGCACATGCTGCCCTGGATTGTGCGCGACGTCGAGAGTGGCGCGATCATCGGCTCGACGCGCTATCACGACATCGCCCCGGCGATCGAGCGCGTCGAAATTGGCCACACCTGGTACGGACGCAGTCGCCAGCGCACACACGTCAACACCACCTGCAAGCTGCTGTTGCTGGGCCACGCCTTCGAAACGCTCGGCTGCAAGGTCGTCGGCTTGCGGACCGACAACTTCAATTTTCGCTCCCAGCGCGCGATCGAAGCGCTCGGCGCCAAGAAGGACGGCGTGATTCGCCATTACGGCATCCGGCGCGACGGCAGCGCGCGCGACGTCGTGATGTACAGCATTCTCGCGGCGGAATGGCCGGACGTGCGGCGGCATCTCGAGCTACGATTGCAGCGCCACGGCTGACCTCCTTCACCAGGACCGACTCGTGAACGATGATCGTACCATCCGGCTGCTGGAAGAAATCCGCGACCTGCAACGCCAGCACCTCGAGAACTACAAGGAAGGACTGCGGAATCAACGCGAGTCGATCGAACTCAGTCGAGAATTCTCCGAGCAGGCGGCACGACGGTTGAGGGTGACGATGATCATTCTCGTCGTCCTCGTCGCGGTGTTCGTATTTATCCGATTCTGGCGCTAGGGCGTGACGCAACCGTCGTTGGTTCGCCGCTTCGGCTTGCTGCACGCCACGGCGCTCAACATGACGAACATGATCGGGATCGGTCCGTTCATCACGATCCCGCTCCTCATGTCGGCGCTCGGCGGCCCACAGGCGATGCTCGGCTGGGTCGTCGCGTTGATCACCGTCTTGTGCGACAGCACCGTCTGGAGCGAGCTCGGCGCGGCGCTGCCGGCCTCGGGCGGCTCGTTCGGCTACCTGCGCCAGGGCTACGGGGCGGAGAAGGTCGGCCGCCTGATGGGCTTTCTCTTCGTATGGCAGTTCGTGCTCAGTGGGCCGCTCGAGATCGCGACCGGATACATCGGATTCTCGCACTATCTGGGATACATCTGGAAAGGGATCACGCCCGGGCAGACGATGCTGGTGATTACGATCATCGGCCTCGTCAACCTCGCGCTGCTTTACCGCCGGATCAAATCGATCGCGGCGATCACGGTCGCGCTCTGGATCGGCACGATCGTGACCGTCGTCGCCGTGATCGTGACGGGGGCGATGCACTTCGACGCCAAGGTCGCCTTCGATTTCCCGCCCGGCGCCTTCACCTTCTCGCTCGGCTTCCTGCTCGGCCTTGGCACGGCGTCCCGCGTGGGTGCGTACGATTACCTCGGCTACTACGACGTCTGCTACATCGGCGACGAAGTGGAGAATCCGGGCCGCGTGATCCCGCGGTCGATTCTCATCAGCACGATCGCGGTGGCGCTGATCTACATCGCGATCAACTTCTCGATCATCGGCGTCGTCCCGTGGCGCGAGTTCGTCCCCGTCGAGTCGCACCCGCAGGCGGACTTCGTCGTCTCGATTTTCATGGAGCGGATCTACGGCTCCGGCGTCGCCACGATCCTCACGGCGATGATCCTGTGGACGGCGTTCGGATCGGTCTTCGCGCTGCTCCTGGGTTACTCGCGCGTGCCCTACGCGGCGGCGCGGGACGGCTATTTCTTCAAGGTGTTTGCGCGGCTGCATCCGACGCAGGGCTTCCCGTACGTGTCGCTGGTGGTGCTCGGCGTGCTCTCGATCGTCGCGGGGTTCGTATCGCTCGGCATGGTGATCGACGCCCTGCTCACGACGCGAATTCTCGTCCAGTTCATCGGGCAGATCGGCGCGGTGACGCTGCTGCGGCGGCGGGCGCCCGACCTGCCGCGGCCCTATCGCATGTGGCTCTATCCGCTCCCTAGTCTGGTTGCGCTCCTCGGATGGATCTTCATCTTTGCGACCACCCCCAAGCTGGTAATCGCGTTCGGGCTCGGCGCGTTGCTGCTCGGGGTGTTGTGCTTTGCCCTCTGGTCGTGGAAGTCTCGCACTTGGCCGTTCGCGGAGGTGACATGACGAACGATATCAGCCGCCGCGATTTCCTCGCGGCGACGGCGACGATGGCGGCAGCGTCGCAGCTCCCCATCGGCGCGGTCACGGATCCGCCGCAGGCCGCCGCGGCGAAAGGCTCCGTGGTGGTGTTTCAGGGCGATTCGATTACCGACGCGGGCCGCAAGCGTGAATCCGCCGACGCAAACGCCGCGGGCGCGCTCGGCAACGGCTACCCACTGCTCGTCGCTGCGGCGGTGCTCGCCGAGCGCGCGACGAGCGGGCTGCAGTTCTACAATCGCGGCATCAGCGGCAACAAGGTCCCCGATCTGCAGCAACGCTGGGCGAGCGACACGCTCGATCTGAAGCCCGACGTGCTGAGCATCCTGATCGGCGTGAACGACTTCTGGCACACGCTCACGCACGGCTACACCGGAACGGTGCAGGATTACGAGCAGCAATACACGGCGTTGCTCGACGACACGCGCCGCGCGCTGCCGCAGGTGCGTCTTATCGTGCTCGAGCCGTTCGTGCTACGCACGGGGGCCGTGGACGCGCGCTGGTTTCCCGAGTTCGATCAGCGGCGTGCGGCGGCGGCGCGGGTCGCGTCCCACGCGCGAGCCGGCTTCGTCCCCCTGCAGTCGATCTTCGACCAGAAAACGCGTCTGGCGCCGCCCCCATACTGGGCCGCCGACGGCGTGCACCCGACGCCGGCCGGCCACGCGGTCATCGCCGAGGCCTGGCGTCGTGCCGCCCGTCTCTAGAGGGTCCGTGCTGGTATCATGCGCGCTGCTCGCATGCAGCTCCGGCACCAGTGCCCCACCTCCACCCCCGCCGCCTCCCCCTCCTCCTCCACCACCCTCGTGGAGCCTCGTGTGGAGTGACGAGTTCACCGGGCCGTCGGGCGCGCGGGTCGACTCGACCCATTGGCGATACGATCTGGGCGACGGCTGTCCGAACATTTGCGGCTGGGGCAACAATGAGAAGGAGTTCTATACCTCTGACACGGCGAACATACAGCTGAACGGACAGGGCCAGCTCCAGATCGTCGCCCGGGTCGCGCCGGCCGGGCTTTCCTGCTACTACGGACCGTGTCGCTATACGTCCGCGAAAATCACGACACGCGACAAGACCCCAGTCTCGCCCGGCAGGGTCGAAGCGCGCATCAAGCTCGCGGCGGGGCAGGGGCTCTGGCCCGCATTCTGGCTGCTCGGGAATAACATCGGCACCGTCGGTTGGCCGGCCTGCGGTGAAATGGACATCATGGAGAACCGCGGCAGCCAACCGTCAATCACCAGCTTTGCCGTTCACGGCCCCGGCTACTCGGGCAATACGCCCTTCGCCTATTCATACGGGCCGATAGCGAGCGATTCCTTCCATGTCTACGCGGTCGAGTGGGACGACCAGTCGATCAGGTTCTTCGTCGATGGCAGCCAGTACTACGTCGTCTCGCGCGCCGACGTGGCGCGGTACGGCAATTGGGTCTTCAATCAGATGTTCTTCGTGATCTTGAATTTCGCGGTCGGCGGCAACTTCGACGGCGATCCGCAGACCGACGCAATCTTTCCGGCGACGATACTCGTGGACTACGTCCGCGTGTATCAACCGGCGAGCACGCCATGAGGGTAGGAGGCAGAAATCTCCCCGCGGTGCTCGGACTGCTTGCGCCCCTCGCTGGCTGTTACCACCCCAGGACGCTGAAGCCACAACGCGCATTGGACCGCGCCGAACCAGCGGCCGCCGCATCCAGTCGACCGCTCCCCGACTGGGTCGAGGTCTGGAGCGACGAATTCACGGGCGCTCGCGGTTCCGGCATCGACACGACCAAATGGCGTTACGACACCTCCGATGGCTGCGCGCAGAACAACTGCGGCTGGGGCAACAATGAGAAAGAGTACTATCGCGCGTCCCGCGATAACATCGCGCTCAACGGGCGAGGTCAGGTCCAAATCGTGGCGCGCGCCGCGCCCGCGGGCCTGAGTTGCTATTACGGTCCCTGCCGCTACACGTTGTGGGTGTCACCGGGCCGAGTCGAAGCGCGCCTCAAGCTCGCGCCGGGTCAGGGACTCTGGCCCGCGATTTGGTTGCTGGGCAAGAACATCGAAAGCGTCGGCTGGCCCGCGGGTGGTGAGCTCGACATCATGGAAAACCACGGCAGCGACGTTACCACGACGAGCTCGGCCGTGCACGGCCCGGGGTATTCGGGTAACACGCCGTTCGCTCATGCGTTGGCTCGCGGGACGCTCGATCGCGGTTTCCACCGGTACGCCATCGAGTGGGACTCGCTGCGCATCCGGTTCTTTGTCGATGACACCGTGCACTACGTCGTGTCCAAGACGGACGTGCAACACTACGGCAACTGGGTTTTCGATCAGCCGTTCTACCTGATTCTGAATCTTGCCGTCGGGGGGCATTTCGACGGGGACCCGCAGTCTGACGCGATCTTTCCGGCCACTATGCTCATCGATTACGTCCGCGTCTATCTGCGAAAGAACTGACGGCGCTCAATCCGGTTTTCGGTAGTTC
>QHTY01000173.1:6025-25278 GCA_003220985.1 Gemmatimonadota bacterium
AGTCGGGCACTGAAGTCTGCGAAGTTCCGCTGCTCCCGCGGCGTCCACGCGACCTCGGCGAGCGCCGTGAGCCGCGGAAATACCATGTACTCGACGTTTTTGGGCGTGCGCTGGTACTCGGTCCAGATCTGTCCCTGCGTGCCGAGGACGTGCTTGGCCTGCAGGGAGTCGAGCGCCGCCGGGATCGGCTCGTAGGCGTACACGGTATCGAGCGGCAGGAAGCCGCCGATGGCCATCGGCTCGGCGGCGCTATTCTGGGACTGATAGTAATCGAAGTAGGTGTTCGACGTGGGCGTCATCACGACGTCGTGTCCGGCCTGCGCCGCGGCGATGCCGCCATCGATGCCCCGCCATGACATCACGACCGCATTGGGCGCCAGTCCCTCCGTCCCGCCTTCGAGGATTTCATCCCAACCGATCAGGGCGCGCCCGCGCGCGGCGAGCCACTGGCTCATCTGCGCGGTCATCCAGCTCTGCAGATGGTTTTCGTCCCGCAGGCCCAGCTCGCGGATGCGCGTCTGCGCGAGCGGGCTCGTCTTCCACTGATCCTTCACCGCCTCGTCGCCGCCGGTGTGGATCCAGTGACTGGGGAAGAGCGCCAGCACTTCGGTCAACACGTCCTGCATGAAGTGGATGGCCGAGTCCGACGGATTGAGGATGTTGGCGTCCACGCCCCAGTGCGTGAGGACCTCGAGCTGTTGGCCGGTGTTGCCGAGCCAGGGATACGCGGCGATCGCGGCCTGCGCGTGCCCCGGCATCTCGATTTCCGGCACGACCGTGATGAAGCGCGCCTGGGCGTAGGCGACGATCTCGCGGACGTCGTCCTGCGTGTAGAAGCCGCCGTGCGGAATGTTGTCGTAGACCCACTGCGTCGTGTCCGCATACGCGCGCTGGGCGCCGACGAGCGACTGGCGCCGCCACGCTCCCACCGCCGTGAGCAGCGGATACTTCTTGATCTCGACGCGCCATCCCTGATCGTCGGTCAGATGCCAGTGAAAGCGGTTCAGCTTATGGAGGGCGAGGAGGTCGATGTATTTCTTGACGAATTCCTTGGGCATGAACGAGCGCGACACGTCGAGGTGGGCGCCGCGCCACGAGAAGCGCGGCCAATCTTCGATCGCGACTGCCGGCACGGTCCACGAGACCTCGGCTCCCGGCGCGGCGCGAAAAATGTCGGGCGGCAAGAGCTGTCGGAGCGTTTCGACGGCGTAAAACGCGCCGGCGGGGCGGTATGCGCGGATGGTGATCCGCGCGGGCGTCACGGAGAGGCGGTACCCTTCCGCGCCGAGGCGTGACAGCGTCGGATCGAGGCCGAGCGAAATCGTTCCCGCGGCCCCCGCCCCCCCCGCGGCGGCCCCCACCGATAGCCGATAGCCGGTAGCAGGTTGTAACCAATCGGCCAGCCGATATCCGATGTCACGCGTGGCGCGATCGGCGACGATGACGGTGCGCGTGGTCAGGGTGAACGTCCCGGTCCCGCGCGTCATGTGAACGGGCCGAGGGATCACAGCGAGCGCGGTGTCCTGGACACCGGCAACGAGAACGACGAACGCGAGCAGGTTGACCATGCCGCATATGATATGGCTCGCCGAGATGTTCAGCGACCCGTATTTTAGCGGGCATGAAACGACGCGACTTCATTCAGACCGTGAGCGCGGCAGCCGCCGGTGGCATCCTTGCCCGCTCGCCATTCGGCACGGCAAAGAAACTGGATCGCATCGGGCTCGAGACGTATGCCGTCCGTCACGCGATGGCGGAGAATCCCGAGCGCACACTCGCGGCGGTGCGCGCGATCGGCTACACCGACGTCGAGCTGCTGTGGTCGTTCAATCTCTTCGGTCGCACGCCCGCGCAGGTGGCGGCGACGCTCAAGAACGAGGGACTGCGCGCGCCCTCGTGTCACATGTCGGCCGACACGATCTTCGTGGGATGGGAGCGCAGCCTCGACACAGCGAAACTGCTCGGCCACCAGTACCTCGTCGTTCCCGATTTCGAGGACTGGACCAAGCAGACGCTCGACGATTGGCGCGAGTGGGCCGACCGCTTCAACGCCGCGGGGGCCGTCGCCCGGAAAGCGGGGCTGTGGCTCGCTTTCCATAATGAGGCCTATCACCAGAAGCCGATCGACGGGCAGATCCCGTTCGATGTCTTTATCAACCGTCTCGATCCCTCCGTCACGCGGCTCCAGCTCGACGTCGGCAACATGCTGATCGGGGGCGGCGATCCGATGCAATATCTGCAGAAGTATCCCGATCGCTTCTGGCTCTTCCATCTGAAAGACGCAGTGGCCGATCGCTCGCATGACACCGGCCTTGGCAAGGGCATGTTCGACTTCAAGCGCTTCCTGGCTGCGGTGCCGCAGCTCGACCAGAAGCCGGCGTACGTGGAGCAGGAATCGGCCAAAGACTCGGGCGGGGATCTGGCAGATGCCCGCGCGAACTTTGAATACCTGCACGCGCTGGAGTTCTGAGACGGCGGATGGTGCTCTTCCTGGTCGCCCTCGTCGCGCAGGACACCACCACCCGCAGCGTTCTGAAAACGGTCGACATCTCGACCGCAAAAACCGAAACGGTCTACAGCGCCGACCGGCGTTTCGAAGCCCCCAACTGGTCCCGTGACGGTCGCTACTTCCTGATCAACAGCGAGGGGCGGCTCTATCGCCTCAGCGCCGGAGCGCGTCAGCTCACCGAGCTCCCGGTTGACCTCGCCACGCCGCGCATCAACAACGATCACGGCATCTCGCCCGATGGGAAATCGCTCGTGATCAGCAACGAGCCCACGGAAGACTGGCAGAGCTCGAGCGTCTACCTCCTCCCGATCGGCGGTGGCACGCCGAAACGGATCACGACGAAGGCGCCGAGCTTCTGGCATGGATGGTCACCGGACGGCAAGACGTTGGCGTTCGTCGGCCGCCGCGATGAGGAGTTCGACATTTACACGATCCCCGTGGACGGCGGCGACGAACGGCGCATCACGACGTGCAAGGGGCTCGACGACGGACCGGACTATTCTCCCGACGGCGTCTTCATCTGGCAGCCAGCCTGAGCAGCTGACCAACGACGCGTACGCGAACTGGTTTCCCCATCCGTCGCCTGACGGACGCTGGCTGGTGTTCCTCTCGTTCATCGAAGATCAGGGACAGGACCATCCGTTCGGCCGACAGGTGAAACTGCGGCTGATGGATCTGCGCGATCGGTCGGCGCGCGATCTGACGCCCGAATTCTTCGGGGGGCAGGGAACGATCAACGTTCCAAGTTGGTCACCGGACAGCCGGCGCGTAGCGTTCGTCTCCTACGAGCGGCATGTTACTAGCCACGATCATTAAGGAACGCGCATGACTCTGATCCGCTTCAAAGCTTCCCAAGAACAGGACGTCGACCTACGCCGCACCTACGATGCCGTCGTCGTAGGCTCCGGCGCGGCGGGCGGCATGGCTGCCCATGTCCTCACAGCGCAGGGGATGAAGGTGCTGCTGCTCGAAGCGGGGAAGAAGATCCCGATCGAGCAGGAGCTCAGGTCGATGGAGTGGCCCTATGACCATCCGCGCCGCGGAGAAGCGCCGCCCGGCGATCACGCCATCCGCTACAACGAATACACGGTGCGGCAGCCCCCCTACGCAAAAGGTTCGGCGTTCAAGCACGTGTTCTCGTACGTGGGCGGCTGGGGTGGATCGGACTACGTCAAGAACATTCTGGTGGACGAGAAAGACCACCCGTACACGGGTACGCGCTACGCCTGGGTGCGCGCGCGACTGTTGGGTGTCAAGACGAACATCTGGGGCCGCCTCGCGCTCCGCCTCTCCGACTACGACTTCAAGGGCAAAACGCACGACGGCTATGGGGAAGACTGGCCGATCTCCTACGCCGATCTCGAGCCGTACTACGACAAGGTGGACCTGTACCTCGGCATCTCCGGCCACAAGGAGAACCTGCCGCATCTCCCCGACAGCTTGTTCCAACGCCCCAACAAGCTGACCGCCGCCGAGGTGAAGCTGCGCCAGAGTCTCAAGCAAATGGGGCGGACGCTCACGCCGTATCGCGCCGGCGTCACGACGGACGGTGTGAAAAACAAGTACCGCAGCAAGTGCTTCGGGCGCGGCGCGTGTGGCCGGCGTCCCGGTGGCTGCGACATCCACGCCGCGTTCGATTCGCCGACCGGGCTGATCTACCCCGCGATGGACACCGGCAACCTCACGCTGCGCACCAATGCGATCGCGCATGAGGTGCTGGTGGACCCGAAGACCGGCAAGGCGCGTGGGATTTCGTTCGTCGATGCGCAGAATCACAAGACCTACGAGGCGAAAGCTCGTGTGGTCATCCTCGCGGCGTCGACACTGGAGAGTGCCAGGTTGTTGTTGTTGTCGAAATCGCGCCAATACCCGAACGGCATCGGCAACTCGAGCGGGCACGTGGGTCACAACTTCTGCGAACACGTGATGGGGCCGGGCGTGACTGGGCTGGTCAAGGAGCTTGTGGGCGGCGCGGAGCCGACGCTGGACGACGGCAAACCCGGCGGCTTCTACGTGGCGCGGTTCCGGAATCTCGAGGACAAGCAGCCCGGCTTCATCCGCGGCTACGGGTTTGAGGGCGGATCCGGCTTCTCGATCTTCCCCGACAGCGCGTGGAATACGCCGGGGTTCGGCGGCCAGTTCAAGAAGTCGGTCCGCGATCACGCCGGCGCCTTCATCGGTCTGGGCGGCTTCGGTGAGGTGCTCGCGCGCTACGAGAACTACGTGGACTTAGATCCCGCGGTGAAGGATGCCTGGGGAATTCCGGTGCTGCGTTTCCATTATCAGTTCGGCGACAACGAGAAGAAGATGTGCGAGGACATGGCGAACGCCGGCAAGGAAATGTTGGAGGCCGCAGGCATCGAAGTGATCGGTGTCGACAAGAATATTCTCACCGAAGGATGGTCCATCCACGAGCTGGGCACGGCGCGGATGGGCAGTGATCCCAAGACGTCGGTCCTGAACCAGTTCCAGCAGTCGCACGACGTCAAGAATCTGTTCGTCGTGGACGGCTCGAGTCACGTGAGCGCGTCCTGCCAGAATCCGACGTGGACGATCATGGCGCTCGCCTGGCGGTCGTGCGAGCACCTGGCGGACGAATTCAAGCGGGGGAACGTATGACGATCTCGCGTCGCGACATGATTCAGGCGACAGCGGCGGCCATGGCGCTGCCGGCGCTCGCCAAGGCCTCAAGCCCCAGCCCCCAGCCCCTGTTCTTCACGCCAGCGGAATTCGCGCTGGTGGATGAGATGAGCGACATGATCATCCCGACCGACGCGCAGTCGGGCGGCGCGCGCGCCGCGGGCTGCGCCGCGTATATCGACGCGCGACTCGCCGAGGCGTTCGAGAAGGACGAGCCGCAGCGCTGGCGCGCGGGGATCCAGGCGGCGGAAGCGCTGTCGCAGGAGATGCACGCCACGACGTTCATGGCGTCGACGCCCGAGCAGAGGCTGGCGCTGCTCACGCGCATCGCCGCCGCCGAAAACGATCCCAAGACCGATGCCGAGAAATTCTTCCGCCAGATCAAGAGTGCGACGATCCGGGCGTATTACACCTCGAAGACCGGCATCCACGACGACCAGCGGTACAAAGGCAACGTGATTCAGCCGGGGGAGTACGCGGGGTACGATGCCACATGAGGCAACCGAGCTCGACACGCCACGGCTCACCCTGATCGCGTCCACAGCCGAGCAACTGCTCGCGCTGATCGAGCATCCGGACCAATTCGAGGACGTCGCCGCCCTGACCCCCGCGGATGGACTGCGGGGGTTTTACGTCTCCGGCGAGGTGTCGCCCCGCTGGCTCGCGGCGCTGCGCACGTCGGCCGGGGGCACCAACCCCTGGAGCCACGGCTTCTGGGTGGTCGAGAAGAGCACGGGCGAGATCGTCGGGGCTGCCGGGTTCAAAGGCGGTCCCGATGCGGAGGGCATGGTGGAGATCGCCTACGGCATCGTGCCGTCTCGCGAGGGTCGGGGATACGCTACCGAAGCGGCGCGCGCGTTGATTCACTTCGCCGCAAACGACGCACGCGTGCGACTGATCCGCGCGCACACGCTCCCCGAGTCCAACGCGTCGACCCGGGTGCTGCAGAAATGCGGTTTCGTGCAGATCGGTGAGGTCACGGACCCCGAGGATGGACCGGTCTGGCGGTGGGAACGGAGCCCGCAGCATATTGGGACGCCATGAGAGAGACCGTCATGAACGGCACGGGGCACGCGGTGTTCGTTCCCGGTGAATGGCGCTCGCTTGCCGCGTGTCTCGGCCTGTCGCCCCGCGAGTGCGGCATCGTGCGCGCCGTATTCGACGGCAATTCGGAGAAGGACGCCGCCGCACGCCTCGGCCTGTCGCCGCACACCGTCCACACCTACCTCTGGCGCATCTACCGCAAGCTGCGCGTGCAGAGCCGCGAGGAGCTGCTCGTGCGTGTCTTTGCCGAATTCCGCGCCCTCCCCCCACTCAAACGCGCCGGCAACGGCGGAAACCGGAATCGTCAGGAGTCGCGCCGCCGCTCGATGTAGGCTGATCAGGTGACCCGGAGTAGGCGTCTTGTCGTTCTTCCCTGTAGGGACATGTTACGCCTTCGTTGCACGTTCGAGACCGTTGTGCCAACGGGGGCCGCCGTCTATGCATCTACCACGAGCGATCGCCATCGCCGGCTGGGTGACGTTCACCAGCGCGTCGCTCGTGTCTGCCCAAACCGCTACGCCCAGAACTTCCGCAGTTTCGCTGATCATCCGCACCGACGACATCGGCATGAGCCACAGCGTCAACATGGCGATGCAGAAGCTTGTGTCGACCGGCATGCCGGTTTCGGTGTCGGTGTTGTTCGTGTGCCCGTGGTATCAGGAAGCCGTGGAGATTCTGAAACAACATCCCACCGTCGCCGTCGGCATCCATCTCGCGTTGAATTCGGAGTGGAAGAACTATCGCTGGGGTCCCGTCACCGGCAGTGCAGCCGTTCCATCGCTGGTCGATGCGAACGGCTTTTTCTTTCCCTCCTCCGAAGCGCTGCACCAGCACAACCCCAGCGTGGCCGAAGTCGAAAAGGAGCTGCGCGCGCAGATCGACCGCGCGCTCCGCTCCGGCGTGAAGATCGATTACGTCGATTTTCACATGGGCACGGTGACGCGCTATCCGGAATTCCGCGAAGTCGCCGAGCGCCTCGCGAAGGAATACGGGCTCGGGATGTCGGGCTATTTCGGGGAGGCGATGGACGCGCCGCAGTATTTCGCGGCGCCGGACAAGAAGGCAGACAGTCTGGTCGCGTTCATCAGTCGGTTGAACCCCGGCCTGAACGCGGTGGTGACGCACGTCGGCATTGATGACGCGGAGCTGGGGGCGCTGCTCGACATGAACACCGACGAGCCGCTCGCCGACATGAGCAAGAACCGTCAGGGTGAGCTGACGGCGTTGACGTCGCAGCGGTTCAGCGCGGCCCTCAAGGGGCGCAACGTAGTCCTGCTGACGTATCGAGACGTGATTGCCCGGGAAGGTTTGCAGTCCATGCGGAGACCCGTGGAATGAAGGAGGCGGAGGGCTTCATGGAAAAGAAAATCATTCGTGCTTTCGCGGCATTTGGCATGGGGCTCGTGTTCGCGGCGACGCTGTGCGGCACGACCCTGGCGCAGGAGGCGCAAGTCTCCGGCACCGTCACCTCATCTACCGGCGAGCGGCTCCCCGGCGTCACGGTGCAGGTGCGTGGGTCGACGACCACCACCACCACCGATGCGCAGGGGCGCTATAGCATCGCGGCGCCCAGCGACGGCGTGCTGCTGTTTGCGCTGATCGGCTACAAGGGGGCGGCGCGGACGATCGGGGGCCGGAACAACATCGACGTCGTGATCGAATCGGCCATCGCGGTACTGGACCCGGTCATCGTGACGGGCTATACCGCCCAGCGGCGCGCCGACATTACCGGCGCCGTGGGCAGCGTAAACGTCGAGGCCGCGGAGCAGCAGACGTCGACCAGCGTGCTCCAGCGCCTCGATGGCCGCGTCCCCGGTGTCACCGTCGAGAACAGCGGCTCGCCCGGTTCGCGCACTACCGTGCGCATCCGGGGCGTGAGCTCGTTCCAGAACAACGATCCGCTGTACATCGTGGACGGCACCCCGGTGCAGGACACGTACCTGAACTGGCTGAATCCAAACGAAATCGGGTCCATCCAGGTCCTGAAGGACGCCTCGGCGGCGAAGGGCCGGCCCGGACAGCGATCGGTCACGTTGGACGTCAGAACCGGCATCGCCACGCCCTACCGCGGCATGGATGACATTCTCGAGCTGAACTCGCTCAACTACTTCCAGGTCGTGAAGGCGGCATATCGGAACGCCGGACTGGGCGTTCCCAGGAACATCTACGGCAACGACTCCCTCGGGAACAATCCGAGCGTTCCGCCCTACATCTGGCCCAACGACTGCGGACCGGCCGGCGCGAACGCGGTGTGCACGAACGTGAACGAGGGCACCTATAAGTACCCGGATAACCTCATCATGCCGGGCAGCGCCGGGACGAACTGGTGGAAGTCGGTCTTCGGCTCCGGCCAGTTCCGCGACGCGAACCTGGCGCTCTCGGGCGGCAGCGACGACAACGCCTACCACGTAACTTCCTGGATCAGGAAGGCACCGCGGCATTCAACCGCCTGCAGCGCGGCGGCGTGCGCGTCAACACCACGTTCAACGTGGGGCGAACGCAGATCGGCGAGAACGTGTCGGTGTCGCGCGAGCAGCACTACGGCGGACTGGACGACGATGCCATCGGCGAAAACAACATCATCGGCAAGAACATCATGCAGCAGCCGGTGGTCCCGGTCCACGACGTCGCCGGCTACTTCGCTTCCGGCAAGGCGGTGGGGCTGAGCAACCTGACCAACCCGCTCAAGATCGCCGACGCCGGCAAGAACGACCGGGCCACCAATGACAGGATCTTCGGGAACGTCTTCGCGGGGTATGATGCGACCCGTGCCCTGTCGCTGAAGACCCGGTTCGGCTTCAACCTGGGCCAAGGGTCCTTCCACGGATACAACCCGACCACGCCGGAGAACTCGGAAGTCACGGACGTGAACGGGATCAATGAGAACTACAACCTGTTCACCGAGTGGACGTGGAGCAACACGCTGAACTGGACGCGGACGGTGAGCCAGCACAACCTGGCGGTGCTGCTTGGCCAGGAGGCGAGCAGGAACACCAACCGCTTCGAGGCCGGCAGCTGCGCGAAGCTGCTCAACACGGCCGTCGATTCGCGCTACATCCAGGATGCGCTCTGCGATCCGACCACCAAGAACGTCACGAGCAGCGGCGGGCGGTCCGCCCTGCTGTCGGTCTTCGGCAAGGCCGACTACAACTACGGCGAACGCTACTATCTGAGCTTCACGGTGCGGCGCGACGGGTCGTCGCGCTTCGCGACCGAAAACCGCTGGGGCACGTTCCCGGCGGTCGGCGCAGGCTGGCGGCTCTCCCGGGAATCTTTTTTCCCGAAAGGCACCTTCTCGAACGCGATGCTGCGGTTCGGATATGGCGTGACGGGGAACCAGCAGATTCCGTCGGGACGGATCGTCAGCCAGTTCGGCGGCGACCGCGGCGACACGTTCTACGACATCGGCGGCACGAGCACGACCATCCGGCCGGGCTTCAAGCAGACCGCCATCGGGAACACGCACCTCAAGTGGGAAGAGCAGCGCTCGGCCAACGTCGGGCTGGACCTCGAGTTCCTGGAAGGGCGCGGGACGTTCAGCGCCGACTTCTATCGCCGCAACACGAACAACCTGTTGTTCGACCCGCGGACGCCTGCGACCGCCAGCTCCGCGTCGCCGCCGATCATCAACATCGGGAAGATGCGCAACACCGGCATCGACTTCTCGGTCGGCTATCACAACACGATCGGGACGGGGACGCTGTGGAGCGTCACGTTCAACGGCAGCCACTACCGCAACAAGATCCTCCAGATCGACGACCTGGGGACGCAATCGTTCACCGGGCCGGTCACGCTCCGTGAGCAGAACCCGGTGATCAACATGATCGGCAGTCCGATCGGCGCGTTTTACGGTCTGCTCGCCGACGGGTACTACCGTGACTCCTTGGACGCGGCGCCGTTCTGGGCCGACGGGGCGCGCCCCGGCCGGATCAAGTTCAGGGATCTCAACGGGGACGGCACGATCAGCGGTGAAGACCGCACGATCATCGGCAGCCCGCATCCCGACTTCACCGGCGGGCTCGATCTCGCCGTGCGTCGCGGCGCGTGGGAGGTCAGTGCCACGGTGTTCGCCACCCACGGCAACAAGATCTTCAACGCGCAGAAGTACTGGTACGTGTTCCGTTACTTCGATACCAACGTGCGGTCGGACCTCGTCGCCAATTCGGTCGTGCTGAGTGGGCCGTGCGCGCCTGGCGCAGGCAACAGCTACCCCTGCCCGGGCGTGGTGACGAATCCGGACGCCAAGTACCCGCGCATTGATGTGAGCGACGTGTTCAGCCGCCAGTTCTCGAGCTACTGGGTCGAGGACGGCTCGTACGTGCGGCTCCGGACGTTGCAGGTCAGCTACAACCTGCCGCCGGCGATTGTCCGCTGGATTCCGGCCGCGCGCGTGTATCTGCAGGCCGAGAATCTGTTCACGATCACGGGGTACTCGGGGCTCGATCCCGCGCTGCCGACCTGGAGCACGTTCGGCGCGGCTGGGGACACCCGCGATCAGTTCCGCGGGGTGGACGAGGGCTCATACCCCACGAATCGCACGATCACGATCGGGATCACGACCACATTCTAGCGACCACGTGCTAGCGACTCGTCTTTATTCAGGGGACGGACCGACGATGACTATGAGAAAATGGAATCGACTGCTGTACGGGATCGCCGGAGCGCTGGTGGCCGCCGGGGTCGCGTACGCCTGCAACAACTTTCTGGATCAGCCCCCACAGGGGACTGTCGAGCAAGTGTCGCTGGAGACCAAAGCCGGCGTCGAGGGCTCGCTGATCGCCGCGTATCGCTCGCTCGATTGCAGCAGCAGCTCCGCCGGTTCGTGGGGGTGCGCCGCGAGCAACTGGGTTTGGGGCAGCATCCCCAGCGGCGACGCCCACAAGGGCTCGAACGCCGGCGACCAACAGCCCATCAACGATATCGAGATCTACGCGTGGAACGTGGGCGAGGCCGAGGGCTACCTGAATCAGAAATGGTCCCAGGTCTACGAGGGCGTGTACCGCGCGAATGCGACGATCCGTCTGCTGAATCTCGTCGTTGCCGCTAAACCCTTGGAGATCGCCGTCGCCGACCAGAACGGAATTCGGGGTGAGGCGCTGTTCTTGCGGGCGCACTACCACTTCGAAGCCTACCGGATGTGGGCACACATTCCTTACTACACGGAAGCGGACTCAACGCCGGTCACGGACGGCGGCTACCGCAAGGCGAACGATCTGCCGCTCACTCAGATCATCAATAACATCATTGCCGACCTCAATCAGGCCATCACCCTGCTCCCGGCGACGCCACGCGGCGGCGACAAGGGACGCGCGACGAAATGGACCGCGATGGCCTACAAGGGACGCGTGCAGGCCTACGGCGCCGCGCTGACCGCGGCGCTGTGGGACTCGGCCCTCGTGACGTTCCGCGCCGTGCGCCAGGCAAACGTCTACGCCCTGCAATCGACGTTCGATAGCGTCTGGACCGGCTTCCAGGCTGCAAAGAACGGGAAAGAGACGATCCTGGCGTTCCAGGCCTCGGTGCGCGACGGCGAACCCAGCGGCTGGAACTCGAACTGGGGCGAGCGGCTGAACTTCCCGCACTCGGGCAGCCACTTCGGATGCTGCGGATTCCACCAACCCTCGCAAAACCTGGTGAATTTCTTCGCCGTGGACGCGGTCGGCCTGCCGCTGGCGCTGTCGAACGCCAACTGGAACACGACGGCGGCGCTCAGCGACACGAATTTCTCGGGTGGCCAGTTGGCGGCGGTGGATCCGCGGCTCGACTGGACGGTCGGCCGGGACAAAGTCCCGTACAAGGATTGGACGCTCCACAGCCGGTCGTGGATCCGTGATGCCACCTACAGCGGCCCGTACAGCCCGAAGAAGAACGTCCACGAGAAGGCAGCCAACGCCGAGAATAACGTCGGGTGGCAGGCGACGCAGACGAACGATGTGAACATTCACCTCTACCGCTTCGCCGACTTGTTGCTCATGAATGCCGAGGCGCATATCCATGCGTCGACCGGCGTGCTGGACAGTGCGCGCGTGCTCGTCAACCTGATCCGCGCGCGCGCCGGAAAGACGGCGCAGGGATGCGGGGCACCCGCCGATTCGTTGGTCAAAGCGGTTTGGCCCACATGCGTCACGAACGCCGCCATCCAGCCCATGGCCCTGCCGATGGTGGCCGTCACCCCGACGCTGGATACGCTGGCGACGCCCTGGGCAGTCTACAAGATCGGTCTGTACACGACGCCGTTCACCACGATCGCCCAGGCGGAGCAGGCCGTGGAGTACGAGCGCCGGCTCGAGCTGGCGATGGAGGGCCAGCGGTTCTTCGACCTGCGGAGATGGGGTGGCATTGACACGGTGGTGAACAACTACATCAGCGTGGAACGGTCGCGGATCCCGTACCTGTCCCAGGCAGCGAACATATTCGTGCTGCCGAAATACGCGCTCTATCCGATCCCGCAGGATCAGATTGACCTGAGCCGCGTGGGCGGGCAGGACCGGTTGAAGCAGAATACGGGCTGGTAAGTAGTCGCTACCGTCGTCGAATCGTAAACGCCTGCAGGGAGTCAGCCGTGTTCGCCACGAGCACGGTGCTCCCTGTAGGCGTTTTCACGAGCGCGAGTCCCGCCACGTCGCGTGGCGCGAGAAAGCCGCTCTCGAGCGACGCAACCGGCGTAAAATGACCTCGTCCGTCGCCTCTCAGCCACACACCGTTGCCGGCATCCGCCGGTGTCGTGTTGGCCTCGGTGCTGTAGAGGTTCCCTGCCACGATCGCATCGAGATTGCCATCGCCATCGACATCCTGCACGACGATGCCGCGAATCGGTGAGATCTGCGCCAGGTTGGGCAGCGGCGCCGCCCTGAACGTGCCGTTGCCGTTGTTCTGCAAATACAGACTGGCAAACGTGTCCGTCTGATAGTGCAGCGCCCGCTGCAACTCGGCGGTGCCGAAGAGCTCCTGGACCGATGCTGCGGCGAACCCTGCGTAGCTCGGGAATTTCAGGGCCGCGGGATAAATCGTCGGCCCCAGCTTGGCTCGGCCGAGGATCGGCACTTCCTTCCCGGCCGAATCCTGCGTCAGCACGATGTCCGTGTTCCGATCGCCGCTGAAGTCTCCCGCGTAGATACCGAAACGGCTCTCGGGCGACGTCTTGAAGAAGAAGTTCAGGCCCTGGTTGCCGGCAAGCAGATCGGGATGGCCGTCGTGATTGAAATCCCCAGCCGCGAGACTCCACCACCAGCCACGCGTCGCACCGATGCCGATTGATGCGGTCACATTCCGCAGCTGTGTGCCGTCATTCCGGAAGAATTGGAGCGGCATCCACTCGCCGGCCGTGACGAGATCGAGCCGCCCGTCGCCGTCGAAATCGATCCACACCGCGGCGGTGACCATGCCGAACGGCCGACTCAGCTCGGGCGCCACCGGCGCGGTGACATCCGTGAAATGCCCACCATCGTTTCTGAGGACGTAGCTCCGTGCCGCATACGGATAGTCCCTCGGCGCCAATCGGCCGCCCACGAACAGATCTGGCCGGCCATCGCCGTTGAAATCGCCGGCCACGACACTCGCCGTGCAGGTCAGCATCGCCGGCAGGGCCGAGCTGTCGCGCACGAATCGTCCGCCGCCCTGATTGATGTAGAGACGGTCCTGTAACAGCCGCGACACCGGCGCGCGCGTGTAGCCGCAGCTCGCCACGTAGAGATCCGGTCGCCCGTCGCCGTTGGCATCGAAGAACAGCGCGCCCCAGTCGTCGTAGTCGTTATCGGCGAGCCAGGGCTGGTTGTGGGTCGATTCGACGAAGCTCCCGCTCTTGCTCTGGAGGAACAATCGACCCGGAACGCCCGCACCGCCGCCAATGAAGACATCGTCGAGACCGTCGCCGTTCACATCCGCCACCGCGAGGGGAGGCCCCTGCCGCGACAGCTCGTACGGCAACAGCGCCTGTACGTCGTAGTCGAACGAGACGAGATCGGGCTGCTTGTACGCGATAAGATTGGCGGGTTGGAAGAGCAGGTGTCTGGTGTCTGGTGTCAGGTGCCTGGGGGCGCACTTGTCTGAGACCTGACACCTGACACCAGACACCTGCCTCACCGTCACCGTTTGATCAACACCGACGCCGGTCAGCGCCTGCGCGCGTCCATCGGGCCAGATGACTTCCAGCGTATCGACGCGCGTCGCGAGGCCCAATCCAAAATGCTCTCGGGCTTCCATCGTAGACATGTAGCCGTGATACGGGGAGTGATAGAGGTACTGCCGTCTGCCATTAGCAGTCAGCATGAGCGTCGCGCCGAAGCCGCCCCGGTTTGGTGACTCGCCCTCGAGCGCGACCTCCAGGTAATGGGTGGTGCTGTCCCGCGGCTCGACGTTCTGATAGACCGACGCCGTCGCGTCGATGTTGTTGACGACGAGGTCGAGCCGGCCGTCGTTATCGAGGTCGGCATACGCCGCGCCGTACGAGAAGCCTGGCTGCCTCAGGCCCCAGGCCTTGGTTTGATCCCTGAAGGTGAGGTCGCCGTTGTTGCGGAAGATGTAGTTCGCGACACGATAGCTCCGCAGCGTCCGCAGCTGCTCGAGCGCCGCCCGGTGATCGTCCGCCCGCCGCGCCGCGAGCACCGCCGTCTGATAGTCGAGATCGTTCGGCGCCTTGGGATAGCCGTTGGTGGCGAACAGGTCCTTGTAGCCGTCGTTGTCGAAGTCGGCCAGCAGCGCGCTCCAGCTCCAATCGGTCGCTGCAACGCCGGCGAGCATCGCGATGTCGCTGAACACGATGTCGCCGGTTGGCGTGATTCCGTTGCTCAGCTGCAGCGCGTTGGCGTCGTAGTCATCGAGAAAGCCACGGCGCCGCAGCTCGATGCGGCCGCCGTAGGTGAGATAGCCGCTCATGCGCTTGCGCTGCTCCAAGCTCGCCGGCAGCATGTCCATCTGCGCGATGTCGGGCCAGCCGTCGTTGTTGAAGTCGGCGACATCGACGCCCATGCCGGCGAAGCTCGTATGCTTGAGCGACGCCGCCCGTTTGTCGGTGAACGTGCCGTCGCCGTTGTTGATGTACAGCGCGTCATTGGGCGCCACGTCGTTCGAGACGTAGATGTCGGGCCGCCCGTCGCGATTCACATCGGCGACTACCACGCCGAGCCCGTATCCGATCTGCCGCAGGATGCCCGCCTGCTCTGAGACATCTGTGAATGTCCCGTCGCCGTTGTTGCGATAGAGCGTGTTCCAGCTCGCCGGGCTGGGCTCCTTCACGCCCAGGGGGTGCGTATCAGCCGCGCCGCGGGCGAAGTCCTTGGGGGAGTTGTTGAGCAGAAAAAGATCGAGATCCCCGTCGCCGTCGTAATCGAGAAACACGGCATGCGTGGTGTAGCCGGTATCGGCGATCCCGTAGTTCGCCGCGGCCTCGGTGAACGTGCCGTTGCCGTTATTAAGGAAGAGCAGATTGGCGCGATCGACCCCTTTTGACTCGCCGCCGGGGCCCGAAACCGAGACATAGATGTCCAGCAACCCGTCGCTGTTGATGTCCACCATCGTCGCGCCCGTGCACCAGCGGTGGGTTTTGACTCCGGCGCGCTCCGTGATGTCCTCGAACTGCATGTTGCCCTTGTTGAGATACAGACGGCTCGAAACCATGTTGCCGCTGAAAAACAGGTCGGGGAGCCCGTCGTTGTTGATGTCTCCGACCCCCACACCCGCGCCGTTGTAGATGTACACGTCGGTCTGGACGTTGAACGAGTCGCTGGTCGTGATGGTGTTCGCGAACGTGACGCCGGTGTGTCCTGCGGAAAGGAGCTTGAAGAGCGGCGCGGCTGGTCGGCCGCAGCCGGCGAGGATCCCCACGAGTGACACGAGCGCACCCAGCGAACGCCGCGCAGGTCGCAACATGGGCAGGGAAGCTATATCGTTCCGACGATGATTGCGTGGCGTCGTTCCATTGTGATCGCGGCGTTCGTGGCGGCCATCGTTGCGGTCGTCGTGCTCAACGCTCGAGCTGCCGGGAGCGTCGCCGGCGCGAGCGCAACTATCCGCCTGACCGAAGTCGCGCACGCGAGCGGCATCGACTTCGTGCACCAAGCGCCGGCACTCGACCCCAAGATCGCGAACGTCGCGCCCCACGTCGGCGCGCTCGGCGCCTGCGTCTCCGTCGCCGACGTAAACAACGACGGCTGGCCCGATCTCTACTTCACGACGTCACGGTTTGGCGCCAGCAACGCGCTCTATCTGAATCAGAAAGACGGCACATTCCGGGACGTGTCCCGAGAGGCGGGCGTTGGCTCCGTGAATCTTCCCGGCGAAGGTGTCTCGATGGGTGCGGTGTGGGGCGACTACGACAACGACGGCTTCGAAGACCTCCTCGTCTACAAATGGGGCTACCCGCAGCTGTTCCATAATCGAGGGCCAGGCCGGTTCGAGGATGTCACGGCACAGTCGGGGCTCAAGCGCTGGATGAACTCCAACGGCGCGGTCTGGTTCGATTTCGATCGCGACGGCCTGCTCGACCTGTACATCACCGGCTACTTCCGCTCCGATATCGACTTCTGGCATCTCACCACCACGCGCATCATGCAGCACAGCTGGGAGTTCGCGACCAATGGCGGCAAGAACCTCCTGTTTAAGAACCTAGGGCTAGGCCATTTCAAGGACGTGACAGATTCGCTGGGCGTGGGCAGCACGCGCTGGACCCTGGCCGTCACCGCCGCCGATTTCAACGACGACGGCTGGCCCGACCTGTATCTCGCCAACGATTACGGCCCCGAGGAGCTGTACCTGAATCACGAGGGCAAGCACTTCGAGCTCGCCCGCGCCGGGCTGTCGGACGACTCCAAGAGCGGCATGGCGGTCGCGCTCGGCGACGTCTACAACCGCGGCGAACACGACGTGTTCGTCACGAACATCTCCGAGAAGGGATTTTTGTTCCAGGGCAACAACTTGCGGCTCAATTTTCTCAAGGAGCTGGGCCGCTTTGACGAGGTCGCGACCGGCCCGGTCGCCGACGCCGGCTGGGCGTGGGGCGCGCAGTTCGGCGACCTGAACAACGACGGCCTGCTCGATCTCGTCGTCGCCAACGGCTTCATCTCGGGGGATTCCGCGCACGATTACTGGTATGCGATGTCCAAGATCGCCGGCGCGCAGGGCAACATCTTCGAGGACGCCAAGAATTGGCCGCCGATCGGCAGCGCGAGCTTGTCGGGATACGAGCGCTCGCGCGTGCTGCTCAATCGCGGCCAGGCGGGATTCGTCGATGTCGCCCAGGAGGCGGGCGTCACCGATCGGCTCGATGGCCGCGCCGTCGCGATGGCCGACCTCTTCAATCGCGGCGTGCTCGACGTCATCATCGCGAATGAAAAGGGAAGGGTGCTGCTCTATAAGAACACGTTCCCCCTCTCCCGAAGGGAGAGGGGGGCAGGGGGTGAGGACTCCCGCAGGGAGAGGGGGCCGGGGGGTGAGGGCTGGGTCGAGTTCAAGCTGGTGGGGACGCGCAGCAATCGCAGCGCGATCGGCGCCGAGGTGACAGTGGAGTTCGGCAGCGGCCGGCAGCGCCAGGTGGTGGATGGCGGAATGGGATTCTGTAGTCAAAACGATCGGCGCTTGCACTTCGGGCTTGGGGGCCAGGGCTTGGGGAAAGTCACCATCCGCTGGCCTTCCGGTACGCAGCAGATCCTGACCGGTCTGGCCATCGATCACTTGCACGTCGTCACGGAACCGCAGTGACGGCGACTCCCGCACAACCCCCGGCGCTTCGTCCCCCCTCTCCCGTAGGGAGAGGGGGTCAGGGGGTGAGGATCGCGGTCGATCCCAAGTACCTGATTGTCTTTCTCATCACGCTGGTGCTCGTGGTCGGCGAAGCGCGCTACGGCATCCTCGGCGGCTACCAGCGCCTCGCGACCACACTGGGCGTCTGTGTCGCGACTGAGCTGCTCCTGTCGTGGTGGCTGCGGGGCCGAGTGGCGAATGTGGCCAGCGCATACATCACGGGAATCAGCCTCGCGCTCTTGATCAAGCCCCAGGCGAACATGCTGTGGCCGTTCGCACTCGGCGCGTTTCTCGCGATCGCCTCGAAATACGTGCTCACCTACCACGGCCGTCACCTCTGGAATCCGAGCAACTTCGCGATCGCGCTGCTCGTCCTCATAGCCTCCGATTCCGTCGCGATCCTCAGCCACCAGTGGGGCAACGACCTCGGCACGAACCTCGTGATCTGGGCGTTCGGGCTCGTGATCGCGTGGCGCGCTCGCGTGCTGCACGTCACGCTCACGTATGTGGCGTGCTTCGTTGTCTTCGCGGTGTTGCGGCACTTCCTGGTGGGCGGACCGCTGCTCGCGGAGATCGCGCCGATTACGGGACCGATGTATCAGCTGTTCGTCTTCTTCATGGTGACCGATCCTCGCACCACCGTGAGCACGCCGCGCGGCCGGATGATCGTGGTGGCGATCGTTGCGCTGGTCGAGACTTTGATCCGACTCGCCGGCGATTACCAGCTGGCACTGCTGCGGCCGTTCTACGTGTCGCCGCCGATTCTGGCGCTGGCGATGGTGGGGCCGCTGGCCATGTTGTGGGATTTGAGGCGCACCGCACTCCGCGCGTGAGGCCTCGCTGGGCTGCCGATCGCCGGGTTCGCCGCAAGTGCGGAGCCACTGGATCAAGGTCTATCCGGAGTTTCGGTGAGGCTCGGACTGGCCTGCCACCGTTCGCGATCGATTCGGGTATAACGCGTGTTGCCATCATTCGCTTCGCGGAGGCGCGTATGTTCATTCGTTCGCTCGCGGTCGTCGTGTGCTCCACCGTCCTCATCGCCTGTCACCGTCCGACGGAAGTCAGTGGCGTGTATGTCGATCAGGACCGAACCGGGACGTTCTTCCCGTGCGATGACGCGAAGATCGCCATGATCGTGCAGGACTCAGCGCTCGCGACGAGATACCACACCGTCGCGCAGTCCAACGAGGCTGTGTTCGTGCGAATGCGTGGTGTGAAAGGGCACGAAGGCAGCATCTACGGCGGCCAACGTTCCTTTTACGTACAGCAGATTCTCGAGGTCCGGCCGCGCGCGGCCGGTGAGTGTCCGGGAGTCGCCCAGCCC
>QHTY01000173.1:25302-25936 GCA_003220985.1 Gemmatimonadota bacterium
GCATGCGGCGGTTGGTTATGCCATCGGCGCGTGGGCTCCGCACTATGTTCCGCCCTCGGCACGGCGCGTGTGTCTCGTCGCAGCGGCGTGCGCCGCCCTGCCGGATATCGATGTGCTCGGATTCGCGGCGCATCGCGGCATCACCCATTCGATCGCCTTCGCCGTGGTTGCCGCCGTGGTGACCACGCTCGCGCTGTTTCCTGGAACCGAGATGCGCACACGACGCCAGATCGCACTCATTCTCCTCGTGGCCTTGCTTTCCCACAGCTGTCTCGACGCGCTATCACAGTACTCGCTGGGGATCGAGTTCTTCGCGCCGTTCTCGGACGAACGATTCCGATTTGTATGGACCCCGCTGCGGCGCTCTGGCGCCCTGATCGATCAACTGGTGCAAGAGGCTTTGGTGGTCTTCCTTCCCGCCGTCGTTCTCGCCTGGCTGGGGCTCAGGGTTCGTCGTCGAGTCGAGCCTGCTTAGGATCGTTCTCGCACGACACGGCACCCCCGCCTGGGACTTCACGACCCCCATCGCGGGCAACGCGCTCTGCAAATGGCTGGAAGGAGAGCGACATGCCGGGCTGCAGCCGTTGCAGCGCCCCAATACCGAGCTCGCCGAGCTCATGCGTGGGGCGGGCTG
>QHTY01000174.1:0-13562 GCA_003220985.1 Gemmatimonadota bacterium
TCGCCGCCTGCGTGCCGGGCCCCGCGTGCGCGCTGACGACGACGATGGGACGCGGCGACTCCGACATGATGTAGCCGATCGCGCCCAGGCCATCGAGCTGGGGCATCTCGAGATCGAGCGTCACGACGTCGGGCTTGTGCTGGTGCACTTTCCGGATCGCGTCCAGCCCGTCGCGCGCCGTGGCGACCACGCGAAACTCTCCGCCGTCCTTATCGCCGCCCAAGACGTCCACGAGCACGCGCCGCATGAGGGCGCTGTCGTCCGCGACCAGCACCGTGGGCCGGCGGGGGGGGGGCGCCGCGCTCTCAGATGACGTTGACATCGGCTCCGACCGACCGGATCTCGACACGGCCATCCTTGACGTGAAACCGTACGCTGCGGCCGCGCTCGCCGCCGACCGATTCTCGGATGATCGGGATCGCCGCGGCGCGCAGGGCGCTGCGCGACGCCAAGAGGTTGCGCTCGCCCATCTGAATCGTCCCGGGGGTGACCAGCTGGCCGAACATGCTGGCGCCGCCCGCGAGCTTGGCGACGAGCCGGCGCGGGTCGGCGCCCAGTCCCTTGAGCCGCTCGATCAGCAGCGGGACGGCGGTCTCTGGGAACTTTGCGCGGTTGGTGATGTCGCGCGCGAGGCTGATGGACGGCAGCAGCACGTGGGCCATCGCACCGGCGTTCGTCTGCGCGTCGTGCAGCATGATCGCCACGCACGACCCGAGCCCCAGCGTGACCAGCACCCCGTCGCCCCGCTCGGCGGCCCAGTCGGCCACCTTGACGATGACTTCTTTCACGCGGGGGGAGGCTTCGTATAAATCCGCTCGCGCGGGTCGACGAGCCGGAGCCGCTCGCGCGCGGGGCCGAACAGCGTCTCGACTTTACCCAAGAGCAGCACGCCGCCGGGCGCGAGCGCGTCCACGAAGACCTGAAAGAGTCGCTCCTGCGCCTGGCGCTCGAAATAGATGACGACGTTGCGACAGACGATCAGGTGATAGGGAGGACGGGGCGGCCGCTCGCGCATCAGGTCGTGCGCACGCACGTGCACGAGCTCGCGCACGAGCGGGAGCGGCTGGTCATCGCGGAAGTAGCGGAGCTTGAGCTGCGCCGGCATCTCGGTGAACGCGGCGTCCGGATACTTCGCCTCTCGCGTCCGCTCGAGACTCAGCCGATCGATGTCGGTGGCGTCGATGATGGCGCGGCCGCCGGCCGCCTCGCCGAGGGTGTCGAGCACGAGCACCGCGATCGTGTAGGGTTCTTCTCCCGACGCGCAGCCCGCCGACCAGATGCGGAGATCGGGCTGCGCGGCGCCGAGCCGGCGGAGATGGGGCTGGAGGGCGTCCCACGTTTCGAGGTTGCGGAAGAACTTGGTGACGTTGATCGTGAGCGCGTCGAGCAGCTCCTGATACTCGCGCGCGTCGCTATCGAGCAGCCGGCTGTAATCGTCGTAGGTGTGGACGCCGCGGGCCCGCATGCGCACCCCGATGCGCCGCTTCAAACACTTGTCTTTGTACGATTCGCAGCTCAGCCCCCGCGCCTTGGAAATCTTCTGCGTGAGCGCCTGAAAGGCGCGCTCGTCCGTTCCCGCCGCAGTCACGAGAGGCTGCTCAGGGTATCCAGATTGGCTTTGACGAGTTCGTGCTTGGGGTTCAGCTCGAGCGCGCGCCGCCAGAGCGCATTGGCCTGCTCGCGATCGTTTCGCTTGTAGGCGATGTTGCCGAGCTTGAAATACACGTCGTCGCCGAGCTCGGGGGACAATTCGATCGCGCGCAGATACAACGCCCACGCCTCATCGTAGCGCGACCCGCGGTAGGCCAGATCGCCGAGATTCTTGGAGAGCTGCGGCAGCGACGGCTCATCCTGCAGCGCCGCCCGCGCCAGCTGCTCCGCTTGCGGCAGCGCGCCGGCCAGCTCATGCAGCACCGCCAGATTGTTGCGCAGCACACCATGCTGCGGAAAGGCCTCGACGGCCTGCGTGGCCACCTGTTCGGCGGTCTCGAAGTCGCCGGCCGCGGCTGCCGTGAGCACACGCGCCCAGTACCAGATCGGCGGCACTTTGCCGGCAAACAGCTCCTTGGCGCGGTCGAGCCGGCCGGCCGCGCTCGCGTGATCGCCTTGCTTCAACGCGACGATGCCCCATCCCACGTACACGCGCGGATCGGTGCGCGCGCGCGTCGCGGCCTCGGCGTAGGCCGCCTCCGCATCTTCCAGGCGGCCGAGCTGCTCGTAGGCGAGCCCCAGGTTGTGGAGCACGGCGGGGCGCGAGCCGCCCTTTTCCGCCGCCAGCCGGAGCGCGTCCATCCCCTCGCGCCAGCGCGCCTGCTTCAACGCGACGAGACCGATGAAGAAGTGCGCGTTCGCGTCCGAGGCGCGCAGCTCCGCCACGCGGCGAAACTCGCGCGCCGCTTCATCCAGCATCCCGGTCTTGTAGAAGGCGATGCCCAAGTTCCGGTGCTCCTCCACGCGCGCGTCCGTCATCTTCACATCTTCCGCGCTGGCCGTGCGGCCGGCGCGATGCAGGAAGCCCGCGGTCACCAGGCCGTACAGCGCCTTGCCGACTTCGAATTCGCCCAGCCCCGAGTCCTCGATGACCTGATTGACGTCACGCGATCCCTCGAGCAGCGGCAGCAGCCGATCCTGCACCTCGGTCAACTTCGCGTCGCTGATCGCCAGACGATCGCGGTCCACGACGAAGATCAAATCGAAGGAGGGAATCTTCTTCTCGATCAGGCCCCACTCGTCGACGCGGCGCGCACCTTCGAGGAGCAACGACTCCGGGTTGATCGAGACCAGGAAGTCCTGCTGCTCCGGCCGGACATCCGCCTCGAAATTGAACGTCCCCTGCGTCCACGTGAACAGGTAGTAAACCGACTCCTCGATCTGCATCCGCATGTAGCGCTCGAGCTCCTGCTGCGTGAGCACGTTTTGCATGACGAGGATCTCGCCGAGCTTCTTGGTGCGCTCTTTGGCCTGGCGGTGGATCGCGGCGTCGAGCTGTTCCTGCGTGATCTTTTCGTGCTTGACGAGGATGTCGCCGAGGCGGTCGCGCCGGTTGACGATCGACGCGTAGCTGATGCGGCCCTTGTCGAAATAGATGTAGCCGAAGTTCGAGCGGTCGGCGATCGACAGGCAGCCCGTCTTCTGGCCCAGCGCCAGCAGCTGCAGCACGTCGGGCAGCGACGCTTCTTTGAGTGATCCCTTGATGGCCATTAGCGGAGGTCCTCGATCACGCGGTCCCCCGAGGCGGGCCAGTCCCACACCATCTTTTCGCGGCTGCGCACACCCCCCGCGCTCGACACGACGATCCCGCTGGTCCGAAGCCCGGCCGTGCGCCGCGGCGCGGGCGTCCCCTCGAGCACGTCGCGGGCGAGCCCCGCCGACACCGGCGCATCCTGGGCGGCGGCGGCCTCCACAATGCGCTGCACAATGCCGCTCAGACTGCGGACCGAATCGATCGGCCGGTCGGCGAGATAGTCGAGCAGCGCCGGCTCGATGGGCACCTGCTGATGCGTGAGTAATCGCTCCACCAACCCGCGGCGCAGCTCCTTGTCGGGATCCGAAATCTCCGTCACGAGCCCGCCCTCGAGCCGGGACACGATGCGCTCCTCGAGTCCCTCGAGCCTGTTGGGTTGCGCGGGCGCCGTGAAGACGAGCTGGCGGTCCCCGTCGACCAGGTGATTGAACAAATTGAAGAGCTCTTCCTGCGTCCGCTCCTTGCCGGCCAGCAGTTGGATATCGTCGAGTAACAGCGCGGTCGCGCGGCGGTAGCGCGCCCGCCACCAGTCCACACGGTTGCCGTCGATCGCCGCGATGAGCTCGTCCACGAACTGCTGGGTCGAGAGACACGCTACGATGGCCTTCTTCTTCTTCGCGAGCTCGAGGCCGATGGCATTGAGCAGATGCGTCTTGCCCAGGCCGCTGCGCCCCACGATGACCAGCGGGTTGTACTTCTTGCCGGGTTTGGAAATCACGTCGCGCGCGGCGTTGAGGGCGACCTCGTTGGACCGCCCGGCGACGAAACTCTCCAGCGGGAATGCACCCGACGGGGCCGGCGGCGGCGCGGCGCCGTCACGGATCCGGGCGGCGGCGGCTTCGGCCTCCTCCATGTCGTCGGGATCGCGGAACACCTTGTCCCCGGCGGCCTGCGGATCCAGCGTGGCGACTTCCGCCTCGAGGGCCTTGAGCCGCTCGACGTCCTGCACGTACGCGGCGATCGCGTCATCGACCGCCGCGGGCGATTCCTGGTCGAGCAGCTTCTCGAGCCGGCCCGTCCGGTACCCCTCGCCTTCCCAGCGCAGGACCGCCTCGGCAACGCGTGCGCGCCAGGCCTCGACGGCTTTCCCGACGGTGACGGTGACGTCACTCAAGAACTGGGAGAACTCGTCGCCGGAAGACGCCGGAGTCGCCGGAGGCGGCGCACCCTTCCCGCGTCCCTCGTCCCCCTTCCCCGGTATGCCCAGCACTCTCCGCGCGGCTTCTTCATTGATCGGCATGTCGTTGACGGCCTGGAAGGCAATCAGCCGATTCAGCGCGCCCATCAGCTCGCGCACGTTGGGATATTCGACCTTCGCCACCGTCTCGAGCACGCCGGGCTGAAACGACGAGCCCCGTTCTTCCGCCTTGCGGCGCAGGATCGCCACGCGCGTCTCATAGTCCGGAATGCCGATGTCGACGACGAGGCCGCCGGAGAAGCGCGAAATCAGACGCTCGTCCAAGTCGGCGATCTCCGCCGGCGGCCGGTCGCTCGCCAGCACGATCTGATGCCCGGACTGCTGCAGCGCTTCCGTGAGCCGCAGCAATTCTGTCTGCATCTCCTTGCGATTCGTCAGGAACTGAACGTCGTCCACCAGCAGCACGTCCACGTTTTGGAAGCGGCGGCGGAAGGAATCGCCCTGCCCCGCCGCGATCGCGGCATGGAATGCTTCGACGTACTCGTCCAGGGTCAGGTATTCGATATTGAGCTGGGAGGCGATCGCCTTGGCCGCATGCCCGACGGCCATGAGGACGTGGGTTTTGCCGAGGCCGGAGCCACTATAAATGAAGAGCGGGTTATAGGCGGAGCCGGGGTTCTCGGCCACGGTGCGACCCGCTGTGACGGCCAGTCGGTTCGCCGCCCCGACCACGAACGTCTCGAATGTGAACCGGGGATTGAGCGTGCTCGTCATACCGTCGGCGCCCCCGCAGCCAGCTTCTTGAGCACGAGCTCCGAGATCCCCTTCAACGTCTCGAACACCCCTCTGCCGTGCAGCGCATCCGCCGCGAAGCTCGGCACGCCGCGGAAATTGAGCGCGTCATCCAGGTCCGCCGGGGTCAGGATCAGCTCCGCTGGCAGGTCTTGCTTGTTGTATTGCATGACGAACGGCATGGTGCGCACGTCGACGCCGTGCTCCAGCAGATTGCTCTGGAGGTTCTGGAGACTCTCGATGTTTTCGTCGAGCTGGCGTACCTGGCTGTCGCCGACGAACACGACGCCGTCGGCGCCCTGGAGCACGAGACGGCGGGTCGCGTTGTAGTAGACCTGTCCCGGGACCGTGTAGAGCTGGAAGCGCGTCGAGAATCCGGAAATCTGACCCAGGTCGATCGGGAGAAAATCGAAGAACAACGTGCGATCCGTCTGCGTGGCGAGCGAAACCATGCGGCCGCGTCGCGTCTCCGGTACGCGCCCGTACACGTAGTGAAGATTCGTCGTCTTGCCGGACCGCCCCGGTCCGTAATAGACGATCTTGCAGGTGATCTCGCGGGTCGTGAAGTTGACCAGGGACACGGGCTATCTCCCAAACAGCGTGTTGAGGCTGTCCGTCAGCTCGCGCTCGAAGTCCGCGGCCAGGACCTGCTTGGGCACGGCACCTTTGGGACTGGCTGCCTTCAAATCCCCCGCAAGTTGCTCATAGAATAACTGCACCAGGCCGAGCGATGAAACGTCGAGGTCGTAGACGGCGAGCACCGCCAGCGTGCCGCGCTCGGTGACGAAGGTCGCCAGGAAGAAGCCGGTCTTCGGGCCCTGGTGGCTGAGTGCCGCGAAGGGCGGTTGGCGCAGCTGTCGCGCCAGCTCGCTCGTGGAGGCGACGATCGCCGCGGCCAGCGCGGCGGCGGACATCACGTCGACGGCGCGCGAGAACCCCGACTGCGCCAGGACCTGTCCCGAGGGCGTGAGCACCAGCACCAAGCGCGCCGACGCCTCGCGGACGAAGTCGGTCAGCGGTTGCAGCGTCCAACTTTCGACGGCGCGCGTCTGGGGACTCATAGCCCGGCCTCGACCGCGCGGAGCAGCTCGAGCCGGACGAGCCCGATGTTCACATCCGGCTCCGCGACCGCAACCACAAGGATTCCAGCTCCCGGGACGACGAGCAACGCACCTTGCTCCGCTTGAAGATGCCAGAATGCCGCGGCGCCCGTACCGGCGGCGTCCATGGCACGCCGCAGTCGCCCGGCCAGACTGGCCGCGAGCGCAGCCACCGCAGGCCCCTTGATCCCCTCCATCAGCTGCTCGGCCACGACGATCCCGTCCTCCGCCGACACGAGCATCGCCCCGCGGACGCCGCGCACGCGTGTGATCATGTCGAGCGCCTGACTCACTGCTGCTCCAGCCAGCGGCGCGCCATCAGCGTGGCGCGCTGCGCCAGAATCGCCAGCCGGCCGAGCGGCATGCCGCGCTCCCGGACGACGAGCAGCAGCGCGCCGGACGTCGGATGGGCAAGATGCACGTTCCCCTGCTGGCCCTCCGCGGAGAGACCAGTCCACGCTCCCAGCCCGAGTAGCTTGGCGGTCCGCGCCGCCTCCTGCGACACGCCGGCCAGATAGGCGGCGACGGTGTCGGTCACATCCGTGCCGGCCCGATCCTTCAGCGCTCCACCGAGCACTCTCCCGGCGCCGTCGATGAGCAGCAACCCTTCGTTCGCACCTTCGAGGCCGGCGAAGACACGGGCTTCATCGAGCCCGCTGCCTTGCGGCGCCTGGGCGGTAGATGAGGCGGCGGTAGGTGAAGCGGCGGTA
Source organism: Gemmatimonadota bacterium (assembly GCA_003220985.1). GTDB lineage: Bacteria > Gemmatimonadota > Gemmatimonadetes > Gemmatimonadales > GWC2-71-9 > 20CM-2-65-7. The sequence goes on from QHTY01000174.1 coordinate 6,985, forward strand.
GATGAGTCGGCGGCCGCGGCGGACGGTTCCGGCGGAGACGCACCCTTCCGCATCATCGCGATCGCCTGCTCGATGCTGGGATCGTCCGGCTCGACTCGCTTCGCCGCGGCAAGGTGCGCTTCCGCCTGCTCGATGTCGCCGACTTTGAAATAGAGGAAAGCGAGTCCCTTCAACGCGCCCGTATGATGGGGCGCGATACGGACCGCCATGTCCCACTCGTCGAAGCCACGTTCGTAGTCGTGCTTGTCGGTCAGAATGCGCGCGTACAGGTCATGCGCGTCGGCGAGATGCGGATGGCGCTCGAGACCGTTCATCGCCACACGCAGCGCCGCCTCGAGCTGCCCTTTGCGTCGCAACGCCTCGCCCAGCCGCAGAAACACGAGGCTTTGCGGATCCTGGGCGAGCTGGGCGGAGAGTGCGCGGATGTCATCCATGAGCGAACACTCGGGCGGCCTCGCGCGCGCGGTGCACATCCGCCCGCTGCGCTTCCTCCTCGGGCGTGCGGGCCAGACGCTCCCAGTGATCCCAGCTCTGCACTGCCTCCCCGAACCGCCCCATGGAGACGAGCGCAAATCCCAGCTGGCGATGCGCCGCGGCCAGCAACGGATCCAGCCGCAGCGCGCGGCGCAGCTCCTCGGCGGCCGCGGACGCGTGCCCCTGCGCCAGATGAATCCGGCCGAGCAGCAGGTGCACGGTCGCGTCGTGCGGCTGCATGTTCCCGGCTTGCTCGGCGGCGGCGCGGGCAGCGTCGAGATCCTTGGCGAGGAGCGCCCGCTCGGCTTTCGCGGCCAGCTCGACCAGCTCGCCCGCGGCACTCGGCTGGCCGCGCTTCGCCGTCCCCGGATCCACCAGGACGATCACGCCCGCACTTTCGAGGCCGAATAGCGTTTTCGCGACTTCGAAGTCCGACCGCCCCAGCTCCGTTGCCAGGCCGCGGACCGACCGCTCGCCGTCGATGAGGGCGAGCACTTCCCACTCCGGCGGCAGGAGATCGAGCTCACCGCCGCCTCCTTCGGGCGGTGGCGCGAGCGATGGGACGACGCCGACGTGCGGAATGCGGTTCTCGATCCGCGACCACTCGTCGATGCGGCGCGCGCCCTCCATCAAGAGCGCCTCGACGGGAATCCGTACCGTGACCTCCGTGGGCACCTTGCTTTCCGACTGCTCGGCAAACGAGAAGTAGCCCTCGTTCCAGCTCATGACCTCGAAGACCACTTCCTCGATCTGGAAGCGCACCTGGCGCTCGACTTCGCCCTTCGTGATCACGCCGAGGGCCACGAGGATTTCGCCGAGCCGGCGCTTATCGCCGTGGCGTTGCTGCATGTCGCGCGCGCGTTCGAGATCGGCCTCGGTGATCTTGCCGGTGCGCAGCAGCAGTGCGCCCAGCGGGTGCGGGTTGCTGCGGATCTCCGCCGACACGACCACGCCGTTGTCGAAGTAGATCGTGCCCTCGTTGTGCCGTAGCTCGGACGTCACGCGCAGCGCGCCCGTCTTCCGGCTCAAGTCCAGCAGCTGGAAGACGTCGTGAATCCCGAGCTCCTTTAGCGGTCCTTCGATCGCCATGCGCTAGGCCGCGTCCGAGGTCGAGAAAATGTGCTGCAGGTCGACGGCGGTCCGCGCGTGCATGCGCGCGCGCTGCGCGAACGGACCACCCGGATCAATGCGCGTCACGCGGTCCCAGGCATCGACCGCCTCGCCGTAGCGCTGCAGCCGCGCCAGCGTGGCCCCGAGATAAAACAGCGCGCCGGTGTGCCGGGGATCGAACTTGAGCGCGCGGCGGAATGCTTCCAGCGCCTCGGCCGGCCGCTTGTCATCCAGCAGCGCGCGGCCCAGCAGCAGCAGCGCGTCCATGTCGTAGAGGTCCTGCTCCAACATGTCGGCGAGCCGGAGGATCGCGGCGCGGGCGTTGCCGGAGCGGCGCAGCAGGTCGGCCAGCGCCAGGCCCGCTTCGTGAAAGGTTGGCAGGGCCTCGAGCGCGGCTTCAAACGCGCGCTGCGCGTCCGCCCATTCTTCATCCTGTTCGTGTAGCCGGCCGAGCTCGAGCCAGACCTGCACGAATCCCGCATCCAGATCGAGCGCCGCGCGATACGCGGCGCGCGCGCTTTGCCGGTCGCCGACCTTGAGGGCGATGTCCCCCTGCAGCTTGTGCAGGTCGGCACGCGCGGGCGCGCGCGTCTGGGCCTGGCGCAAGGCGGTGAGCGCGCCCGCGGCGTCGCCGGTGGCGGCCCGCGCGCGGGCGGCGGCGACCAACACCTCCACGTCGTCCGGCGCCGTCGCCACGAGCTCTTCGGCGAGCGGCAGCGCCTCCGCCGCCCGATGCACCGCGAGCAGGCTTTTCACTTCACCCAGGACGGCGGCCGAGTTGGCGGCATCGAGCGTGCGCGCCTCGCGGTACCGCTCCAGGGCTTCGCCGTGCAACCCACGCCGCGCATAAATGTCGCCGATCATCGTCGCGGCCTGGCCGCGATCGGCGCCGCGCTGGACGGCGCGCATCGCCTCGGCGACCGCGAGATCCATCATCCCCTTGCTGACGTAGTCGCGCGCGAGCGCGAGGGGATCGTCGGCTTTCTTGGCAAGGCCCCCAGGCGCAGCCTGCGCTGCCGTCGCCGCCGGCTCCAGCTCCTGGAAGATGTTGTCGAGCAAACGTTGATCGAACGCGAACTCGCCGCCGAGACTCTCGGCGCTGACGTCGGCCGAGATCTCGGGGACGATCCCGATCGCCACCGTCTCGTATTGCAGATCGATCGCCAGCGCGAATTTCTGCGACACGTAATACGGATCGAGCTCCAGCGCGCGCTTGGTGGCGCGCAGGGCGCCGTCGTAATCGCCAAGGTTCGAGAGGGTGAAACTCAGGTTGTAGTGCGCGCCCGCGTTGTGCGGATCGGCCTCCACGGCGCGGACGAACGCGTTGCGCGCGTCGGGAAAGCGCTTGAGCTCTACCAGGACCAACCCCACGCCATTCCATGCGGCCGCGGAGGCCGGCTGATCGGCGAGCACCTGGCGGTACGCTTCGAGCGCGAGCTGGAAGCGGCGCAGATGAGTCAGGAGCAGTGCGAGGTTGAGGCGCGCACCGACAAATTGTGGGGACAGCTGCAGCGCCTTCCGAAAGGCCTCAATCGCATCGTCGGCGTCGCTCTGGTGCGCGAGGACCACCCCGACGTTATTCCAGGCGAGCGCGTAGCGCGGATCGACCTCCGTCGCCTGCCGGTAGGAGGTCAGGGCGTCCGCCGTGCGCCCCGCCTGATGGAGCACGACACCCCGCTCGTTCCAGAGCTTCGGCGAATCGGCAGTCTCGTGGATGAGGGACTCGTACAGCTCGAGCGCGTCGGTGAAGTCACGCTTGAGGAGGTGCACCTCCGCCATCGCCTGGCGCACGAGCCGCCGATCCTCGCCGCGCTCGATCGCGAGGCGGTATTCGCGCAGGGCCTCGGTGTAGTAGCCCTTCTGCCGGAACGCGAGGCCGAGATTGTAATGCGCGAGCTCGCTGCCCTCGGCGACTTCCGGCGTGGGCTGCTCGCGCAGCCGCTGCTCGGCCGACTGGCGCTCGGCGCGATAGCGCTCCAACGACAAATTCGTCTGCGCCCGCGCGAGCGGCGGATTCAGCTGAATCGCGCGCTTGGAGGCGCGTCCTGGTGCCGGCCCATGTCACCCAGGACGAACGCCATCAGATAGTGCGCGTTCGCATTGTCCGGATTGAGCGTGACCGCGCGCTCGAGCGCCGCGAGGGCCGGCTCGTTCAGCCCGCGATTGTAGTAGACCTCGCCGAGATAGAACTGCACGACGGAAGAATCCGGCTCGGCCTCGGCGGCCCGCAGGAACCACTCCGTCGCCACTTCCAACCGCCCCCGCGCCTTTTCGGCGAGCCCGAGCTGAATGATCGCGGCCACGTCGCTCGGCTTGTGGGCCAGCAGCTCCTCGAACTCGGCGACCGCGTCCTCGAAGACGCCGAGGATCGCGTAGGTACGGCCCAGCTCCCAGCGCGGGTCACGCTCGTCGGGCGCCTGCCGCAGCTTCTCCTGCAGCTCGGCGACCCGCCGGTCATAGTAGCCGGTCTTGTGATAGGCGATCTCGAGGTTGCGCTGCGCGACCTGCATGCGGGGGTCGAGCTCGAGCGCGCGCGTGAACTGCTCGATGGCCTCGGGCACGAGGCCTTTCTGGTAGTAGAGAACGCCGAGATTGTTGTGCGCGCCCGCATCGGATGGGTCGATCCGGCGGGCAAAAGACCTCAGGACGGCAACGTCACGCTCTGAGACCGTCAAGTCAGCCGAATGGCGTCGAAGATGGCCTTGAGGGACGCCAAGTCGGGCAGGAGCAGAAAGTGGCCGCGCAGCCCGTCTTGGGCCTCGATGCTGAACTCCGTTTCGACGCAAAACACGAAGTCGCGATCATGCCCAAAATTGAGGTACGTGGTCGTGAGGACGGCGGCCGACAGGTCCACCACCAGACTCGGCACCGACGGCAGCAGCAGCATGCCCATGAACTCCGACAGGGCGTTCATGTAGGCGCCCGACAGGATGTTGCCGGCTTCTTTCAGACACGACTGCTCGATCGTCTCGAACGCCTTCGTGGTGCCGAGCGGGCGCTTGAGCAGCATGTCGCACAGCTGCCGGCCGACAGGCTCCGGGAACAGCAGCAGTGTCCGTCCCGTGAGATCGCCGAGCATGTGCATGAGGACCGCGGCGACGACCTCCTGCGGATCGCCGATCAACCCCGGCACGTCCTCGAGGCGTGCGATATTGATCTCGGGGACCGAGATCATGATGCGGCGGTGCGTGAGCTGTGACAGTGCCGTCGCGGCATGGCCCGCCCCGATGTTGGCGACCTCTTTCAAAGCGTCGAGCTGCAGGGCTTTCAGATCACGGACGTCTTCCATGCCTCGCTCCCTTCACACCCTGAAGGGTGTGAAAACCTAGACCAGTCCGGCCGCATCGAGAATCAGCGCGGGCACTCCGTCGCCCATGATCGTGGCGCCGCTGAAGACCGGCAGCGTGCCCTGCGGCGCGTCGAAGGCCTTCACGACAATCTCCTGCTGGCTCAACATCCCATCCACCACAATGCCGGCGCGACGCTCTCCCATTTCCAACACGATCACCGGGCGGCGTGGAGGCGGCGCGGGGGCGCCGCCGTTCGTTCCCAACAGCTTCCGGAGATCCACCAGCGGCACGACGCGATCGCGCAGCACGATCGCATCCTTGCCTTCCATCGTCGTCAGCGGCGTCGTGCCGAACTCCACGGTCTCGGCGACGTACGTGAGCGGCAGCGCGTAGCGCTCGTGGCCGACGGCGGCGATCAGCGCGCGCACAATCGCGAGGGTGACCGGCAACCGCAGCACGAACGCGGTGCCCTTTCCCGGCTCGGTCCGGATTTCGATCGAGCCACCCAGGGCGCGGATGCGCGTCATGGCGACATCGATGCCCACGCCGCGCCCGGAGACGGCCGTCACCGACTCCGCCGTCGAGAAGCCGGGCCGCGCGATCACGCGCAGCAGCTGGTCGTCCGACAGCGACTCCACGTGCGGGCCGAGCACTCCTTCGCGCTTCGCCTTCTCCAGGATTTGCGCCCGATCGATGCCGCGCCCGTTGTCCGAGATGCTGATCGCCACGCTCGAGCGCTCGCGCACCGCCGCCAGCACGATCTCCCCCTCGGGATTCTTCTTGTGCCGTTTGCGCTCGGCGGGCGGCTCGATGCCATGGTCCACGGCATTGCGGAGCAGATGCATCAAGGGGTCGCCAAGCTCATCGAGGATCTGGCGATCGAGCTCGATTTCCTTGCCCTCGACACGAAACGCCACCTGCTTGCCGAGCTGCCGCGCCACGTCGCGCACGAGACGCGGAAAGCGATCGAACACCTGCCACACCGGCGTCATCCGCGCCTGGATGATTTCGTTCTGGAGGTCGGAGGCGAGACGCGAGACGTGGATCGCGACATCGTCGATCTCCGGGCCAGCTCGTTTAGACGGCCGCGCTCGGTGACGAGCTCGCCGATCAAGTCCATGAGGGTGTCGAGGCGCCGGAGATCGACGCGGATGTGACGACCGCGTCCTTTCTCCCCCGCACCACCGGCCGCGCTTTCGGCCGGGCTGACCTGCCCTTCGTCCGTTCCCCCGCCCAGCGACACGCCCTCGACGTCTCCCACCGATCGGACGGCGGTCTCGATGTCTGGGGCCGCCACGGCGGTGTCGAGCTCGACCACGAACCGACCATCGAAGTCATCCGACTCGAAGGCGGCGGGCGGCGGCTGCACCCGGCGCACCGTGCCCAACGCCTGCAGCTTGCGAACGACGAGCATCGCCCGGCCCCCTTTGAGGGGAGCCTCCGGTCTGATCACGACGGCGATGAGGAGCCCGGATCCTAGAGACGGAGCGGGCGCAGTAGGTCCGCCTGGGGATTCAGGCGGTTCGGGGGATGCGACGAAGTGTCGCGCGAGCGCGCTGGGTTGCGGCGCGGGTTTCGCCTGGACGGCGGCTCGATCGATGTCGGCGAGTATGGCGAGATCGGCTTCGCGCTCGCGACCGGCGACGGCGAGCCCGACCACTTTCTCCAGCGCATCGGTGGCGCGAAACAGCAGCTGAATGATGT
>QHTY01000174.1:13593-17200 GCA_003220985.1 Gemmatimonadota bacterium
TGCGGTGGGCGAGATCGGCGACGCGGCCATAGCCCATCGTCGCCGCCATCCCTTTGATCGTATGCACGGCACGGAACAGGCCGCCGACCGGCTCGGCCGCCGCCGGGTTCCGCTCCCACTCGAGCAACAACTGATTGCAGGCGCTCAAGTGTTCGCGGCTTTCCGCCAGGAACAGCTCGGCGTACTGCGACAGGTCCATGGCTAGCCCAGAACGCGCTGCACGGCTTCGAGCACGCGGGAGGGCTGGAACGGCTTGACAACGAAGTCTTTGGCGCCCGCCTGAATGGCCTCGACGACCAGCGCCTGTTGCCCCATGGCGCTGCACATCAGGATCTTCGCGTCAGGATCCTGTTTGACGATCTCGCGGACGGCATCGATGCCGCCCATGTCCGGCATCACGATGTCCATCGTGACAAGGTCCGGCTTGAGCTGCCGATACTTCTCCACCGCTTGCGTGCCGGTTTCCGCCTCGCCGACGACCTCGAATCCGGCCTGTCCCAGGATGTCGCTGATCATCGTGCGCATGAAGATGGCGTCATCACAGACGAGAACCGTGTGGCTCACTGCTCGCTCCTTAGGAAGTCAGAATCGGGCCCAACAGCGCCGCGACATCGAGTACGATGAACAGGTCTCCGTTCCGCCGGCCCACCGCGCGGACCAGCGTGGGATCGACGCCCGGCAGATCGCGCCGTTCCTCCAGCGTGGTGTCGCCCGCGGCCAGCATATCGAGTACTTCGTCAACCGTAAAGCCGAGCAGCCGGTGCGAACCCTTTTCGGCCCCCCCCCCGCCCTCCGTGCTTTCCCCGTTCCGCCCCATTTCGAGGATAAGCGTCGAGCCCGCGGCGACCTCGAGAGCGGAGCTGGGAGCGCTTGCGGAAGGTGGAGGAGTGGGGGGGGTGGGGGGGGCCGGAAGACCCAAGGCACGCCACCCTTCCACGACCGTCACCAGTGTGCCGCGGACATTCACCAGCCCCGCCACGACCGGGGGCGCGCCCGGAATACGCGTCGTTGGGAGCCGCGGGAGAATCTCCCGCACTTGGTCCACCTCGGCCGCGCATGCCAGTGTGCCCACGCGGAACACGAGCAGGCGAGCGGAGACGAGGCTTCCGTCAGTCATCGGATGCGAAGAAGCCAAGATACTGCAAGGGGTTGCGCTGAGCAAGCAAATTTGCGTCCGCTGCCGCTTCCGCTAGCGCGGGACGCAAGTCAGCAGGCCATTCGGACGTCACGGCGATCGGCTCACTGGTCACCGGATGAACGAACGACAGGGCCGCCGCGTGCAGCAGCTGGCGCGGCGCGAGCGCTTCGAGACGCTCGGCTTCCATCCGCGCCGAGGGCGTCACCCGCCGGCTGCCGCCGAACGTGTACTCGCGGTCCCCGACGATCGGGCAACCCACGTGCGCCAGGTGCACGCGGATTTGATGGGTCCGGCCGGTGCCGAGGCGGACGCGGAGGAGATCGGTATGCGCGAAGCGGGCCACCACGCCCGCATGCGTCACGGCGTGCCGGCCACCCTGCGCCACGGTCATGCGCTTGCGCTCGGTGGGGTGGCGCGCGATCGGCGCTTCGATGTCGACCGCACTCTTGCGCAGGTGCCCCCACACGATCGCCGCATACACGCGCTTGACGGCGCGTCGTTCGATTGCGCCCGCGAGCCTGCGGTGCGCGAGATCGGTCTTCGCGACGACCAGCAATCCGGACGTGTCGCGATCGAGCCGGTGCACGATGCCGGGGCGGCCTTCCGTGGCACCTCGCGAAAGCTCGGTGCCCCGCCCCACCAGCACATTTACCAGCGTGTCGTCCCAATGACCGGGCCCCGGATGGACGACGAGACCGGCGGGTTTGTCGAGGACGGCGAGGTGCTCGTCTTCAAAGACGAACCGCAACTCCGCGTGCGCAGGGGCGAACGTCCGCGGCGCTTCCTTTTCCGGGAGCTCCACCGTGACCTCGATCCCGGGCTCGAGCACCGCGGATGCACGCAGCGGCTTGCCGCGCGCGGTCACGCGTTTATCGGCGATGAGGCGTCCGGCTTGTGTACGAGAGACGGCGAGCTGGTCGGCGAGGAAGCGGTCGAGGCGTTCAGTCGTGCGAACAATACAGAAGGTGATGTTCAAGGCTCGGCCGCCCGAGCCTCCTTAGCCCGCTGTTGCGCGCGGCCTTCCTGCCAGAGCGAAAGTCCGAGGGCGATGGCGCCGATCGTGATGGCCGAGTCGGCCACGTTGAACGTGGGCCAGCGCCACGCGCCGACGCCGACATCGACGAAGTCGACGACGCCCTGCGCGCTGCGAATGCGGTCGATGAGGTTGCCGACCGCGCCGCCGCAGACCAGCGCCAGCGCGAGCAGCCGGAAGCGGTCGCCGGGACGCGTGCTGCGCACGAGCGAGGCGAGCACGAACAGCGCGACGACGGCCAGCGCCATGAAGATCCAGCGCGAGTTGTCGCCCACGTGCAGGCCGAAGGCCGCCCCTTCATTGTAGACGAGCCGCAACTGGACCGTGTCGCCAATGATCGGGAGCGGCAGCCGCCGCGCCAGGAATGATTCCGCGATCAGTTTGGACACGAAATCGGAAACGACGACCGCGACCGCCGTTCCCCAAAACAGCCGGCGCTCAGCGGCGCTTACCATCTTCCTCTTTCGCCTTGCACTTGATGCAGAGTCGCGCGTGGGGGAGCGCGTCGAGGCGATCGAATCCGATCAGCTCGCCGCACTGCTCGCAGCGCCCGAACCGCTCGGGCGCGCTGTACAGCCGGCGCAGCGCCTCGTTCACGTGCCACAGGTACCGCCCTTCCTGCGACGCGAACAGAAACTGCTTCTCGCGCTCCATCGCGTCGGTGCCCTGATCGGCCATGTGGAAGGAGTAGCTCGAGAGATCCCCGTCGGACGCCTGGAGGCTCGAGTTGAACGACTCACCGTAGTGGCCCAGCTCCTTGATGACGCGGGCGCGCTCTTCGAGCAACCGCTTCTCGAGATGGGTCAGCTGCTTTTTATTGAGGCCACCACTCTTGGCCTTCACCTTCGTCGACTTAGTCGGCATTATCGGGTTCCGCCCTTTCTTCCGTCGTGACGCCGGAGCGCAATCGTCGTCTGGCGTCCTTCGATGTCTACGTCACGCTGTAAATCGGGTTCGTCGAGCACTGCTCCCAACACCATGCGGCGTGCCAATGTTTCACCTTCGACAAACCCTTGAAACGCGCGAGTCGCGGCAACCACCTCTTCTGCACCGGCGATGCTCAACTCAATGCGCGTCGTATATTCGTAACCCGCGTCTCTGCGCAGGCGCTGCACGCGATTCACGACCTCACGGGCCAGCCCTTCCTGGATCAGATCCTCGGTCAACGCCGGATCGAGCGCGACGACGTACGGTCCGTCGGCCTGCACGAGCCACTCGCTCGCGACTTCGCGCGTGACGGTCACATCCTCCGGTCGAACCTCAAATGCGCCGGCCTGGACCGTCGCGCCCTGCTCGAGCGCCTGCAATTGCTCCGGCACGAGCTCGGCAACCGCCACGGCCGCCTGCGGTGTGTCTTTGCCGTAGCGTTTTCCGAGGGTCCGAAAGTTCGCCTTCCCGCGGAGCCGCACCAGATCGTGGTCCGACGCCACGACGTG
>QHTY01000174.1:17215-28113 GCA_003220985.1 Gemmatimonadota bacterium
CGACGTGTACCGATTTCACGTTGACTTCGGCAGCCAGAATATCTAACAGGTCTGACAAGGCCGGGCCCTGGACGGCCGCCGGCACGGCCAGCTGCATGCGGGCGAGGGGCTGCCGGACCCGCAGATTGCGCGATTCCCGGGCCGCCCGGGCGAGGGAGGCCAACTTCCGAACCGTGTTCATGGCCGCGAGCAGCTCAGGCTCCCGATGCCCCCGGTCGACCGGGAAGGGCGCGAGGTGGGCGGAGGTTCCCGTCAGGGCCCGGTGCACCCAGTCAGAGATGAAGGGGGCGGCCGGGGCGAGGAGCCGCACGGCCGCCACGAGGGTCTCGTGCAGCGTTTCGAGCGCCACCGGGTCGGTCGCCCGATCGGGGGCCCAAAAGCGCGGCCGGTTGCGGCGGATGTACCAACGCGACAGGTCCTCGCTGACGAAGTCCATGATGGCGCGGACCCCGGCCGTCACGTCGTACGTGGACCATGCCTGCCGCACCTGCGCGACGACCTCGTCCAGCCGCGCGAGCAGCCATCGATCCGGCGACGGACGCCCGGCCGGCGGCGTGCGGTCCTCTTCCGCGGGTGGCTGCCAGTCCTGGGCGTAGCGCCGGAAGAAGTCGTAGGTGGAGCGCAAGGTGTTGAGGAAGCCGCCCGCCACATCCGGGATCTGTCGCACATCGAAGCGCTTGGGGAGCCACACCTGGCTCTGCCCGCACAAGTAGAGCCGCACGGCATCCGCGCCGTGCTCGCCGATCACGCTCCAGGGATCGACGATGTTGCCGCGGCTCTTCGACATCTTCGCGCCGTGTTCGTCGAGCAGCAGGTCGTTGACGATTACGTGCTTGTAGACGGACGAGTCGAACACCGTCACGCCGATCGCGAGCAGCGAGTAGAACCAGCCGCGCGTCTGGTCCACGCCTTCGCAGATGTAATCGGCCGGGAAGTGCTCCTTGAAGTCGGCCTCGTGCTCGAAGGGGTAGTGCCACTGGGCGTACGGCATCGACCCCGAGTCGAACCACGCATCGATCACTTCCGGGACCCGCCGCATCGTGCCGCCGCAGTCCCGACAGGCCCAGGTATACGTGTCGATGTACGGCTTGTGCGGATCGAAGTCCGACGGGAGCGCTTTGCCCCAGCGTTCCGCCAGCTCGTCGTAGGATCCGATCACGTCGCGGTGCTCGCGCTCGACGTCGCACTCCCACACGTTGAGCGGTGTGCCCCAGTAGCGGTCGCGCGACAACGCCCAATCGATGTTGTTCTCGAGCCACTCGCCGAAGCGGCCCGCGCCGGTCTCCGGCGGATGCCAGTCGACTTCGCGATTCACTTCGAGCATCCGCGCCTTGGCCGCGGTCGTGCGCACGAACCACGAGCTCCGGGCGTAGTAGATGAGCGGCGAGTCGCAGCGCCAACAGAACGGATACGAGTGCGTGTAGGGCCGAGTCTCGAGCCAGCGCCCGACCTGTTTCAGCCGCTCGATGATGATGCGATTCGTTTCCTTGTCGGTGACGAGCTTGCCCTCGATCTCCGGCCAGTTCGTCCCGGTGAACGTCCCGTCGGCCGCCACGGGATTGATGAACACGAGGCCGTACTGTTGGGCGGCGGCGTAGTCATCCGCGCCGAACGCGGGGGCCATATGGACGAGCCCCGTGCCCTCGTCGGCCGTGACGAACGCGCCCGCCACCACGACCGCCCGCTGGCCGCGGCGATCCGCGGGCAGCGGCACCTCGTCGAGCGGCCGGAGGTATTTCCGGCCGACCAGATCGCGGCCGGGATACGTCGCCACGCGGGACGCGGTGGCGAGCGGCTTGCCGTGCACGTGCACGTCGCCGGCGCGCTGGACCGCAGCGATATAGCGCACCCCCTCCACTTCCCACTCGCCGTACTCGAGATCGGGATGGACGGCGACGGCGACGTTCGACAGCAGCGTCCACGGCGTCGTGGTCCAGATGACGAGCTGGCGTGCGCGGTCCTCGGCGAGTGGGAACGTCACGTAGACGGAGTTCGTCTGCACCGTGTCGTAGCCTTGCGCGACTTCGTGCGAGGACAGCGCCGTCCCGCACCGCGGGCAATACGGCAGCACTTTGTGCCCGCGGTACAGCAGCGCCTTCTCGTGCAGCCGCTGCAGCAGCCACCACACCGTCTCGATGTAGTCGTTGCTGTACGTGATGTAGGGGTGATCGTAGTCGAGCCAGTAGGCGATCCGATCGGACAACGCCTCCCAATCGGCCTTGTACTTGAAGACGCTTTCCCGGCAGAGCCGATTGAACTTCTCGACCCCGAACGCCTCGATGTCCTTCTTGCCGCTGATGTTCAGCATTTTTTCGACTTCGATTTCGACGGGCAAGCCGTGCGTATCCCAACCCGCGATGCGCGTGACGCGCTGGCCGAGCATCGTGTGGTAGCGGCAGATCAGATCCTTGAGCGTTCGCGAAAAGACGTGATGAATGCCCGGCTGGCCGTTCGCGGTCGGCGGCCCCTCGAAGAAGACGAACGGGGGCCCATACCGGGTGGCGTCGCTCACGCGCGCGAACAGGCGCTCGTGCTTCCAGGTCGCGAGCAGCTGCTTCTCGAGCGCGTCGAGCCCTTGCGTCAAATCGGAAGACGGATATGCCATCGGCTAGAGCTGCTCCAGAACGCCGCGCACGAGCGTGGCGAGCTTGGGTTCCGCGGCGCGGGCCACGGCGATGATCGCCTCGACCGACGTCGGCTCGAGCGCGTCCGGCAAGCAATTATCGGTAATGATCGACAGGCCGAGCACGCGCATGCCTTGATGCACGGCGGTGATCACCTCGGGCACGGTACTCATGCCCACGACATCGGCACCCAGCGCGCGCAACATGCGGTACTCCGCGCGGGTTTCGAGATTCGGGCCCGGGACGGCGACGTACACGCCCTCGCGCAGCACGATCTGGTGTTCGAGCGCAACGTGGTGCGCCAGCTTCCGCAGCGCCGGATCGTAGGCGGTCGACATGTCGGGAAAGCGCGGGCCCTCGGCATCGACATTCGGACCGACCAGCGGGTTGTCGCCGAGCAGGTTGATGTGGTCGGAAATGAGCACGAGATCCCCGGTCGCCCACAGCGGATGCATGCCGCCCGAAACGTTGGACACGATCAGCGTTTTGGCGCCGAGCGTCCGCAGCACGCGCACGGGAAAGGCGACCTGCTGCAGGGTGTACCCCTCGTAGCGATGGAAGCGCCCTTGCATGATCGCGACGCGGCGTTTGCCGATCGTCCCGAACAACAACCGCCCGGCGTGCGTCTCGACCGTGGGCGCCCTAAATCCGGGAATCTCGGGATACGGGATCGTCGCCTCGGTGTGCAGTTCATCGGCGAGCGCACCGAGGCCCGTGCCGAGGATCACCGCGACCTCCGGAACGATCGCGGTCCGCGACTGGACGGCGCGGACCGCATCGGCAACGGCAACCGCGGTCACTTTTGGCCGTCGAGTGCCCGAAGCTCGGCGAGCTGGCGCTCGAGGAGCGCGCGAAAACCGCCGACGTATTGTTGAAACTGGCGCTCGGTCTCGGCCATCCGCGCCTTGACCGTACTCTCCAAGCTCTTGGCCTCGTCGAGCAGCCGCTTCGCCTGCGCCTCCGCCTCGCGCACGATCACCTGCCCCTCACGCTCGGCGGCGACGCGCGTCTCCTGGCGCAGCTGCTGCGCGGCCACCAGTGCCTCGTTCATCGCCTTTTCGCGCTCCCGGAACACGCGCAGGTGCTCGGTCAGCGCGTGGACGCGCTCCTCGAGCACCTGGCGCTCACGGTTGGCGCGCTCCAGCACATCGGCGACGCGCATGCGGAAATCCTCGACGCCCGCCGTGTCATAGCCGCGCAGGCTCTTGCGGAACTCCTGCTTGCGGATGTCGAGCGGCGTCAGGGTAAACGCGGGATCCGTCATGTCCTCGGACCGAACAGGACTGTACCCAATCGGATCACCGTTGCTCCCTCTAGGGCCGCTGAAGCGTAGTCGCCGGACATCCCCATCGAGAGGGTCGGCAGCCATACTCCTTCCTCCTCCTTGACCCTATCGCGCAGGACGCGCAGCCCCCGGAACGCTGCACGTCCACGTCATCCGTAAACGGCGCCATCGTCATCAAGCCTTCCAATCGCAGATGCTCGAACGCGGCGACCTGTCGCGCCAGGCCCAGCGCTGCTTCCACGGTGCAGCCGCTTTTTTGCGACTCGCGCGCGACGTTCACTTGCAACAGCACCCGCAGCGGCGCTTGTGCTCTGCGCTCCAACTCCGTCGCCAACTCGATTGAATCAACGGAGTGCACGAGCTCGAATCGACCGGGCACGACTTTGGCCTTATTGCGCTGGAGATGGCCGATGAGATGCCACCGAATCCCCAGCTCCCGACTCCCATCTCCTAACTCCTCTTGCTTTTGCACCGCTTCCTGGACGCGGTTTTCGCCGATATCGGCGAGCCCCGCGTCGCGTGCCGCCCGGACCGCGTCCGTCCCGAACCCCTTGGTCACCGCGACGATCGTGACGGGCTGCGGCGCGAGTCGCGCAATCTCGGCCCTCACCTGCGCCAAACGCTCTGGCAGGGCCTCGAAAGCCATAGCCTTTGAATATAAGGGGGACGGACACCTAGCGGCTAAAGAGGCTCTGAACTCCTTGCGTTTCCACGCGGTGGATGATGTCGGCGAGCGCCTGGCTCGGATTCAAATGGTAGGCACGGCGCAGGTAGTCCAGGGTGTGGCGCTGGTCGCCTCGCACCGCCGCGGCATTCCCGAGCTCCAAAAACGGCGTCGCAAATGACGTCGCGACCTGTTGCGCCGCCGGCTCGAGCTCGAGTGAATCGGTACGAAAGAGCCGGCCCCACGTGAATACCGAGTCCACGAGCATGCGCGTGCGTGCCGTGTCCACCAGCGGGCCTTGAATGCCGCGCACGAAGCGGCGCGTCGAGTCGGCACGCGGATCGACTTTGAAGACGAGTCCCTGGAACAACAGGTCAGGATCGAGCCCGAGCCAGGAGCCACGTCCCGACGACACGCCGAACGTGACGGGTCGCGTGGGGAGATAGGTGGCGAGCGTGAACAGGATCACCTGATCGGCCGTCAGCAGGCGCTTTCCCTTGCGGAACACCAGCTCCACACCACCCGCGCGGAACGCCCCGTCCTGTCCGAGCTCCATCGGCTGCATTTCGTCGATGTCGCGCTCCGTCAGCTGCAGCACCGGACCTGGCGGAGGCTGAGGGGGGCGCGACGCGAGTGCCCGGTACGCGGCCGGTGCGTGCGCCGCATCGAACGGTCGCGCGGGCCGCGCGGCCAGCTGGCGCAGGTACCAATCGAGATTGGCGAGTGAAAGGTTTATCTGCGTGACGTCCTGACGGATGCCTTCGACCTCCTGGAGATACCACACCGGGAAGGTGTCGTTGTCGCCGAATCCGAACAGCACACCGTACGGCTCGACCGATTGCAGCATGTTGTAGGCAAAGTCGCGCGCGATGGTCGCGTCCGGCCCGTGCCGGCGCGAGGCAGCGGTGAAGTTGGCACCCACGGGCAGCAGCGTGATGAGTGACGCCAGCGCGATACTCACGCGCGTGATTGCGACGCGGCCCAGTTCGGACAACCGCCGCACGAGGCGCACGAGCCCGAACGCGGCGAACATTCCCCAGACCTGGAAGCTCACCACGAAGAAGTAGTCGCGCTCGCGCACTTCGTGCTGTTCGATGGTCGGGTATCGGTCCCAGAACATCGAGTACCCGGCCTTGAAATTCATGTAAATGACGAGACCGATGCCGGTGACGAGCCACAGCGCGCCGAGCAGGTACGCAAATCCCACATCGCGGCGGCGCGCGAATTCGAATCCCAAACTCCCCAGCGTGAAAAACCCGAGCGCGACGATGACCATCGCACCGAACGGCAACCCGCGCGCCCACTGCCAGGAGCAGTATTGGAAGTAATTGAGGAACTGCTGTCCGAAGACGATCAGCGTGCGGGGAGCCCCTGGTACCATGGGGTTGTCCAGCAGGCCGCGGCTGCCGAACTGCTCGCGCCGGATCACGGCCAACAGGCTGCTCCAGTGGTCGGGCTGCGCCTCGTTGAGGATCGGGTGCAGGCCGGAGCGGATATAGAGGAAGGTGTAGATGGAGATCCCAACGGCGGCCACCCCGATCGCCAGGATGGGGAACGCCCACGAGCCACTTCGCATGCAGAACACCACCGCGGCAAGCAGCAGCAAGCCGCCCAGCAGGAGCAGTTTCCCGCTCCCCAGGCCCACCGCGACCAGCACGATCCACAGCGCGCTGAGCGCACCCCACTCCGCCCACTCCATCCGGCGCTCGGCGGGATCGGCCGCGGGCGACGCGCGCAGCGTGTGCAGCATGAACACCGACAGGGCGGGCCCGACGAGCAACGCGAGCAGGTGATTGCCGATCGAGAGCGCGGCAAGGTAGACGATCAGCAGCAGGATGTGCGGCGCGCGCGCCGTGCCACGGAGGTCGCGCCACCGGACGGCGAGCCAGGAGACGGCGGCGATGCTGAACGTCGCCACCGCGTAGACCTCCGTCTCGTTGCTGTTCTGCCAGTGTGTAAACGGAAACGCGGACAGGATCGCTGCCGCAACGGCACCGCCGATGCGCAGCCAGCTGACCTCGCCGACCAGCAGCCGGTGCGCCACCAGAAAGAGACAGCCGGCTCCGGACGCGGAGAAGCAGGCGCTCATCAGATTGGTCCGCCAGGCGTACCCGCCAATCCTGAGGAAGCCGGCCCAAACATGGCCCATGAGGACGAACAGCGGTGTGCCTGGCGGATGGGGCACGCCGTGCACTTTTGCGGCGGTGATGAATTCGCCCGCGTCCCACAGCGTGACGGTGGGCGCCAGCGTGATCACATACCCGATGAGCACCAGGAGGGCGACCGCGGCCGCCTCCCGGTAGGGGGGCTTAGGTGGCAGGCTGCGTCACGCGCTCGCCGCCTTCCAAGTGCGAGACGGCGCCCGAGAGCAGATCGCGCACCTGCTGCGGCGTGAGATGCCGATAGAGGAGGCCGTGACTCGCGACCGAAATCGTCGAGGTCTCTTCGGATACGACCAGGACTGTCGCATCGGTCTCCTCGGACAGACCGAGTGCCGCGCGATGCCTGGTGCCGAGCGATTTGTCGGCGACCTTGAACTGCGTGAGCGGCAGCACGCACCCCGCGCCGATGATCTGGTCCCCGCGAATCAGGATTGCGCCGTCGTGCAGCGGTGAATAGGGCGTGAAGATCGTCGTCAGCAGGTCGGCCGATACCTTCGCTTCCATCGGCACGCCGGTGGTGATGAATTCCTCGAGCCCGATATCGCCTTCGACGGCGATGATCGCGCCGGTGCTCGCGCGCGACAGGCGATCGAGCGCCTCCGCAATCTCTTCCGCCACCGATTGCCGGTCGCCGCGGGAAAACGCGCGCATGAAGCGCGATTGACCCAGGCGGGCAAGCGCGTTGCGCAGCTCCGGCTGGAACACGACGACCGCCGCAAACGCGCCGTACGTGAAGATGACACCCAGCAGCGTGCTGATCATCGTGAACTTGGCGAACACGGCCACGAAGTAGGTCAACGACAGAATCACCAGGCCGATCACGATCTGCAGGGCGCGGGTGCCGACGAGGAATAGCAGGAACTTGTAGATGACGAACGACACCAGCAGGATCTCGAACAGATCCGGCCACAGCCGCGGGGACAGGAACTTAAAGGCGTCTACGTTCACGGTGGATTGGTCGTAGCGCTCGCCAGTGCAAGGGCTTCGCGTGTCAATGCGACGTCGTGAACCCGGAACAGCCGCGCGCCCCGCTCCCAGGCGAGGGCACAGCCAACGGCCGTGGCGCGATCGCGGTCCTCCACGGGTCGCCCCGTCGCGGCACCCAAAAACCGCTTCCGCGACAGGCCGACGGCTACAGGATAGCCCAGCGCGACGATCGTTGCCAGTTCGTCGAGCAGGCGAAGGTTCTGCGTCGCCGTCTTGGCGAACCCA
This sequence comes from Gemmatimonadota bacterium, assembly GCA_003220985.1. Classification (GTDB taxonomy): domain Bacteria; phylum Gemmatimonadota; class Gemmatimonadetes; order Gemmatimonadales; family GWC2-71-9; genus 20CM-2-65-7. The sequence continues at coordinate 25,163 of QHTY01000174.1, forward strand.
AACCCCGGGTCCAGGACGATTCGCTCCCGGGCGACTCCCGCTCGCTCCGCCCGCTCCGCAGTCGCTCCCAGCTCGGCGGCGACCTCGGCGGCGACGTGGCCGTACGTGGCCAGGTCGTCCATCGTATCCGGCGTGCCGCGCATGTGCATGAGGATCACTCCGGCCTGGGCGTCGCGCGCGAGCGCCGTCAGCCCGGTATCGAAGCGCAGACCAGAAACGTCGTTGATCACGGCCGCACCGGCGTCGAGCGCCGCCCGTGCCACCTCGGCCTTCCGGGTGTCCACCGAGATCGGGCCGACCCCACGCTTGGCGAGCCCCGCGATGACGGGAACCACACGCGCAATCTCTTCCTTGACGGGCACGGCGGCGGCGCCGGGACGCGTGGACTCACCGCCGACGTCTAACAGCCGACAGCCGTCTGCCATCAGCCGACTGCCATGTTCGATCGCGGCGTCGGCTGACGGCAAATGGCCACCATCAGAAAACGAGTCAGGTGTAACGTTCAGGATGCCAATGATCACGGGCGTTTCAAGCGACAGCTCCGCGCCGCGGATCGCCCACGCGCGCGCCGGCTCAGCGCGCGCGGCGAGCAGGCGACCCAGGGCCGGCGCGAGCCGCGCCAGCTCGGCTGGCGCGCGGTCGTAGCGCGCGAGCGGTGCGATTCGGCTCGTGGAGCCTGCCACGAGCGCCCAGCCGGTGCCGGTCAGTACGTCGACGCCAGACTTCGCAGCCCAGTGCACGAGCGCTTCTCGCTCGGCTTCGGTGATGTCTTCGATGAGAACGACGAGCGCCTGGATGCCGACTGCGGCGAACCACGCGGGTTGCCCTTCCCAACCCCGAGCCGCGAGCGCCGCGCGCACCGCTTCCGGTGTCTGCGCGGCGAGCGCGGTCACCTTCACCGGAGCGCCTGCACCACCTGCAGCCGAGCCGCCCGCAGCGCCGGGAAGAAGCCGCCGATGACCCCCATGACCACGGCGAACGTTAGCCCAGCGAACAGGAGCAGCGGCGTGACGCGGAAACTGAATGCGATTTCGCTGAAGCTCGACCAGTTCGTGGTGCCGGTCACGATGCCGTTGAGGGGCAGCGCGAAGAGACAGCCCAGGATGCCGCCGATGACGGCAATGAACGCCGACTCGGCCAGGAAGCTCACGAGGACGGTCCACGGCCTGAAGCCAAGCGTGAGCAGGACGCCGATTTCCGGCGCCCGCGAGGAGATCGCCGCATACATCGTGTTGATCGCGCCGAAGACCGCGCCCACCGCCATGATGCTCGTGATCATGACGGCGAGAAAGCCGAGGATGGTGCCCAGCAGCCGTGACTGCTGGGCGTAGAAGTCGGACTCACGGTGCACGTCCACGGTCATCCGCTTGTCCCCCTGGAGCGAGCGCTGCGCCTCATCGAAGGCGGCGGGATCCTTCAGCCGGAACGTGATCGACTGAAACACCTCGCCGCGGAAGACGGGCATGAACTGCTCGTTTTCGCCCCAGATCTCCGACTCGAACGCCGAGCCGGCCGCGGCAAAGTGGCACGTCACCTTCCAGTCGCGTCCCCCGAACCGCAGCGTCTCACCGATGCCCGTATGCGGAAACCGCTGGACCAGGCGTTTCCCCACACAGACGTCGGCGCGTCCCGACGCCGGACGCTGCCCCTCTGTCACGTGGACGTTCGAACGGACCTGCCACGCCTGGTCGCTGACGCCGCGTACGACGACGTTGGCGACCTGGGTGGTGTCGAACACTTTGCCGAGCGGCACGAGCACGTAGACCTCGGGCGACACGAGCGGCCGGTTGTCCGGAGCGATCGCCACGTGCGGATCCGCGGCAATGATGCTCGCCACGTCGCGCCCCAACCCGCTGGACAGCTCCGAGTCGGCGCCTTTCCGCAAGACCATGGCGTTGGCGTCCGAGCCGGTCTTCGCCAGCGCCGCGCGGAACCCGTTTGCCAGCGCCAGCATCCCGATGAACACCGCGACGACGAGGCCAACGCCGAGCGCCGTGAGCGTCGTCGAGACGGGCCGTCGCACGACGCTCCGGACATTGTAGACGATGGGAATCATTCGACGTGCCGCAGCGCTTGGACGACCGGAAGGCGCGCGGCCCGCAGCGCGGGAACGAGACCGCTTGCCAACATCAAGCCCACCGCGACGAGCGCCCCGATGACCAACGTGCTCGTCGTGACCGCGAACCCCGGCAGGAATCCCATGCCGTTGAAGTTGATCGCCGGGTAGAGGAGCTTCGCTCCGCCGAGGCCGAGGACCGCCCCCGTCAGCGCCATCGCACCCGCCTCCACCATGACGAGCCCGAACAGCAAACGATCGGAGAAGCCGACGGTTTTCAGCACGGCGATCTCCCCCGTCCGCTCGCGCGCGCTCATCATCATCGCATTCGCCGTCACCAGCAGGATCGCGAACACGACGGCCAGGCCGATCGTGCTCATCAAGAAGCTCACGTTCCCCCACATCGTCGCGAAGCTCGCCTGGAACTCGCGCTCCGTGCCCGTCTTGGTCGGCGCGCTCGAATTGCGGAACATGTCGTCGATCGCTTTGGCAATGGCGGGCCCGTGTGCCGGATCGTCGACTTCGACGATATACCATCCCGCGATGCCGGCCCGGCCGATCCGCTCGTCGAAGTACTCGTGATGAAAGATCAGGACGTCGTCGCCGATCGCCGGATCGGTCGGTGTGTAGACCCCATCCACGGTGAACGTCCAGTCGCCGGGGAAGATGGTGCCCTGGAGCGTGACGTTCTGGCCCAGCTTCCAGCCGAACTGCGGGAGCAGCCGCTTGCCGATGAGCGCGCCCGTGCGGTCCTTGAGAAATGCGTCCCGCTGCTCCGGCGGCAGGACGATCTCGGGATAAATCTTGAGATACGACTCGGCGTCCACGGCGAAATTGGCGAAGAAGCGCTTGCCGTCGCCGTACTTGCCGCCGAACCAGTTCGCCCAGGAGAGGC
>QHTY01000174.1:28122-34101 GCA_003220985.1 Gemmatimonadota bacterium
GCCAGCGGCAGCGGGAAAACGAGCCCCGTCGCGTTCAGGGTCACCAGGCGGCGTGCGCCACCGAACTGCGCCGTCGCCGCCAGCGTGGTGGTCACGCTGCGCAGGGACGCAAACAGGAACAGCGCCAACGCGACGCTCAGGATCGTCAGAATCGTCCGGAGCTTATGGCGGCCGAGGTTCGCAAGCACCAGCTGGAGGTACTTCACCGGGCCGCCGCCGCGGCGACGCGCGGCTTCTCGATGAGGTCGCCCTTCTCCAAGTGCAAGATCATCTTCGCGCGCTCGGCTGCGTGCGCGTCGTGCGTCACGATGACGATCGTCTTGCTGAACTCGCTGTTCAGCCGCTGGAGCAGCGTCAGCACTTCCTGCGAGCTCCTGGCGTCCAGCTGGCCGGTGGGCTCGTCGAGCAGCATGACCGTGGGATCGGCGACGATGGCGCGCGCAATGGCGGTGCGCTGCTCCTGACCGCCGGACAACTGGCGTGGATAGTGATCGGCCCGATCGGCCAGGCCGACGACATCCAGCGCGAGCTTCACGCGTTCCGTGCGTTCTTTGCCCGACAACCGCGTGAGCAACAGCGGCAGCTCGACGTTCTGATAGGCGGTGAGCACCGGGAGCAGATTGAACGACTGGAACACGAAGCCGATGTTGCGCGCGCGCCAGGCTGCGAGCTGGCTGGGTGACATTTCACTGACCGGCGCGCCGGCCACCCGCACGGTCCCACGCGTCGGCTTGTCGAGGCCGGCGATCAGATTGAGGAGCGTCGACTTGCCGGAGCCGGACGGTCCCATCAGCGCGGTGAAACTGCCCGCCTCGATGTCGAGCGTCAGCCCGGTGAACACGTCGATCCGTTGCTCTTCGCGTTGGAACGACTTGTAGACGTCGCGAATCTCGACTAGTGCCATCTTCGAATGTCCAATGTTGAATTGTCAGTGTTCAATGATCATTGAACATTGATCATTGATTATTCGGTCGTACGCGCTGGCCCTCTTTGGGAGTTTCAATCCCGCCCACGAGGAGTTGTTCTCCGCCGGCCAGGCCGGAACGAATCTCGCGGAAATTACCGCTGACCGGACCTGCGTCAACGTCACGTCTTTGTAACCGTCCGTCCCGGACGATCCAGACGACGTCGCGGCCGTTCTCGGATCGGACCGCGTCGGCCGGCACGATTATCCGTGGCCGCTCGACCGGCTGGGCGCTACCGGCTGCGGCCGCGCGCGGCGTTTCGAGAAACTCGACCTTGGCGCCCATCTCGGTGAGAATCCGCGGGTCACGATCGAGGATCGACACCTTCACCTGCACGGTCGCACGCTGGCGGTCCGCCGTCGGGATGATCTGCCGCACCGCACCGCGGAACGCGGTGTCCGGATACGCATCGAGCGTGATGCGCGCCTGCTGGCCGCTGTGGACACGCGCGATGTAGGCCTCATTGACGTCGACTTCGACCTCGAGGGTTGCGAGGTCGGCCATCGTCACGACCGCGCCGCGGGTCAACCCGCCGCCCACCGACGGCGCGACGACCTCACCGACCTCCGCTTCTTTGCGCAGCACGGTGCCGCTAAATGGCGCGCGCACGTATGTGTTTTCGAGATTCGCTTGGGCCACGCGCAGCGCCGCGGCGGCGGCATCCACGCGCGCCGACTGCGCGTCGAAGCGCGCGCCGGCCTGACGAGCGCGGCTGTCCGCGTTCTCGACGTCCTGCGGCGACACCAGATTGGGATTTTGCGCGTGGATGTCACGGACGCGCACGTAATCGCGCTGCATCTGGTCGCGGTCTGACTGCGCCTCGATCAACGTCGCCTTCGCGCTCGCGAGGCCCGCTTCCGCCTGGCCGACCGCCGCGGCGTAGTCGGCGTTGTCGAGCCGCGCAATGACTTCGCCTTTTTGGACGCTGGAGCCCTCACTCACGTTGAGCTGCGCGAGCCGACCTGGGATTTTGGCGGAGACCGCGGCCTTCGTTCGCGCGACGACGTATCCGTTTGCCACAACAACGACGTTGCCGTTGCCCTTCGCCGCCCCTTCGCCGCCCGAATTTGCGGCGACAACAACAGTCTGCACCGGGATCGCCGCCCCTCGCCGCCCCATGATCACGACCGTCGCGATGATCAGCACCGCCGCGGCAGTAAGCCACAAGACACGACTCAGCGCCCGCTTGACCGCAGGCGGTGGGTCGTCGCGATTGATCCGAAGCTTCGAAAGGTCGGCGGCGGGAGGAGCGCTCACGCCCCGGCGGGCTCAGGCGGCGGATTGCGCAGGATGCCGCCACTGGTGCGCGCCTGGGCCTTCTCCTTGTCCGCGGCTTCACCGCTCTCCGTGCGCTCGCGCGGAGGGGGCGGCACGTACGGCGGGAGCGGCCGGCCGGCGACCACCATCTCGACTTGCTCGCGCTCCAGCGTCTCACGCTCGAGCAACGCCGTCGCGAGCCGATCCAGGGCGGCGCGCCGCTCGGTGAGGATCCGCGTCGCATCGCTGTAGGCGTGCGTGAGGATGTTCCTCACTTCCTCGTCCACGATTTGCGCCGTGCGGTCGGAGATCTCGCGGCGCTGTACGACCTCGCGGCCCAGGAAAATCTCCTGCTCGCGGTCGCCAACGGCGATCGGACCGATCACCGCGCTCATCCCGAATTGCGTCACCATGCGCCGAGCGATGTTGGTCGCCTGCTGAATGTCCTGCGCCGCGCCGGTCGTCACCTTCTCCGGCCCGAACACCAGCTCCTCGGCCACGCGGCCGCCGTACGCCATGGCGAGGCGCGATTCGATCGAGCGCTTGGTGTACTTGTGCAGCTCCTCTTCCGGCAGGTACGCCGTGAGGCCGAGCGCCCGGCCGCGCGGAATGATCGTGACTTTGTGCAGCGGATCGGCATCCGGCACGGTCAGCCCGACCAGCGCATGCCCCGCTTCGTGATAGGCCACGAGCCGCCGTTCTTCATCCGACAGCACGCGACTCTTGCGCTCGAGGCCCAGCATCACTTTGTCTTTTGCGTCCTCGAAGTCGGCCATGTCCACCTGCGCCTTGTTGCGGCGCGCGGCGAGCAGCGCGGCTTCGTTGACGATGTTCGCCAGCTCGGCCCCGGCGAGACCCGGCGTGCCGCGGGCGATACGCTCGAGATTCACTCCCGGTGCCATCGGGATCTTGCGGACGTGCACGCGCAGGATCTGCTCGCGGCCTTTCAGGTCCGGCATGTCGACCACGATTTGGCGGTCGAAGCGGCCGGGCCGCAGCAGCGCGGGGTCGAGGATGTCGGGCCGGTTCGTCGCCGCGAGGAGGATCACTCCATCATTGCTTTCAAAGCCATCCATTTCGACGAGCAGCTGATTGAGCGTCTGCTCGCGCTCATCGTGACCGCCACCCAGCCCGGCCCCGCGATGCCGGCCGACGGCGTCGATCTCGTCGATGAAGATGATACACGGCGCGTGCGCCTTGCCCTGCTCAAACAGGTCGCGCACGCGTGAGGCCCCGACGCCGACGAACATTTCGACGAAGTCGGAGCCGGACATGGAAAAGAACGGCCGGCCGGCTTCACCGGCGACCGCCTTCGCGAGCAGCGTCTTGCCGGTTCCCGGCGGCCCGACGAGCAGCGCCCCCTTCGGCAAGCGGCCGCCGAGGCGCTGGAACTTCTGCGGGTCCTTGAGGAAATCGATGATCTCCTCGAGCTCCTGCTTGGCCTCGTCGCACCCCGCCACGTCGGCGAACGTGACCTTGGGGGTGTCGCCCGCGAGCAGCTTCGCTTTCGACTTGCCGAAGGCAAAGGCGCGGTTCCCCCCTTGCTGCATCTGGCGCAGCATGAAGATCACGAGGCCGAAGATCAGGATGTACGGCAGGAACGTGAGCAGCACGACGCCGAACGACTGACCGGCCTCGCGCGCGCGTACGTCCACGCCCTTCGTCGAGAGGTTCGCCGCGAACTTGTCGTCGGCCTCGAACGGCAGCAGCACGTTGAAGCGCTCGACCGTCTGGCGCTTCACCACCACCGGCCGCTGGAAGATGCCGCGCACCTTCTGCCGCTCGGAGATCTCCACCGACGCGATGTTGCCGGCGTTCAATTCTTCGGTGAACTGCGTGTACGTGATTTCGGCTTCTTCACGCCGGCGGCTCGAGGCGAGCTGCACCAGCGCGATCGTCCCAACGATGAGGAGCGCCCAGAACGAGAGCGTCCGCAGCATCCGGGCCCAGTTGAATTCCCGCGGTGGCGGGGGCAGTCGATTGGCCATCTACGTCAGACTCGCGATATAAGGAAGGTGCCGGAAGTTTTCCGCGTGATCGAGCCCGTACCCGACCAGGAACAACGTCGGGGCGTCGAGACCCACGATTTTCGCCTCCAGCTCCAAATAGTTAGCCACATGTTTGTGCAACAGCGCACAGATCTCCAAACTACGCGGGCGCCGCTGCCGCAGCAGCGTGACCAGCTTGTTCAATGTCTTGCCGGTGTCGATGATGTCCTCGACCAGCAGGATGTGCTTCCCCGCGAGCTCGGTTTCCGGGTCGTACACCAGCCGCACATTCCCGCTCGACACCGTCCCCTCGCCGTAGCTCGATGCGACGATGAAATCGACTTGTAACGGTCGCTCGATGCGCCGCACCAGATCGCTCAAGAAGATGAAGCTCCCCTTGAGAAGGCCCAAAACGACCAGGTCGCCGTCGGGATAGGCCGCCGTGATTTCGCGTCCCAGCTCCCGCACGCGCTCGGCGATCGTCTCCTCATCGAAGACGATGCGCTTGAGCTCACGTCCTCCTGTCTGCCTGAGCTGGGCCGTGCTCGGTAACATCCAACCTCACTGCTCGAGTTCCGGGCACCGGCAGCCCGGTGGCACTTCGACAGATGCCCGGCACCCAGAGAATCGTCGCCCCCCGACTGACGACGGGATACCGCGATCGAGCGCTGCGCGGCACCCGCGCTTCAATTAACAGACGTCGCAGCGGCCGATGTCCGACGCCGCCGAGCGGCACGACCGCATCGCCACGGGCGGGCGGGCGGACTTCCCAGGCGGTGCTGTCCAGCCAAGTCGTCCAGGTGGCGCGCTCGATCCGGTCCGGGGCTGCGTCGGGCGACCACGAGATCTCAAATCCACCAAACATCGCCGAGCCGCGCTCGCCGCTGGGCGAGATCCGTTCGAGCGCGCAGCCAACGTCGTCTTCCCGACTGCGGCGCACGTGTACCTGATCGAATGCGACTTCGGCCGACCACCCCGCGCCCAGGGGGTGCGAGCGCCCGGACGGTCGTTGCGCCAAGTCGACAAGTTTCCGCGCTTTCGCCGGGCCCAGAATCAATCCCACGCGCCGGGCGGCTGCGCGCAAAAGCGCAACAGACAATGCGTTATCATAGCCGCACAGACTCGCCCGGGCAACGGCGAAGCCATTCTTGTCCACGGTGAGGCCGAGATCGGGCACCAGGTCGAGCACTCGGTCCCACGCGCGCCGGTCACGCGCCGCGTGCCGTCCCAATGAGAGCAGATCGCGTCGCAGCCGTGGCGTGGAGCCGAGTCGCTCATGCAGCAATGGAAGCAGCGTCGTGCGGAGCCAGGACCGCAGGTGCCGAGGATCCTGGTTGGCGGGATCGTCGTGGACGGGCAGCCCGCACGCATTCGCGTAGTCCGCGAGCTCGCGGCGCGAGAACGGCAGGAGCGGCCGCACCAGTCCACCGCGCGATCGGGCACTCATGCCCGCGAGTCCCGCGGGCGCGCTGCCATGCAGCGCGCGCAGCAAGATCGTTTCCACCTGGTCGTCCTGGTGATGCGCGGTGACGAGATACTTCGCGCCGCGCCGATTCTGCACGTCGTGCAGCCAGGCGTATCGCACACGGCGCGCTTCTGTTTCCGTCGCGTTCGGGCCGAGATGCAGTTCGGCGAGTTCGAACGGCAGACCATAACGCGCCGCGAGCGTGGCGACCGACCGTCCGACCGTCCGGCTGTCCGACGAAATGCCGTGGTCTACGTGGACCACCGCGAGCGTGATGCCGAGCTCGCCGGCCATGCCGTGCAGG
>QHTY01000184.1:0-2437 GCA_003220985.1 Gemmatimonadota bacterium
CAGCGCAGCAGCTCGCGGCTCGTCTTCCGCGCGAACCACGGCAGTGTGAATCCGAGCAATGCGTACAGCATCAGGATGTCACCGGCCCAGATCAGAAAGGCGTGAATCGCACCGATCGCGAGCAGGATGCGCAGCCGGCGGTTGAACCTCGGCACCGCTGTCTCGCCGCCACGCGCGAGCTGCAAGCCAAAGCCGATCCCGAAGAGCAGCGAGAAGATGGAGTAGAACTTGCCGTCCACCAGGACCTTTTCGACAAATGCGACGACCGCGTCGGCACGGGCGGTGGGAAGGGCGGCCGCGCGATCCGAGGGCAACATGAACAGGCCGAAAAATACGAGCACATTCGCGAGGAGGATGCCGAAAACCGCGACGCCGCGGAGGGTGTCGAGCGCCTCGATGCGCTCGCTTGTCGGCGGGAGGGAAACGGGCGTAGCACTCGCGTGCATTCCAGCGTTCAACGAGGCCGCTTAAGGCGGGGTTTCAGATCCCGCAACCGTGAAGCTGTACACGTTCCGCACGCCCGCGCTCGCGTCGAGCGCAGCGCCACTCTCGCGCACGCGGTCGACCCGCGTGTCCCACAGCGTGATCTCCGCCGCGGTGTTGGCAGGAACCGTGACGTTCAGTGCGAACCGCTGGCCCTCGGTCCTCCACGCCGACGTCAACGCGCCGAACGGCGTGTCGAGCGATGCGCTCGCGCTCGTCAGGCCGGCGCCCCGTCGCGGCGCGATGCGGGAGCGCCGATAGCCGGGTTCAGCCGGATCGAGGCCGATTCCGCCGATGTTCTGATACATCCAGTCTCCGACCGCGCCGAACGCATAGTGATTGAACGAGTTCATCCCCGGATCTTCGAATGAGCTGTCCGGCCGAATGCCGTCCCAACGTTCCCACATCGTCGTCGCACCCCGCGTGATCGGATAGAGCCAGGACGGATACGTGCGTTGCATCAGGAGTTGATACGCCACGTCGGCGTGCCCCGTCGCGCTGAGCACGTGCAACAGATACGGCGTGCCCAGGAACCCCGTCGTCAGGTGCGCCCGCGCGCGCACATCCTGTACCAGACGCCCGGCGGCCAACGGCACGAGCGAATCGGGCAGGAGATCGAAGGCGAGCGCCAGCGCGTACGCGGTCTGCGTGTTCTCGCCGACGCGACCCGTGGCTGAGACGAACTCCCGGTCGAACGCCCCGCGCATGTCACGGAACAACTTGCTGAACGCGGTCGCGTCAGCATCCCGCCCCAGCGCCGCGGCCGTGCGCGCTACGAGGTCCGCGGAGTGCGCGAGGAACGCCGTGGCGATCAGGTCCGTGCCGGTCGTCGCACCGGGATATGACGGATCGTCACTGTGGAGCGCGAGCCAGTCCCCGAACTGCCATCCCGGTCTCCAGATCAGTTCCGACCCTGCCCGGCGGCGTGCGTACTCGACCCAGGCGCGCATGCTGGTATACTGACGCTCGAGCATACCGCGGTCACCGTAGGACAGATACATCGTCCACGGAATGATGACCGCCGCATCGGACCATCCCGCGGTTCCCGCGAAGTCTGTCGAGTCGCCGCCCAAGGGATTCGGGATCACCCAGGGGACGCTGCCGCCCGAACGCTGATCGCTGGCGACATCGCCGAGCCACTTCGCGAAGAAACCGGAGACGTCCATGTTGAACGCGGCGGTGCGGGCGAAGACCTGCGCGTCGCCCGTCCATCCCAGACGCTCGTCGCGCTGCGGGCAGTCGGTGGGCACGTCGAGGAAGTTGCTGCGCTGACCCCACACGATGTTGTGCTGCAGCTGATTCAGCAGCGAGTCGGACGTGACGAGCTGACCCGTCTGAGCGAGATCGGACGACACCGCAATCCCGGTGATCGTCCCCGTGTCCGCTCGCTGTGGAAGGCCCTGCACCGCCACGTAGCGGAAGCCATGGAACGTGAAGTGCGGCTCGAAGATTTCCTCTCCCCCACCCTTCAGAATGTATCGGTCCGTCTGTTTCGCATTCCGCAGATTCGCCGTGTATAGATTGCCCGTGCGATCCAGGACTTCTGCGAAACGAAGCGTGACGGTCGTGCCGGCCGATCCACGCACCTTGAGCCTGGCCCACCCGGTGAAGTTTTGGCCGAGATCGAAGAGCGTCTCACCGGATGGCAGCTGCCGGATACCTACTGGAGGGAGCTCGCGGACCCGACGAACCGGCGGCGACACCGGCGCAATCAGTGTGGCGGGCGGTGCATCGAGCAATGCGACGGGAGCCCAGTCGCTGTCTCGATAGGCCGCGCTACTCCATCCCGCGCGCTCGCGGCGCGCATCGTACGTTTCGCCGCCATAGATGTCCGAGCCCACGACGGGGCCGGGAGTGATCCGCCAGCCCGCATCGGACGTCACCCGCTCGGTTCGCCCATCCTGATAGCGAATCTCCAGCTGTAAGCGGAGCGCCAAGCGCCGGCCATAGAGAT
>QHTY01000184.1:2467-3099 GCA_003220985.1 Gemmatimonadota bacterium
GTCGCCGAGCATCGCACCGATCGCGTTCTCTCCGGGTCGCAGCAGGGCGGTCACATCGTAGGTCTGATACTGGAGCCTGCGATGGTACGACGTCCACCCGGGCGTGAAAAGCTGATCACCGACTCGCCGGCCGTTGAGCTGGAGCTCATAGAGACCGAGGCTCGTGACATACAGTCGCGCCGCGGCGACTGCGCTCGCCACGCGAAATGCCCGGCGCAACAGTGGCGACGGCGATGGCAAGCTATCCGCCGCGCTCGGCGCGGAGCCGATCCACTTGGCGGTCCAATCGTCCGGCCTGAGCAGCCCCGTTTCCCAGTACGCGATCGCGCTCCACGGTGACGCTCGGCCCGTCGCGTCCCAGACGCGCACGCGCCAGTAGTAGCGTGTGCGCGAGACCAGCGCCGGACCGCGGTAATCCACGTACAGTGACGCATCCGATGACACTTTCCCCGAGTCCCACAACAGATCAGTCCCGCGACCAAGGTCGGCCTCGCTCGTGGCCACCTGCAGCTGATACGCCGCCTGCACGGTGTTGCGAGTCGTACTTTCCAACCGCCAGCTGAGGCGGGGCGGGGCGGCGTCGATGCCCACGGGATTGGTGAGGTATTCGACGCGCAGTCCGTTGACCTCCA
>QHTY01000184.1:3192-5471 GCA_003220985.1 Gemmatimonadota bacterium
ACATTGCGTGCAATCCGCAGACCATAGTAGCTGAGCCACAAGAACGCCGGGACGTTCGCAAAGATCAGCGGCTCGAGAAAATAGAGACCGGTCGCGGACCCGATCCCCCGTCCCCACGATAAAACAACCACCACGAGTCCGGCCCAGGCGAGCGTGATGGGCATCCGAAGGGTGTGTTCGCGCAGCTCCAACACGGCAATGCCTGTCAGTCCGGCGAGAAACAGTGGGTTCCCCAGCCACCCGTACCCCAGCAACAGGCGATTGAACGCGTCATAGACGAGAGGCTCGGATGTCGGCGCGCCGTGCGCCGTCAGGTAATGCATGACCCAGCCGTTGATGAGCGCAACGCCGGTGAAGAAGATCATTCCGACCGTCATCGCGCCCCAGCTGAGCGCTGCGGTCCACGGGTGCGTCAATGCGCCTCCCGCGACCAGCACGAGCAAGCTGCCGAGCACGCAGAGGACGAAACCGGCCGCGATGGCGATGTGAATCGGTCCCCACCACGGGGTGTTGGCGAGAACGGAGGGGCGCTCCTCGAATCCACCGGCCGGCACGGGATGAAAGAGAAGACCGAGCGCGACCAGCAGACCGGCCAGCACCAGGACGTAGCCGCCGGCTCGCGCGGCGTCAGCGTTGCGCAAAGCGGCGTGAGCGTCAGGCGGCGACAAAGTGCGGGTTCTCAATCAGCCCCACGACGTTGCCGAACGGATCGGCCACCGTGGCAACGCGAATCCCCTCGCCGACGTCCTGCACGGCGGACCGGACGGTTGCACCGGCTTGCACAAAGTGGGCGAGCGCGGCATCCGCGTTTGGCACGCCCCAGTACGCGACCGACCCACCGGGGCCAGGCTTCGCCCCTTTGGTGTCGGGGTCCAGGCCAAGCTCATAGCCGCCGATGTTGAAGCCAACGTAGAAGGGCTCATCGAAATAGGGTCGCACCCCGAACACCGAACTGTACCAGTCCTTCGCGCGCTTGAGGTCGGGAACATGGTAGATGACCGTCCGAAGACCGAGTACCGCTGTCATGTCGACGCTCGATGACTGATGGAGAAGGTCAATGCTGCCGCACAAACGTCAGCGTATCGGCGCCGTTGACAAAGCTCTCCACACCGACCAGCCGCTCACCGGACAGGACCGTGCCGTCGAACTGCGCAAGGAGGAGCGTGTCACGGGTAAACGTCAACGCCAGATGAGGAGGGGAATACGTTCCGGCGATCGCGAACGTTACTGACGTCGGGGAGCTAAACGCATACGACGCCCCTGTCCCCGTCACCGCCTCACCGCGCTGGGCGAGCTCCAACGTCATGCCAAACGGGCCCGCCGACGCTGTCCACACGCCACCGACCTCGGCGGCAGGGCCAGCGCCGTCCAAACACCCGCTCAGGACCATAAAACAGAAGCAAGCGATGACTCGGCACATGGATCCGACCCTAATAGATCAGGTACTTGCGGCGAGCTTCGCGAAAGCGCCTGAGATCCGGCTCCCACGAGCTCCAAATGTCTTTGGCCGTGCGCCCCGCCTCGATCGCCGTCCGCAGCTCCGGGCCCGCCGCCAACCGATCGAAACTCTGGGCGCGAAACTGAAATTGCGCTAGATGCGTCGCGCGAACCGCCACGAGCACCGCAACCGCGAGCTTGGTCGGATCGTACGTCGCGCGATCGCGCACTCGCAACTGGAGCCCGCGGAGCGCTACGCCGCCGTATTTGCCGTCGGTCGGCGCGAGGGGCGTGAAGGTTGTCGCAGTAATATCCACGCCTGCCAGTGAGTCCCCGCGCAGCCGGTCCAGCACAGCGTCGGGATCAAGCCACGGCGCGCCGATCAACTGAAAAGCCGCCGGTGTTCCCCGCCCGACCGACACGTTCGTGCCCTCGAACAAACAGGTCCCGGGATAATGAAAGGCGCTTTCGAGATCGGGCATGTTGGGCGACGGCTTCACCCACGCCAACCCTGTCTGGTCATACGCCATCGCACGGCTCCAGCCCGCCGCGGGAACAACGACGAGATCGGCGCCGATCGACATCTCAGCATTGGCCAGCCGCGCGAGCTCGCCCAGCGTCATGCCATACCGCATCGCCACCGGCATGAATCCGGAGAAGGCGGAATCGGGATCGCCCATATGCGCCCGCACGTTGCCCTGCACCGCCGCACCGTCGACGGGATCCGGACGGTCGAGCACGATCACTCGCTTCCCGACGCGCGTTGCAGCGCGCATCAACTGTACCGTCGTGGCGATGTAGGTGTAATAGCGCGCGCCGATGTCTTGGAGATCGACGAGCAA
>QHTY01000184.1:5532-12855 GCA_003220985.1 Gemmatimonadota bacterium
GGCCATCCGGTAGCCCCGTGCGATCCTCGCGGCCCAGGAATCCGTGCTCGGGGCTGAACAAGACCGTCAGTCGTGCGTCGTGCGTCGTGCGTAACAGGTCGACATCGCGGCGCCCGAGATGATCGACACCGGTATGATTCGAAAGCAAGCCGAGCCGTTTGCCGGCAATGAGGTGCGCGGAGTCGCTCAGTAGCACTTCGATGCCGGGCCGCACCGGGGGAGGAGCGAGTCTTCCCCCGGCACAACAGATCCCCAACAGAATCAACACGAGATGATGCGCGCGCATACGCTCCTGATCATTACGCTGGTGACTGCTGCGTGTGGTGGACGAACGACGACCGCTCCACGTCCTCCGCAACCGGCCGCCATCGACGGCCTCCTCGCCAAGCTCACGCCACGCCAGAAGATCGCGCAGCTCGTGGTGCCCTGGCTCGGCGGAAACTACACGGCGCTCGACCGATCACGACACGTGCCGAGTCGTAGGAGGCCGATCCCGACATCGGCCAGAGCCGGAAGAAGCTGGCGGTGTCGCCCCCGGCGCGCAGCAGCTCGAGCATCCGCTGCCCGACGTAGCTACCTCGAGTGGGGCGCGGCGATGCGCGTCGTGGGGGCGACGGCATTCCCGATGATCATGGCCGCCGGCGCGACCGGTAACCAACGCGATGCCTATACGATCGGCCGCATCGCCGCTCGGGAGGGCCGCGCCGTCGGCATCCACGTGAATTTCGCGCCCGATGCCGACGTCAACAACAATCCGCTCAATCCCATCATCAACACCCGCTCGTTCGGCGAGGACCCGCGTGCCGTCGCGAGCCTGGTGCGGGCGTACGTGCGTGGCCTGCAGGACAACGGCATGTTGGCCACGCTGAAGCACTTCCCCGGCCACGGCGACACTGATGCCGACTCGCACATCGGGCTGCCCACGATTCGGGTCGATTACCCGCGACTCGATTCCGTCGAGCTGGTACCATTTCGCGCCGGCATCGACGCCGGTGCCCAAGTGGTGATGAGCGCGCACATTGCCTTCCCGGCATTCACCGGGGACGCGCCGGCCACGCTGTCCGCCGCGATGCTCACCGGCGTGCTGCGCGACTCGCTCAAGTTCAAGGGGCTCGTGGTGACCGACGCGTTGCAGATGGGGGCGATCGTCGCCAAGTACGGCGCGGGCGAAGCCGCCGTCCGCGCCTTCGAGGCCGGGTCGGATCTCCTGCTCATGCCGGCCGATCCCGATTCGGCGATCGCGTCGATGCTGACCGCCGTACAGACGGCGCGCATCAGCCCCGCGCGGCTCGACGCCTCCGTGCGGCGCGTCCTCGAGATCAAGCGCGGGCTCGGACTCTTCGAGCGGCGAACCGTCGCGCTCGATTCGATCCCGCTAATCGTCGGCTCGAAGGCGTTCCAGGACGCCGCCGATGATATCGCGCAGCGCTCGCTGACGCTCGTGCGGGACTCGGCAGGAACGGTCGCTCGCCTGCGCCGGGCGCCGAGCCGCATGGCAGTCATCGCGTACGGTGACGAGCTCAACAGCTACGTCGGGCAGCGGATGCTCGAGCTGCTGCGCGCCGGGGGCGACACCGCCAGCTTCTTCCGGCTCTGGCCGATGTCGGGATCGGCCTCCTACGACTCGGCACGTGTCGTGATCGGTCGAGCGCCGACGGTGATTTTCGCGATGAACGTGCGCCCGATCGCCGCGAAGGGAAACATCGCGTTGCCGGATTCGCTCGCACGTTTGATCACGCTCACCGACTCGGGGAAGCCCGCGGTGCTCGTGTCGCTCGGCAGCCCTTACCTCTTGAATCAAACGCCGACCGTGAAGTCATATCTGATCGCCTGGAGCGGTGTCCGCGCCGCCGAGCGCGCCGCGGCGCGCGCGTTATTGGGCTGGTCACCGGTGCGCGGCAAGCTGCCGATCCGGATTCCGCCGTCGTATCGGATCGGATACGGGCTCACGATCGCCGATTCGACGCTGCCGCCGCGGAAACCGCCGCCGCACGTCATCATGCCATGATGCGCAGGCTCGCAGTGGCCGTCACCGCGCTGCTGGTGCTCGGTTGTCCGCGTTCACATCCGCCACTCACGTCGCTCCCCGCAGCCCCGCTCGAGACCCAGGATGAATTCCGTCGTTTCGACCCGGTCCTGGATTATCTCCGTTCGCAGGTCGACAGCGCATTCCCCGGCGCGGTGATCGTGATCGGCGGCGCCAACCAGAACATCGTTGTTTCTGCGGTCGGTCACTACGGCGTCGACGATGGGCGGCCCGTCACCGCAGCAACGGTCTACGACCTCGCGTCGCTGACGAAGGTGATCGGACTGACCACGGCGGTGATGATCCTGGTGGACTCCGGGAAGATCGACCTCGACGCGCCCGTCCAGCGCTACGTCCCCGCGTTTCAGGGGGCCGGCAAGGAGCGCGTGACGATTCGCCATCTGCTCACCCATTCGTCCGGGATGCCTGCGTGGCGGCCGCTATACGCCGAGACGGCAACGCGCGAGCAAGCGCTGGCGCTGGTCGACACGACGCCCCTGCTCCGCCAGCCCGGCGACACGTTCGTCTATTCGGATCTCGGCGCCATCGTGTTGACGCAGGCGGTCGAGGCGATCACAGGGCAGCGCGTGAACGATTTCCTTCGGGCGCGCGTGTTCGGCCCGCTCGGGATGGAGTCAACGCGCTTTTTGCCGCCAGAGGACTGGCGCGACCACATCGCGCCGACGGAGAATGACACGACCTTCCGGCATCGCTGGCTCCGCGGCGAGGTGCACGACGAGAACGCGGGCCGACTCGGCGGCGTGTCAGGACATGCGGGCTTGTTCAGCAGCGGGCCGGACCTGGCTCGGTTCGCGGCATGGCTGCTCGAGCTGCGCAGGGGTTTCACATCCGCAACGGTCCGCGCCTTTACAACGCGTCAGAACATTCCGGCCGGATCTTCGCGTGCCCTGGGCTGGGACACGCCGTCCGAGAACTCGAGTGCCGGAACGAAAATGGGACCGAACGCCTTCGGCCATACCGGCTTCACCGGCACGTCCATCTGGTTCGATCCCGACCGCAACGTCTTCATTCTTCTGCTCACCAACCGCGTGAACCCCACGCGCGCGAACACCAAGATTCTTCAGGTTCGGCGGCGCGTTGCCGACCTCGTGAACGACGCGCTCACTCCACCACAGTAGCCCAGCCGCGCCGCGACAGGTCACGGTAGATCACGAAGCCGCCCAGAGCGGCCAGCGCGAGCAGCAGAAGCCCAGGCCCAGTGTCGCCCAGCAGCAGTTTCCCAACGCCGAACAACGCACCGTACACCAACGTGCACCCTGCGACCCAGTCGAGCAGGTTGGAGAGTCCACCGCTCGATGCCTTAACGTCCGGCGCGAGTGCGGCGACCGGTCCCCAGCCCGTTCGCGACGGTCGCGTGCGCCTGTAGAAGGCCACCAGCGTCTCCTGCGGCTCCGGCTTCGTCAGGTAGGTGACCGCGAGCCAGACGGCCGTCGTGATGGCGACGGTCGCAATCATGACCAGCGCGAATTGCTTGGGCTGGTCGGTGTCGTAGCCAAACCCGACCTGCAGCCCGATCGACACGACGGCCGCGCAGACCATCGCGGCGACCTCGCTCCACGCGTTGATCCGCCACCAGTACCAGCGCAGCAGGAGCACGCCGCCCGTCCCCGCGCCGGTCACGATCAGCACTTTCCAGGCACCGCCGATCGATCCCATGAAGAACGTGACCACGGCCGAGATCAGCGTGAGTAGGACGGTGGCAACCTGCGAAGCGCGAACGTAATACCGATCGGTGGCGTCGCGTTTCACGAACCGCCGCCAGAAGTCGTTCACCAGATAGCTCGCGCCCCAGTTGAGCTGTGTCGCGATCGTCGACATGTACGCGGCCGCGAAGGCGGCGACCATGAGCCCACGGAGCGACGATGGGAGATAGTCGATCATGACGCGGACATACCCCGTTTCCGGGTCGGCGAGCCCGGGATAGAGAATCAGCGAGGCCAGCGCGACCAGGATCCACGGCCACGGGCGCACGGCATAGTGGGCGATATTGAACCAGAGCGTGGCCCAGAGCGAGTTCTTCTCGTCCTTGGCGCGCCCGGCTCGGCGCCCGGGTACCAGGTTGCCCACCAGTTGAGCGAGATGTACACGAGGAACGTGATCATCGGCATCCATGCCGAATTCAGATCGGGGATCAGGTTGAGGGCCTCGCCCCGCCCGCTCGACACGAGTTTCTCTTTCATGGCGTCCATGCCGCCGACGGCCCGAACGGCGAACACGGCCAGCACGATCACCATCCCCATCTTGATCACGAACTGCACCATGTCGGTGACGAGCACGCCCCACAGTCCCGACAGCGTCGAGATCGCGGACGTGAGCGCGATCAGCCCCAGCACGATCAGCAGCGCCTCGAACTTCCCGACGCCGAAGATCAGGCCGAGGATCTTGACCATCGCGAGGTTGACCCAGCCGAGGATGATGCAATTGATCATGATGCCGAGATACACCGACCGGAACCCGCGGAGGAACGCGGCGGGTTTTCCGGAGTAACGGATCTCGGCGAATTCGATGTCGGTCATGACGCCGGCGCGGCGCCACAGCCGGGCGTAGAAGAACACGGTGAGCATCCCGCTCATCAGGAAGCTCCACCAGATCCAATTCCCCGCGATGCCGTTCTTCGCGACGAGGCCCGTCACGACGAGCGGCGTGTCGGCCGCGAATGTCGTCGCGACCATCGACGTCCCAGCGAGCCACCACGGCACGTTGCGGCCCGAGAGGAAGAACTCGCTGACGCTCGAGCTCGCGCGCGCTTTGTAGTAGAAACCGATGCCGATGTTGAGCGCGAAGTACGCGCCGATGACGAGCCAGTCGATGATGGTCAGTCGCATGGGCCACCAATTGGGGGGGTGACAGGGAGTTAGGCAAGCGCTGCTTCGCCGAGCGCACCCCTTAGGGTGTCGAATCAAACTGGACCAATTGACAGACGATTTCTATCCCCCTAAGTTGCTGCCAGACTGGAGGATATGATGGGGACTACACAGAAATCGGTTACCCTGACGCTCACCGAACGGGCGGGCGAAGAGGTGAAGAAATTCCTGGCCGAGGAGAAGGTGTCGCAGGAGTCCGCCGGGCTGCGCGTCGCCGTGCTGCCGGGCGGCTGCTCGGGCTTTCGCTACAGCCTGAACATCGAAGAGCAACCCGCGGCCGATGACGTCGTGATCGAGAGCGCGGGCGTGCGGTTGTTTGTCGATGAATTCAGCTCGCAATATCTCAACGGCACAGTGATCGATTACAAGAGCAACTTCCAGGAATCCGGATTCGCGTTCGAGAACCCGAACGCCTCCGGCGGCTGCGGCTGCGGGTCGTCGTTCACGGTGTGAGCGTTGATCCTTCCTGATTCCGTAAGCAGGGCCCGCGCAGACCGCGGGCCCTTTTTCTATCCTAGGCGTCTAGGCGTCTAGTTCGTATGCGCAGCCTCGACGTCGCGGTCATCGTGGCGTATTTCGCCGCGGTCATGGTGTTCGGCCTGCTACTCGCAGGACGGCAGCGCGACGCCACAGACTATTTCCTTGGACATCGCGGGCTTCCTTGGTGGGCGCTGATGATGTCGGTCGTCGCCACGGAGACATCGGCGGTCACCGTGATCTCGGTCCCCGGTCTCGCGGCGCGCGGAGATCTTACCTTCTTGCAGCTGGCTTTTGGCTATTTGGTCGGTCGGATCGGCGTCGCAAAACTTTTGCTCCCAGGATACTTCGAAGGAACCCAAGACACCGCTTACCAACGCCTCGAGCGGCGCTTTGGGAGGGCTGCCCGGCGTACCGCATCCGGTGTCTTCCTCGTAACGCGCGCCCTGGCGGATTGCGTGCGCATCTTCGCGACAGCGATTCCGCTCGCCATCATCGTGTACGGAACCCCCAACCCCACCGATAGAGCCCTCGCGCTCGGCATTCTGGCCATCGGCATCGTGACACTCTTTTACACCTGGTTCGGCGGCCTCCGCGCTGTCGTGTGGGTGGACGTCATCCAACTTGGCGTGTACCTGCTGGGCGGCATTGCGACGTTGATCGTCGCAACGCACAACGCCGGCGGCGTCGAGGCGTTTGGGCGCGCGTGGGACGCCGGAAAACTTGCCGTGCTCGATTTTCGGCCTTCCTTCAAAATCCTTTACACATTCTGGGGTGGGTTGGTGGGTGGCGGGCTTCTCGCCGCCGCATCGCACGGCACTGATCATCTGATCGTTCAGCGGTTGCTGGCCGCACGGGGACTGAGAGACGCGCAACGGGCGCTTATCGGGTCTGGCGTGTTCATCATCGCACAGTTCGCTCTATTCCTTCTCGTAGGGACAAGCCTCTGGCTCTCGGGCGCGGATGATGGCGTAATGCGGAGCGACGCGATCTACCCGAACTTCATTGTGACGCATCTGCCTCCGGGGATCGCCGGTCTCGCGGTGGGCGGCATTCTGGCCGCCGCCATGAGCAGCCACGCCTCGGCCGTCAACTCCCTGGCCTCTGCTTCGACCCATGATTTCTATGCGCCCCTCACGGGACGACACGACACGGGGCACCTGTTGTGGGTGGGACGCTGGTTTACACTGATCTGGACCGCAGTCCTCGTGACAGGGGCGATCGCGTTTATCGGCGACCGCACTACGCCCGTCGTGCAGTTGGCCCTGAGCATCGCCTCTCTCACCTACGGCAGCTTGCTCGGGACGTACATCCTCGGGGGGGCTTGGCCGCGAACGCGCCAGATCGACGTGATCGTCGCGATCGCAGTAAGCGTCATCCTGATGTCGCCCGTCGTCCTGGGCGCCGTGATCCCGCACTTCCCCCTGCACTGGCTCCGGGGCCTCGCCTGGCCGTGGTATGTGCCGCTGGGAACGGCCGTGACGGTGCTGGTCGGGATTCTGTCCTCATTCGTGGGAACGACGGAAGGACGGAAGGACGGAATGTAAATGCCGCCCGAACAACCTTCCGTCATTCCGTCCAATCGTCCTTCCGTCGTCTTACTTGGGGTGGACTGCGGCGGCTCCCACACCGCGGTGGTCGTGGGGGATCGTCAAGCTCGAGTGCTCGCCCGCGCCGAAGGACCCGGTTCTGCGATGCGACCCGGCGGCGCCGAGCGATCGGCGGCCGTCGTCCTCGATGTCGCGCGACGCGCCGCGGCGCAGGCCAAGGCCGCATTGCCCGCGAGCCTCGCACTCGTCGGCGCCGCCGGCGCGGGTCGCGCGCCCGAGCAGCAGGCGCTCGCGGAGGCAATGACCGCGGCCGGCATCGCCGAACGGGTCGATGTTCGCGGGGACGTCGAGGTCGCGCTGGCCGCGGCCTTCGGCCATCGGCCGG
>QHTY01000184.1:12899-16272 GCA_003220985.1 Gemmatimonadota bacterium
ACGGCTGGCAGGTGGGCGACGAGGGCGGCGGCTACTGGCTGGGACGGCGCGCGCTCGCAGCCGCGGCGCGCTCACACGACGGCCTCGAGGAATCGTCCACGCTGCTGGAGCGGCTTCTCGTCGCCCTCGGTTTGCAGACCTTCGACGATCTCATCCGCTGGAGCGCGACGGCGACACCCGGGCAGGTCGCGGCGCTCGCGCCGCATGTCCTCAACGCCGCGCGCGAGGGGGAGATTATCGCGCAGCGGATCGTCGCGGACGGCGCCGTCGAGCTCTCCCATCTCGTGCGGGTACTGACGAAACACTTTGCGGAAACCGAGCAGGTTAAGCTGGCCACGATGGGTGGGTTGCTGCGCCCCGGCTCGCCGCTGCTCACTGCCTTACGCACAGGTCTCGCGGCAGAGTTGCCGCGCGCGCGGCTTTCCGAAAGTGGCAGCGCCATCGATGCACCGGTAGGCGCCCTGCGGCTGGCGGCGGAGCTGATCTAGAGGCCGACCTCTCCCTCGCGACGCACACGACTGTGGCGCACACTGTAGAGGAAATAGATCGCAATGCCGATCGCCATCCACAGACCAAACCGCAGCCAGGTGAGCAAGGGCAGATTGTACATCAGGTAGAAGCAGAAAGCAGCCGACACGATCGGCAACGCCGGAACCCATGGCGTCTTGAACGGGCGCGGGCGGTCTGGGTCACGGCGGCGCAGTACGATGATCCCCACGGCCACGATCACGAACGCGAATAGTGTGCCGATGTTCGTTAGCTCGAGCACCCAGCCGATCGGCGCGAACGCCGCCGAGACGGCCACGAAGATCCCGGTGATGATGGTGGTGATGTGTGGCGTCTTGTACTTGGGGTGGACCTTGGCCGCCCACGGCGGAAGGAGGCCGTCCCGCGCCATCGACATGAAGATCCGCGCCTGACCGAGCTGGAAAGCTGGAACACGAGCAGGACTGACGTCATCGCCGCCACCGCACCGAGCGCCAGGATGCCCGCCGCCCAGTCCGCGTGGATGTACTGCAGCGCGACGGCGAGCGGATCGGGGACATTGAGCTGGTCCCAGGGGATGATGCCCGTGAGCACCAGCGCGATCGCGATGTAGAGCGCGGTACAGATGATGAGCGACCAGATAATGCCCCGGGGAATGTCGCGCTGCGGATTCCGCGCTTCCTCGGAGGCCGTGCTGACGGCATCGAAGCCGATATACGAAAAGAAGATGATCGCGGCGCCCACGCTGATGCCCTTGATGCCGTTGGGCGCGAACGCGGGCGTCGTCCACTGCTCAGGCTTCACGTAGTTCAATCCGACGATCAAAAAGAGCCCGATGATGGCGACCTTGATCACGACCATCATCGTGTTCACCCAAGCCGATTCCTTCGTGCCGATGACCAGCAGCACCGTAATGACGCCGACGATCAGGAGGGCGGGAAGATTGAACACGATCGGGATCGGGCCCAGGTGGGGCGCGGCAGCGACGAGGTCGGGATTGTGCAGCGCCGTGCGCAGATCGGTTACCAGCCAGCGCGGCATCTCGAGGCCCAGGCCTCGGAGCAGTGAGTCGAAGTAGCCCGCCCAGCCGATCGCGACGGCGACGTTGCCGACGGCGTACTCCAAAATCAGATCCCAGCCGATGATCCACGCGAGCAACTCCCCGAGCGTCGCGTACGCATAGGTGTAGGCGCTCCCGGAGATCGGGATCATCGCGGCGAATTCGGAATAGGTGATCGCGGCGAAGGCGCTCGTCACCCCGGCCAGCATGATCGAAATGACGATCGCGGACCCCGCGCCCACGTGGCCCGAGTCGCCGCTGATCGCCGTGCCGATCGCCGCGAAGATACCGGCGCCGATGATCGCACCGATGCCCAGTGCGGTGAGCTGCACCGGGCCGAGGGAGCGACGCAGACCGCCACCGACGGATCCGTCGGCGATACACTGGTCCACGGTTTTCCGCGCAAACAACTGGCTCTTCAGCACGCCACTCCCTGTTTCGATGTGGTTGCTAAACGCGGCTACGGATAGACCGTCACACTAGCGATGTAATCGACGTGTCGCCCGTCACGGGTCGTGGCTGGCTTGAACAGATAGCCCATCATCCGCTCCGTGAACTCGCGCCGGTAACCCGAGTCCTTGATCGGCGGCGTCACCTCGACCCGGGTGACTCGGCCCTCCGCCGTGACCCAGAAGCGGACCTCGTGCCGCTTCCCGTGCGCATCGCGCGGCGCGCCGGGCGGCGGGGAAATCGCCCACAGCGGCGTGGCCGCGAAGATATCACTCGCGGCGCCGCCCGAGCCAGGGCCGGAATCGGATCCTACGCCGGTCCCCGTACCGGTGCCCTTGCCGCCGCCCGTTCCCGGACCCTCGCCGGGACCACCGGTCGTCCCTTCGCCAGTACCAACCGCTGCAAGCGGGGGGGGTGCGATCGCGACTGTCGGCGGAGGAACCTCGAGCTTCACCGGCTCTACGACCGGCGGGGCAACCGTCGGTACCGTGACCGCGGGAGCTGGCGGCACGTCGTGCAGTGCCGGCGTTGACGGCGTCGACAGCGCGAACCAGCTCATGGCCGGCCGGCCGCCACCACCACCGCCGCCGCGCGGACCGGATCCACCGCCACCGCCGCCTTCGAACAGCTCGGCGCCGCGCCAGAGCACGAGGATGGCGATGGCGATGTGCACGGCGAGCGAGAGCGCGGCCGCAGGCCCTTGCCGCCGCCGGGGGAGCGGCAGCGAGTAGGCGTTGAACGGGGGGCGCGTGGTCTCCGGCATAGTTAATACATACCCTATAACGAAAACCGGGGCACGGTTTCGTGCCCCTGCGTTCACACTGTGAGGTGTGCGTCAGCCTGGCTAGTGCGCTGCGGCGCCAGGTTCGGCCGGCGTAAACCCGATCACCTGCACGCCCGCGCCCCGCGCGAGGTCCATGGCCCGCATGACCTCACCGTATTTGCGATTCGGGGCGGACTTGATGAACAGCAACTTCGCGGGACGCTGGTCGTACAGCTCATGGAATTTCGCTTCGAGCTGCTCGAACGGAACCGGCTGCGTGTTGATCGCGTACGAACCGTCCGGCCTGAGCTCCAACACGATCTGATCGCTCGACTGCTGTTTCTGGCGTGGCTGCTGTTTTTGCTCCGGCGGCACCTGCACCTCGAACCTGCGCCGTGACAACGGTAGCGTGATCATGAAGATGATCAGCAACACCAGCAGCACGTCGATCATCGGCGTGACGTTGATGTCCGCGCTGAGACCGCCGCCCGACCCGCCCGAACCCATCGCCATCGGTCACTGCCTTTCTGGTTTCGCCGCGCGTTCCTGCTCGGCGATCGCGCCGACGACCCGCACGCCCGCCTTGCGCGCAATTTCGAGCGCCGCCTGGATCC
>QHTY01000185.1 GCA_003220985.1 Gemmatimonadota bacterium
GAACACGCGAGCGTCCGGTTTGGACCGCCGTCCGTGGTCTTACAGGACGTCGCGCGCGAGTGCAAACCCGGCTTGATCGTTCTCGGCGGAAAGCATCACAGCGCCTTGGAGCGCTGGCTCGGCGGCAGCACCAGCCTGCATGTCGTCCGCACCTCGGAAGTGCCGGTGCTCGTCACCGCCGGGCAGCCTACCGCGATCCGGCGCATTCTCGTGGCCGCCGACCTTTCCCCGGCCGCGGGTCCGACCGTGGCGTTGGCCGAGCGGTACGCGCGGCTGCTGGGGCCCAGCTGCGCCTGCTCACCGTCTTCGAGCCGCTGCCCGATCTCCCCGGCATCCCGGCCGTCGATCCCACGGAGTACTACGCGCTCGCCCAGGAGACGCTCGAGCGGGACGTCTGGCCATTGGTGAGGAAGTCTGAGGTGGAAAGGCTCGTCCGGCATGGTATGGTCGTTGACACGCTGCTCCGCGAAGCCACCGATTGGCAGGCGGACCTGCTGGTGGTCGGCTCGCACGGCAAGGGTTGGGCGCAGCGCGTGTTGCTCGGCAGCGTCACGGAGCGCCTGATCAACCATCTGCCCACGTCGCTGCTCGTCGCTCCCGTCGGAGTTGCGGCGGCCGCACTGGCGAAAGGGCGTCAGCGTCAAGTCGCCCTGGTTCACTGAGGAGGGTCCGATGACAATTCAACCGATCGTCGTCGGCGTCGACGGCTCGCCCGAGAGCGCCGCGGCGGCATCCGTGGCGTGGATGCTGGCCCGGGCTGGCGATGTGCCGTGCCGGCTGGTGCACGCGGTTCATGACGTGAGCACCGCACTCGAGTTCGCAGGCACGGGCATGGTGACCGAAACGCGGCAGCTCGCCGCATTGGCTCAGGCGCGCGCCAGAGTGAGTGAATCGCTCCGCGAATGCGATTGCGTGCCCTCGTGGTTGGTGGACGCGATGGTCGTGAGCACCGGCGCCACGGCGGACGTCTTGGAAGCAGTGGTCGCCGAGACGGATGCTTCGTTGCTCGTCCTGGGCGGAAAGCATCATTCGAGGCTCGGCCGCTGGCTTGGAGGGAGCACGGTTCAGCAGGTGGTGCGTCACCTCCAGGCACCGCTGCTGGTCACGGCGGGCCCGATGCGCGCGCATCCCCGCGTCCTGGTCGCCGTTGATCCTTCGTACGCTGCGGCGCCAACGGCTCGTCAGGCGGTCGCATTTGCGCGAATGCTGGGCAGCCCGCTGCGTGCATTGCATGTGATCGATCCGCCGCCGGCCATTGCCGAGCTGCCTCGGGATTGGTCGCGCGAGATCATCGAGCGTGATGTCTGGCCTCTCATACCGCTCGTCGACGAAGCGAAAGTGATTCGCGAAGGCGTCCCGTTCGACACGATCGTGGAGGCGGCGGCGGCATGGCGCGCCGACGTCATCGTCGTGGGCTCGCATGGAAAAGGTTGGGTCGATCGCGTGCTGATCGGGAGCGTGACGGAGGATCTCCTCAACAATCTGCCCTGCGCGGTACTGGTGGTTCCGGTGCCGGCGCCGGAGCGTCGAGAGGCCGCACCGGTTCATGCTGTCGCAGCGGCGTTCGGAGCGTCTTGAGTCATGAACCATATCCTGATCGTCTACGGGACCACTGACGGGCACACGCGCAAGATCGCGCAAGTGCTCGCCGAGGATCTGCGCGCGCACCTCTGCAGCGTCGACGTACTGGATGCGGGTGGTGCGTTCAATAGGATGAGCCCGGAAGGCTACGATGCGGTCATCGTCGCTGCGTCCGTTCATATCGGTGCCTACCAGAAGAGTGTCGCGCGCTGGGTACGGATCCATGCCAAGGCACTCAACCTCGTGCTAAGCGCGTTCCTGGCGGTCTGCCTGGCGGTGCTCGAGCAGCGCCCCGAGCCGCGACAGGGGGTGGAGACCATCATGCGCCGCTTCCTCCGCCAGTGCGGCTGGCGGCCGATGATGACCAGACTCTTGGCCGGTGCGGTCCTCTATACGCGCTATCCGTGGCTCAAGAAGTGGATGATGAAGCGGATCGTGGCGAAAGCAGGCGGCGGGACCGACACGACGCGGGATTACGAGTACACCGACTGGAATGACCTGCGCGCTTTCGCCCTTGAGTTCCTGCAGGCCGTGCCGGCCGCTGAGTTGGTCGAAGGAGGGGTCATATGATTCGGAAGATCCTGGGTTTCGCGGTGATGGCGCTGGTGGCCATCATGGTCTTCAAGGTGGCGCTCGCGCTGCTGGGGGTGGTGCTCGGACTGACAGTCTCGCTCCTCGTGCTCGCAACGATGGGCTACTTCTTCTACCTCGTTCTGTGCTTCTTCAGCCCGAAGACGGCTGCTCGCGTGCAAGAGGTGATCAAAGGCCGGTAGCGTCCGGAGGGGAAACGGGGCACTGGTTAGCTTAGGGACATGAAATGCCGCGCCGCCGCGCTTCTCCTTGCCGGCGCCATTCTGCTCGCGCCTCCCCTCGACGCGCAGAACGGCGCGCGCTGGTTCTCCCCCCTCGTCGCCGACCCGAAACAGCCGCATTTCTTCGCCACGTGGCTGTGGATCACGTCGCCGATCGTCACCGGGCAGGTTTCGAGCGTCGGACTCGGCGAGGATATCGTGCTGGCGCGTGGGCATGCCCACAAGTGGGAGATGAGCGTGGCGGCGGGCGTGTTCTCCCAGTTCAATATGCAAACCCGCTCGAACGACCTGATCAACACCGACTTCGTCATCGGCTTCCCATTCGCCTACCGGACCGGCCCGCTCTCGGTCCGGGCCCGGATCTACCATCAGAGCTCGCACCTGGGCGATGAGTTTATCCTGAACACCAACCCGACCCGCGTGAATCTGAGCTTCGAGGCGGCGGAGTTGCTCGTCGCACGCGACCTCGGGGGGCTTCGCCTCTACGGCGGTGGCGAATACATCCTGCGGCACGAGCCGTCAGACCTGCGGCCGGGTCTGTTGCACGGTGGGATCGAGTACCGCCACGCCCGGCGCGTCGTGCACCTCGGCGGTCTAGGTGACGGCCACGCGTTCGTGGCGCTCGACATCAAATCGACCCAAGAGCGCAAGTGGCGGGTCGGGTGGAGCGGGCGCATTGGCGTGGCCTTCCGACTCGACACCGGCGACGCGTCTCGTCTCGTGAGCCTGCAGCTCCAGGGCTACACCGGGCCGGCGCCCTACGGGCAGTTCTACCAGGAGAATGTGCGATCGGTGGGGGTCGGCGTTCACTTCGACCTCTGACCCCGGTATGAGCATCGTCGTGCGCGAGCGCATCCCGCTCGCTCCGTACACCACGCTCGGACTGGGTGGGCCGGCGCGGTACTTCTGTGAGTGCGCGATGGAGGCGGACGTGCTGGAGGCGCTCGCTCTCGCACGGAGCCGAGGCCTCG
>QHTY01000175.1 GCA_003220985.1 Gemmatimonadota bacterium
CGCGACGCCGAGAAAGACCACGTTGTAGAACGCGGCCCGCCACACCGCCTCCTCGCCGCGTTCCGGCTTCCCCGCGCCGAGCGCCTGGCCGACCATCGTCGCGGCGGCATTGGCGAGCCCCCAGGATGGTAGCAGCGCGAAAATGATGACGCGGATCGCGATCTGATACCCGGCCAGTGCATCGGTCCCAAAGGATGCGTTGATGCGGGTGAGGCCGATCCAGCTCGCCATGCCGACGAATACCTGGAACGTCCCCGTGCCCGACAGGCGCAGCAGCGTCTTCATCACCGCCGGTTTGAGCGCAACCTGGTAGCGGTGAATGACGACCCGCCCATCGCGCCGCCAGAGACGATAGAGCTGATAGAGGACGCCGGTGGCGCGCCCGATCGTGGTCGCGATCGCGGCGCCGGTCACCCCGAGCCGCGGGAAGGGACCGATGCCGAAGATGAGCAGCGGGCCGAGGATGATGTTGATCCAGTTCGCGAGCCACAGCACGCGCATCGCGATCGCCGCGTCGCCGGCGCCGCGGAAGATCGCGTTGACGAGGAAGAGCAGCAGGATGACGACGTTGCCGCCCAGCATGACGCGCGTGTAGGTCTGGCCGGTGGCGATGACGCTGTCGGAAGCGCCCATGAGACCGAGCAGCGTGGGTGCGAGCAGCACGCCCGCCACGCCGACGATGGCCGCCACGATCACGCCGAGCGCGATGCCCTGCACCGCCGCTTCGGCCGCGCCTTCGGGATTCTTTTCGCCGATGCGCCGCGCCACCATCGCGGTCACGCCGATCGAGAGTCCCATCGCCGCCGTGTACGCGACCGTCAACATCGACTCGGTGAGCCCGACCGTAGCCACCGCGTCCGGGCTGACGTGTGCGACCCAGAAGATGTCGACGACGGCGAACACCGACTCCATCACCATCTCGAGCACCATCGGCACCGCGAGCAGGATGATCGCGCGGCCGATGGGGCCGGAGGTGTAGTCGTGATGTGTGCCGCGGATGGCCTCGCGGATCGTCCGCCAGAATCCGTGAGGCGTTTCGACGTGCGCTTGGGTGTCGGTCATAGGGCGTGAAATCTCGTCACAAACGTTCAAAACCGCATCGCAGGTTCACGCAAGACTCGGCGCGGCTGCCGAGCGATCGTACGTCCATGAAACCACTCGCCATCCTCCTCCTCGCGGTGCTCACGGCCTGCTCCGACAACATCATGTCGGCGCCCCCCCCGCCTCCTACGACAGTCTCCGTGGCGTACTGCACGGGACTCGAGCCCATGTGGGTGGCGTTCCAGGACGGCGACGGTGCCTGGACGCGGGCGTTGCCAACCGTGTCCAACGGCAAGGTCGTCTTTCAGTCCGGATTTGCTTCAGACCGCGGTGGCATCGCGACCGTGTTCCGAGCGGGGTCAGGGATCACGTTTTTGGGTGTGCTGTATGGCGCCCCCGAGGAGCTCGGGACCGTCAGTGACACGAGTCCGCGCTTTTGCGGCCCGCCCATCGTGAAGAGCCTGGTGGGGAGCGTCGCGGGAGTCGACAGCAACGAGTTCGTGATCGTTCGCGCCGGCTCTGATGCCCAGACGCTCGCGCATGCCGGTCACGAGTTTCTGCTCAACGTTCTGCCACCTGGTCCGCAGGATATCCTCGCGACGCGGGTCGCACGAATCGGTGCAATTGACACGCTGACGAAGATCATCCTGCGGCGCGGCGTCGACCTTCCCGATGGCGCCACGCTGCCGGTGCTCGATTTCAGCTCACCGGAGGCTTTCGAACCAGCCGTGGCGAGCGTATCGCTTTCCGGAATTGGTACCGGCGGCGCAGCCATCTCCACCCGCCTGATCACGAGTGGGTTCAATGGCACCTTCGGCGTTGTCACCGGTCAGGACATCGGAACCATGCGGCCGTATTTCGCGATCCCCGAGGCGCGACTGCTTCCGGGCGATCTGCAGGTGCTGTTTGCATCGGGACATGGTGCAAGCCCGAACAGCGTCCGGAGCGCGACTCGCTTTTTCCACGCCGTGCAAGACTTCACGATCGGCCTTGGCGCCGACGTGGTCCCGCCCACGTTCAGCACGATCGCTACGGCACCAAGCCTCCGGCTGCGCGCGCGGTTCGTGAATCAGACCGAGTATGGTCGCCGGACGTCGGTGTCGTATCAGGAGGATAGCACGCGATTGGTGAGTGTATCGATGACGCAGGACTATGCATTGCGAGTTGGCGGAATCTACGACCTGGTCATCCCTGAGCTCGTCGGTGTCGCCGGGTTCGACCGGGCCTGGGCGCTCTCTGCCACAAACTCCCTCCGCTGGTCCGCTGCTCGAGTCGGTGGGACACTCGGCCTGGGCATCGACCCCGCCCCGTTTGACGGAGCGACCCAACGCGGAGCCTGCATCTCGGACGTGCTGACGCCGTAGGCGACAGCTAGTGCCGGGTGCGCATCAGCGCGCCGGGCGTCGTGCCGAAGGCGCGTTTGAAGAGCCTCGTGAAATGAGCCTGGTCCGCGAAGCCCGCGCGCTGCGCGATGTCGGACAGGCTCGCTTCCGTGGTTTCGAGCAGGCGCCGCGCGCGCTCGAGCCGCAGCGCCAGCAGATACTGATGCGGCGCGCGACCCATCGTCTCTTTGAACGCGCGCGCGAAGTGCGCCACCGACAACCCGACCTCTCGGCTCAACATTTCGACCGTCAGCCGCGCATCCAGCGCGGCCTCGATCAGCTCCAGCACCCGACGCTTCGGGACCGCCGATAGTCCGCCGCGATTGTGGATTGGCCGTGGCTGCTCGACCCCCGCGTGCCGCACGAGCAGATGGCCGAGGGCGCTCGTCACGGCCTCGACCATCGCCAGCCCGTGCGCGTTGCGGCTGTCCGCCTCGTATTTCAGCGCCAGCATGAGGTGCCGGATCTGCGGCGACTCGACCGCATACGTGCGCCGCAGGTGCACGGGCCCGACCTCGTCGAGTGACGGAGTAATCAGGCGGCCCAGGTGCAGCGGATCGATCGACACGCGCAGATAGCGCAGCGTGCTGTTGAGCCGCAGCGTGATAGGGTTCGCGCTCGGGCTGATCCAGAGGCTCCGCGGCGGAATGACGAACGGCTTGAACCCGTGCGGCTCCTTGACTTCGAGTTTGAGCGGTGCCGTGTCGAGGTTCAGCGAGAGGTAGTGCTGATCGCCGACCAGGTCGTCGACTCCCGCCACGTCATTGCGCCCCGCCTCGACGAGCATGCCCGGCCAGTCGAGCGCCTGGGTGGTGACGATGGCCGAGCGGCTGTCGCGGCGTGTGACCTCGCCGCGCGCGACGATGGACTCGAGTAGAACGGGGGCTGCGATCTGTGTTGGCACGTCTGGAGAACACCGGACTGTTCCTGGGGGTTGTCAGGAACGTGCAAAAGTGGACCAGAGATCTGATCAATACCCGGTGCCGAGTCTCGCGCAATTTGGTTGCGTCACTCACCAGGACAACGACATGTTCACGCTCAAGACTCGACTCGCCTTCGTTACGTTGGCGGGAGCGCTCCTCGGATGCGGCGGCGATTACGGTTCGACGGCGCCACCGCCCCCACCCCCCCCACCGGCCCAGACGGTCGCGGCCACCGACGCAATCGTCTTCACACCGGCGACGCTGACCGTCGCGACGGGCGAGACCGTGACCTTCACGTTCGGCTCGATCGCACACAACGTGTTCTTCGCTGCCCAAAGCGGGGCACCGGCCGACATTTCCGACAACAACGCGAATGTGTCAGTCGCACGGGCCTTCGCGGCGCCGGGCAACTACGCGTACACGTGCCACATCCATCCGTCGATGCACGGCACCGTCGTGGTGCAATGAGGGATTGCGGTAGGGGCGCAGCATGCTGCGCCCCTACTACGACGCTCTCAGCTCTGTTGGTGCGCCTCGACAAACCAGAGCCATTTGTCCACGCCCCGGGAGATCTCGGTGAGCGTATCGGCACTCCCGGCGTCTTCGAGCTCGTTCATCTCTTCGATGCCGATGCGCATCGTGCGACCAAACGTGGCGAGGGCGTCCGACAGCGCCGCCACGTGCTCGCCCCCGTTCGATAAGGCGAGGGGATAATCCGGCAGGGTGGAGCGTTCCTCCACCGCGCCGACCGTGCCTTCGGCAATCCCGCCGAGCTGGACGACGCGCTCGGCGATCAGATCCACGTATTCCTCCACGTCTTCATTGACGTCATCGAACAACTTGTGGAGCGCGATGAACGCAGGGCCCTTCACGTTCCAGTGCGCCTGCTTGCACTGCGTCTGGAGATCGATCGCCTCGGCGAGACGCTGATTGAGCAGCCCGATCACTTCGACTCGGGCTTTTTCGGGCAAGTCGTTCTTGGTCGCATACAACTTCGGTGCGGCGGGCGCGCGGGAGGCCCGCTCCGGGGCGCGCGGCTGCGACTTCGCGCCGTTGCCGCGGGATTGGCGCGGTGTGCGCGAGGTGCGTGGTGCGACTGTGCGGGGCATAGGCTTCTTTCGTTACGAGGAGTAATCGTTCAGCTGGACGACGTCGCCAGCGTCGGGCGCTTTTCGGTCGCGGAGACCTTGAATCGGATCCACATCCCGGCGAGCCCGTGCCCCGGCACCGCGCAAAAGATCATGTATGATCCTGGCTTGTTGGCCACAAATCGCATCGAGTCCGCTTCTCCCGCCCCATGCCCTTGCATCAACCGGGTCGTCATGGCGCGCGGCAAGGCCGGAGGTTCGACCGGACCGGCCGGCATCGGTTTCGTGGTGTCGACGACTTCAACAGAGTGCGGGAGATTCGGATCCTTGTTCGTGAAGCGAATGACGACCGTCCAATTCGTGGGAACGGTGAACGTCAACTTGCCATCGTTGAAGCCGTTGAAATTCAGGCCGCCATTCAGCTGCGTGAGACCGGCGGTCAACTGCAGGGTCGCGGTCTTGGCCGTGGTATCGACCGTGAGCCAATTGCAATCGATCGCGGACTGTGTTGCTGACGCCGCTGCCGGAGGATTCTGCGCAGCGCAGAGCTGCGCCGCTAACAGGAACGTCGCGAGAAACGCCGAAAGTTTGGTCATATGTCCAAGGTACCTAGCGACCGGCCCCGATCGAAAGGCCTAGGTAGAGGTTGCGTCCGGGTGCCGGTTCGTAGAAACGATCCCGGGCAGCGTTGATGACGACCGAGCTGACGTACAGGTGATTGAACGCGTTGTTGATACCGAGGAATGGGGCGAGACGCATGCCGCCGGCTATGCCTTCCCACCCCACGCGCACGTTCGTCGCCGACCACGGCGCCGCCCGCGTGTTCAACGTGTCGCTCACGAAGTAACCGGACGAGTAGCTCTGCTCAACTTCCAGCCACGCGCCGCGAACGGCGGACGGCTGAGCTCGCAGGCTCAGGTGCACCCAATGCCCTGGCACACCTGGCAGCGCGCGCCCATCGAGCGTGTGCAGGGTGGTGCCCGTCGTAAATGAGTAGCGCCGATAGCGGTAGTCCGCATACGTCCAGACCGCGGCGAGGTTGACGCCCGTGGCGAGCGCGAAATCGGTGCTCAACTCCACACCACGATGCCGTGTGCTCCCCGCATTTCTATAGTAGAAACGCGGTGCGGCAAGCTCGTAGGGGACCAGCGCGTCGCGCACATCGGCTTGAAAGACGGCGACGCTGTAGGACAGGCGTTCGCCGGCCGGCCCTCGCAGTCCGAGCTCGTAGTTCCATGCCTGCTGTGGCTTGAGATCGGGATTGAATCCCCCGGCACCGGACTGCGAATTCGCCAGCTCCGTCGTCGTGGGCGTCTCGAACGACGATCCCACGTTGCCGTACACCGTTACCGCCCTCGACGGATTCACGGCGATCCCGAGCGACCCCGAGAGCGCATGCATCAACCGGTCTCCCGAGTCGTCAGGGTTGAGTGGCGTGGTCGTGACAAGCCGATCGTGGACCGCGAACCTCACCCAGTCGTAGCGCAGGCCCGCCGTAATCGTTCTCCCGGGCGACAGCTCCAGCGCGCTCTGCAGGAACGGGCCGATTTCTGTGACGTGCTCCAGCTGATCGAGCGAGCGGCTCGTATCCGCTGTCGCGGAGTCGCCGGGCGTGTTGAGGTAATTGAAATTCTTGCGGTCGTCGCGCTGGCGCTGGAAATCGAAACCCGCGGTGAGCCGGTGGGCGAGCGTGCCCAACGACAGCGGATACGTGATGCTGGCACGGACGCCGTAGTCCACGCGGCCCAAGTCGATGTATGTCGTGGTGATTGGGTTTTTCAGATCGCGCGTGAGCCCGAAGAGCGTGACGGCCGCTTCACCGCCATCCGCCAGCGGACGTCGCAATGTCGCGCCCGACTGAACCTGCGTGACCGCCTTGCCCGCGTTGCGATTGCGATTGAGCAGGGGCACCGTGTCGCGGTTCGCCTGCAGCTCGGCGCGCGTCAATGAGCCGGGATTGTCGGCGCGCGGGTTGTCGCCGATGTCCGTGACGAGCGCCAACGACCAGGCGCTGCCCAGCGGCAGTCGTACGCGGGCGTTGAGGACGCGGTTGTCCGCGGCGCTGTGGTCGCGCTCGCCGTCGTAATCGAGCCGGGAGACGGTCAGGAGCGCGGTGCCTGCACCGCCCAGCCGCGCACTCGTGGTCGTTTGCCACTTATTCCAGGACCTACCGGACCGCGCATCGAACCGGCCGGCGACCAAGCGCGCCTCTTCATTTATACGCGTCACCTCGTGCGGGCTGGTCCAGATGCTGATCACGCCGCCGGCCGCGTTCCCGTAGAGCGCCGATGCCGATCCCCGCAGCACCTCGATGTGGTCTACCTCGCCGAGCTCCAGGTTCGTAAGCTGACCCTGGCCATCGGGGAGCGTTTGGGGGATGCCGTCCACGAGAATCTTGATGCCGCGCACGGCGAACGCGGACCGCGCGCCGAAACCGCGAATCGAGATCCGTTGATCCTGAGAGAAGTTGTAGCGGTTGGCGACGTATACGCCCGGGACGTTGGCGAGGGCTTCATCCAGCCCCCATGTCGGCTTTGCCCGGCTAATCTGCGCGCGATCGATGCTATGAATCGCCAGCGGAACCTGCGTGAGCGGTATCTCGGCGCGCGTGACCGAGACGGTCGTCGGGGCGAGCGTGTACGGTTTTGTCGTATCTGACGTTTGAGCATGCAGCGCGGGGAGCGGCCGGCAGCAGAACGCAGCCGCAACAATCGTCCACCGTACCGGCCGTGACATGGGTCGGTGGTTTCTAACTCCTTCGCCCAGATCGCGTCAAGACCGTGCCACAGATCACACGGATCAGCGACGGATCTGCACGCGCCCTAGCGGTGACTGACCGCTACGATCGTGACCACGGCGGCGAGACTCGAGACGATGATTCCCGTGATCCGCCATTTGGATTCGGGATCACGCTCTCCCGGCACCTGAATGCGATCGCCGGCCTGGACGCCGAGCTGATCGAGCGTCGCACCGTGCGCGATCGCTCTCTGAAGTCGATCGCCACCCCACAACGGCGCACTGCCCCGCAGAATTAGCAGCCGATCAACACGCGCGAGCTGGGTAGCGCCACCGGCAAGCATCAGGGCGTCGGGCAGCACGAGGTC
Source organism: Gemmatimonadota bacterium (assembly GCA_003220985.1). Taxonomy (GTDB): domain Bacteria; phylum Gemmatimonadota; class Gemmatimonadetes; order Gemmatimonadales; family GWC2-71-9; genus 20CM-2-65-7. The sequence goes on from QHTY01000175.1 coordinate 7,539, forward strand.
CACGGGCACGGCGTAGAATCCAGGCCGGGTGACTTCCCCGACGACGGAGACACGGATCAACGCGCGCGCCTGAACCACTGGATCCTTGATGTAGCGCCTCAGCTGCTGCGTCAGATGCGCTTCGAGATCGGTACGGCGCACGCCGGCAAGCGAGATCTCGCCGACGTCCGGCAGGCGCAACGCCGGTCCTGCCACCACGGTGAACGTGTCCGTGAGCGCGGAGTCCCCCTCGACACGGAGGAGGATGCGGTCGCCGGCCTGAAAGGCGGTGATCGGCGTTTGCGCCCAACCCCGCCCTCCCGCGGCAGCAAGAACGACAGCGATAGATAGGGACCACCAGGAGCGGTTCATGAGACCACCTTAGACCACCTGCGAACCGGAGGTACCAGCCTCTTCGACCGCCTCGTAGCCGGGCAGGTAATAGGAGTAGTACGCGTAATAGCCATAGGCCGCACCGCGCGGCACGTCGTTCAACACCGCGCCGAGCAAACGGATCGGCAGGCGCTCCAGCACCTCGAGCTTGGCTCCCGTGATACCCCGGTGACTCTTCCCCGTTCGCAACACGACCAGCAAAGCCCCCGTCACCGTTCCCAGGACGAACGGATCGACCCCGGCGGTGAGCGGCGGGCTATCCACCACGATCACGTCATATTGTTCGCGCAATTCGGTGAAGAGGTCGGCCATCGCCGGCGAACCGAGCACCTCCGGAGCGCGCTGCGTGCGCGTGCCACATCCGATGATCGACAACCTGGGATAGGGCGTCTCCTGCACGATTTGGTCGCGAGGCGCGTGGCCCTGAATGAAGTCGACCAGTCCAGGCTGACGGTTGCACTTGAACCGGCGGTGTAAGACGCCGCGCCGGATGTCGCCGTCTATGAGCAGCGTGCGGTGGCCTCCGTCCGCGAACGTGAGCGCGAGATTCGCCGAGACGAAGGATTTCCCGTCGCCGGGCTCGGGACTCGTGACGGTGAAGACCACGGGCCCCGCACCGAATTCATGTGCGACATTGAGTCGCAGGCCACGCAGCGCCTCGACCACTTCGGCCGGTTCCTTGGTACGGAGATGCGGCACGGCGCCGAGAATTGGTAGGCCGAGATCGCGCGACACTTGCTCCGGATAGCGCACTCGGGGATCGACGCGGTCGAGAACGATTGCTCCGACCATGCCAAGGCCGAGGCCAAACACGAAGCCCATCAACAGGAGGCGTGGCGTGGTGTTCTTGATCGGACGCTGCGGCACGATCGCCGGATCGAGAATGCGGACATCCGGAACCGTGGCTTCCGCGGCAAGCCGCGATTGATCGAAGCGTTG
>QHTY01000186.1 GCA_003220985.1 Gemmatimonadota bacterium
GGCATATCGCTCGACCTGAAACACGAAATGGAATTGTTCGAGCTGGTCCGCGGTCTGGTCGCAGATCAGGGACTTGGCGCCTTGATGATTACGCACGACTTGAACCTGGCCGCGCGCTTCGCCGATTCGTTGCTCCTGCTCGAAAGTGGCCGCCCTCTCGCCCTTGGTTCGCCCGCTGACGTCCTTACACAACAAACCGTCGAAACCGTGTTCTCCTGGCCGGTCACGATGCAGACAATCGATGGCCGCCCGCAGATGATCCCACTCCGCAAACAGAAGGAGTCCCGGGCATGAACGTGATGCTCCTCGTCTTCACACTCGCCTTGCAGCAGCCTCAGGACACGGTCGTCCTCAAGCCCGTGGTGGTGACGGCGACGCGCGTCCCGGTCGCGGCAGACCTCGTGGCTTCCGCCGTCACCGTCCTGCGCGGCGCGGATCTCGTCGCGCGAGGCGTGCGGACCGTCGCCGATGCCCTAAAGACCGTTCCCGGTGTCCACATCGTGGAGACTGGCAGCGTCGGCGGGCAGACGTCGCTGTTCATGCGCGGCGGCGAGAGCGATTACGTAAAGGTGCTCCTGGACGGTGTGCCGCTCAATCAGGCGGGCGGCGGGATCGATCTTGCCCATCTGACGACCGATAACGTGGACCGGATCGAGGTCGTGCGCGGCCCGGTCAGCGTGCTGTACGGCTCCGATGCGATGACGGGCGTCGTGCAGATCTTCACGCGCACGGGTGAGGGTCAGACGCCCCGCGTAGGCGCCGAGCTGCAGGCGGGAACCTACTCGTCGCTGGACGGAGCGCTCGATCTGGCCGGCGGAACGACGATCGCCGGCTACGCGGTGCGCGTCTCCCGATTCTCGTCCGACGGCTTGTATCCCTACAACAATGAGTACCGCAACACTGTGGTGAGCGCGCGCACGACGGTCCGACCGGATGCGCGCACGGCTCTGAGTCTCACGTATCGCTACGGGGACGACATCTATCATTTCCCGACCGACGGATCCGGCGCCCCCGTGGACTCGAATCAGCGCGCCGCCGAGCGTGGGCCGTTGCTCAGCCTGAACGCGGGCCGCGCCCTGGGGCACCTGGAAGTTCGGCTGAGCGCCGGCCTCAAGGAATCGCGGGTGTTCTACAACGATGAACCAGATTCGCCGGGGGAGGACGGGACCTTCTGGAGCCGCGACTATCTGCGGAGATCTACGACCAGCGGAACGATGACGTGGCGTCCGCGTGGCGGGATCAGCGTGATCAGTGGCGTCGAGTACGAAGACGAGCGGCAGCGCGGCACCAGCGAGTTCAGCGCCTCATTCGGCACTTTCCCCGATTCTATCGGCGTGCAACGCCACAACGCCGGTTACTTCACACAGGCGATGATCGCCCGCGGGCAGGCCGCCCTTACGTTGGGTGGACGGTTGGACGACAACTCGCAGTTCGGCACGCACGCCACCTATCGGACCGGATTGGTCTATCGCCTCCCGGCTGCCGTCCGCGTGCGCGCTTCGGTGGGAACGGGCTTCAAAGAGCCGACCTTCTTCGAGAACTTCGCGCATGGCTTCGTGACGGGAAATCCTGCTCTCGATCCGGAGCGGTCGCGCAGCTGGGAACTCGGGATGGAGCGCGGCGCTGTTGCGCTGACGTATTTCAATCAGCGATTCCGTGATCTGATCGAGTACAATCCGGCGCCTCCGGCCGGGCAGCCGAACTACTTCAACGTCGACGGCGCGGTCGCCACGGGCGTGGAGGCCGAGGCCTCGGCCGCCTTCTCCCGCTCCGTCACGGGCTCGCTGCGCTACACGTATCTCCACACCCGCGTCGTCGAGTCAGGCTCGCCGAGCGATCCCGACGGCTTGTTTGTGCCGGGCAAGCCGCTCATTCGCCGGCCGGCGCACACGATCGCGCCCCAGCTCGCCGTGAGGTGGGGCGGCAGAGGCGGTGTGACCCTGGGAGCGCTCTGGATAGGGAAGCGCGACGATCTCGATTTCCGCCGTCCCGCCGGGCAGCGGCGAATCACGGTGCAACCCTATACGCGTGTAAATCTCGCCGCCCGGTACGGGATGGAACGGGGACGGATCGTGGTCACGGGCCGCGTCGCAAACCTCTTCAACGACCACCGCCAGGACCTGCCCGGATTCCGCGTCCGCGGCCGAACCATCTTCCTTGGGGTACGCATAGGGGTTGAGTAGCTTCCGGTTCTCGCACTTCCCTGTTGGAGGCTGGTCGATGCGTCGTCTCGTTTTCGCCGCGTGGTTCGCGCTCGTTGCAGGCCCGTTGTGCTCGCAAGCTCCCCGCATCACCCCCGCGGGGGATCCATCGGTCCAGAGCGACACGATCTACAAGCTGGCCGTAAATCCCGCCGAGTATCCGGACGACGACTACGTCTACCTGCTCGACGACGGTGTCGTGCGGTTCGAGCCCGACGGCCGCAGCAGCCGCACCTACCGCCAAGTCGTCCAGATTCTGAACCAGGACGGTGCGGAAGCGTGGGGGGAGCAGAGCTTTTCCTACTCGGGCGGCTCCGAGAAGCTGACGATCAACTGGATCCGCGTCGTCAGGCCGAGCGGCGAAGTCGTGAGCGCAAAGCCCGCCCATGAGCAGGAGTCGCTTGCGCCGGTCGCGTTGGAAGCGCCCGTGTATTCGGATGAGAAGGTGCATCGCGTGACGTTGAGCGGCGTCGCGCCGGGTACGTTGGTCGACTGGAGTTACACCGTCGAGCGTGTGAAACCGCTCGTCCCGGGCGATTACTACAGCGGCTGGCGGGTGACGAACGGCGTCCTGACGCGCCGCTCGCGCCTCATCGTTGACGTGCCGGTGTCC
>QHTY01000187.1 GCA_003220985.1 Gemmatimonadota bacterium
GAGCGCCGAGGGATGCGGCGTCTCGTGGAACTTCCGCTCGCCGGTGATGCGCACGTTGCGGCAATGCGCAAAGTGGATGCGGGGGCCCAGTCGCCGCACCATCGCGGGGAGATCGTTCTCGGGGAGGGCGCCGAGCGAGCCAGTGCAGAACGTCACACCGTTGGCGGGGCGGTCGACGAGCTTCATGAGTCGCTCGAGGTCTTTGCCGCGGCAGATGATGCGCGGCAGCCGGAAGATGGGCCAAGGCGGATCGTCGGGGTGGATCGCCATGCGCACGCCGGATTCCTCGGCGACGGGGACGACGCGCTCGAGGAAGTAGGCGAGACTCTCCCACAGCCGCTCCGCGTCCACCTCTCGGTACGCGGCAAGCAGCCCGCGCAGCTCCTCAGACGTATAAGATGTGGCCCATCCTGGGAGATCAACGTCCATGCGAGCGAGTGCGGCGTCATCGTAGGCGAGCGCTGTCGATCCATCGGGTAGTCGCATGGCGAGATCGGTACGCATCCAGTCGAACACGGGCATGAAGTTGTAGCACAGCACCTGCACGCCCAGCTCGCCCATCGTGCGGACGCTCTCGCAGTAATTGGCGATGAGGCGATCCCGCGTCGGCCTTCCGAGCTTGATGTCTTCGTGCACCGGAATGCTCTCGACGACGGCGAGGTTGAGCCCTGCGTCCACGATGTCGTCCTGCAAGTGCGCGAGCCGATCGCGCGGCCATCGCTCGCCGACCGGCACGTCGTACAGCGCGCTCACGACTCCTTGCACGCCGGGGATTTGGCGGATGTGCCCCAACGGGATCGGGTCCGTGGGCCCGAACCAGCGGAAGGTCATGTACATCGGGCGGTCTCCACCAGGCGGCTCACGTCCGCCGCCGTCGACCGGCCGAAGTCGCCGGCCTGGCCGAGCTTCAGCGCGCCGGCCGCGGCCGCGAACTCCACGGCGTCCTCGGGAGCTCGATCGGCGAGCAGCGCCGCGATCAGACCGGCCGTGAAGCTGTCGCCCCCGCCCACGCGGTCCACGACCTGCACGACGTGCCTCGCGGAGCGGGCGAGCATGCGCGTCGCGGCGTCGTACAGCACGGCGCTCCACGCGTGCTCGCGCGGACCCAGGATCTCGCGCTGCGTGATGGCGACGGCGCGGCAACCGAACCGGTCGGCCAGCGTGGGCGCGAGCGCGTCGCCCCCGCCGTTCGCCTCCACGCCCAGCATCGCGCGCACCGCCTCGCGGTTGCCGATCAGGACCTCGGCTCGGCGCGCCAGGGGCTCGAGCACCGGGCGCGGATCGCGCCCCCGCCACAGCGCTTCGCGATAGTTGAGATCGAGGCTGACCGTCACGCCGCGTTCGCGAGCGGCTGCGAATCCGTCGGTCAGGGTCGCCGCCGGTCCGTCGCCGAGGGCCGGCGTGATCCCGGTGCCGTGGAGCCAGCGCGCGCCGGCGAGCGCCGCGGGCCAGTCCACGTCGGCGGGTGTGATCTGCGCGAACGCCGAGCCCGCGCGATCGTACACGACGCGCATGGCGCGCAGGTCGGCGCCCGGCTCGACGAAGTACAGGCCAAGCCGCGAGCCGCCGCGCAGCACGCGGTCGACTGCCACGCCTTCGCGCCGCAGGGCATCGAGCCCTTCGTCGCCCAGGGGGCCTTCCGGGAGACGCGTGATATAAGAGGAAGGGACGCCGAGGTGTCGCAGCGCGACGGCGACGTTGGCCTCGGCGCCGCCGAAGAAGGTATGGAGCACCGGCGTCTCGAGCAGTCGCTCCTCGCCCGGCGGGCTGAGGCGGAGCAGTAGCTCGCCGAACGTGAGCACGCTCATGCTGGCCGGGCCGCGGCCACGGCGTCCACCAGGGCGCGGGCGCGGCGCGTCAGCTCGGCCCACGCCGCGTCTCGTGCAAGCTCCGCGCTCACCAGCGCACTGCCCACGCTCACCGCGGCCGCGCCCGCCCGGATCCATTCGCCGGCGTTCTCGAGCGACACGCCGCCCGACGGGACCACGCGCAGGAAGGGCAGGGGCGCGAGGACCTCGCGCAGATAGCGCGGCCCCACGGCCGATGCCGGGAACAGCTTCACCGCCGTGGCGCCGGCGCGCCACGCCTCATGCAGCTCCGTCGGCGTGAACGCTCCAGGCAGACAGGGGACGTGGTGGTCGCGGCAGTAGCGCACGACGAAGCGGTCGAACGCGGGGCTCACGACGAAGCGCGCGCCGCGAGCGATGACGTCACGGGCGGCCTTCACGTCGAGCACGGTCCCTGCTCCGATCATGCATCCCTTGAGCCCCTCGTCCGACGCGAGCTCGGTGATCGCCTCCAGCGCGCCGGGCGTGGTGAGCGTCACCTCGACCACGTCCACGCCGCCCGCGGCTAAGGCCCTGGCCGCGGCCCCGGACATATCCATAATTGTCGATATGTCGCCGGAGGACTCCTGCAGCCGGATGACGGCGATGACGCCGCTCGTCAACAGCCGGTCAATCATGTGTCAACGCGGCCTCGACGCCGTCCTGTTTCAAGATCTCCATCCAGCGCGTCGTCTCCCGAACGAACTTCGGGATTTGAGCCGCCTCGCCTAGCGAGTCGATGGACGCGCGGGTGAACGTCAGGTGGGCCGCCGCTGCAAGAGCGAGACCGGGCTGGGAACCACGGGAACCACGGGAACCACGGGAGATGAGTGGGACCACGCGGATCCGGAACTTGTCCTCCTGATTCGTCGCGATGACGCGCCATTCGTGCTCGAGCCACGGATTGGCGAACCGCTCGAGCACTTGTTGCGCGAACGAGCGGGCTTCGCCCGCCGGGAGATCGGTTGCGGGGATGATCTCCTCGAACAGCAGCCGATTTAGGAAGGGGCCGAGCAGCGGATGCGCCGTGGCGTCGCGCACGGTGCGGACGCCGGCGAGGAGCGCGAGCGGCGCGGCGGCTGTGTGCACCGCATTGAGCAGCCGCAGCTTGCGCTCGCGGTAGAACGCGATATCGGGTGCGAACACCACTGTCGCACTTTCAACGGGGAAGGCCGCACGTAACTCGGCGGGGTCGGCCTCGATCGCCCACAGCGCGTACGGTTCGGTCACGGTGAGCAGCACGTCGCGGTAGCCGAGTTTTTCCTCGAGCGCGGCGTGCTGGTCGGGCGGCGGTGCGGTCGTGATCCGGTCCACGAGCGAAGAGCAGAATCGCACACGTGCCTTGAGCCAG
>QHTY01000188.1 GCA_003220985.1 Gemmatimonadota bacterium
AGTGGAGCCACAACGCGCGCATCACCGGGAGTCCGGTTTCGCATGTGTCTTTCACGGCGGTGTAGGTGTAGGGGAGAAGCTGATAGCGCAGCTCGAGATAGCGCTTGACGATCGGCTCGACGTCCTTGTTGTGGAGCTCGGCCGGATCGATCACGAGCCGAGTCTCGGGCGGGCCGCCGTCGCCGCCATCCCATCCCCAGGGCAGGCGCAGATGCCAGTGGCGGCCGTGCGCACGAAACGACGGGCAGAACGCGCCGAACTGAAACCATCGCACGTACAGCTCCCCGGTCAATTCCGGAGTCGGAATGAACCCGCCGATGTCTGTCCCCCAGTATGGGATTCCCGAGAGACCGGTGTTCACGGCGACGGGCACATGCGTCGCGAGCGTCTCCCAGCGCGACTGCACGTCGCCCGACCAGAGGAACGCGCCGTAGCGCGCCATGCCAGGCGCGCCGTTGCGATGCAAGGCGAACGGGCGCTCGTCGGGCCGGGATCGCTGCGGCCCCTCCCAGTACATCCGATGCCGCGCGAGTCGAGACGGTGCGTCGTAGCCGTCCCCTTGATCCGGCCACCACCCGTCAATTCCGACATCTGAGACAGCCTTATGCGCCGGCCAGTAGCACGCCACATGCCGTTCCTCGGGCCAGCGATCGTCTGCAGTGCGCCCGGGGGGTTCGGGCGCCATGCAGGGATCGTCCACGGTACCAATGAGGCGCCGTCCTTCGATCACCGTGTGGAGCACGACCTTGAGGTCCAGCGCGTGCAGTTGATCCACGATGGCCTTAGGGTCTGGGAAATTGCCGGGATGCCACGTGAACTCGCCGTTCCGCGTGTTCCACCCGGACGGCGTGAACTCGGTCCCGAGGTAGATCACCGCGTCAATCGGCAGGCGTTTCTCGCGGAACGTGCGCGCCACGCCAAGGATTTCGTCCGGACCGGCGAGCGTGCGATGCGACTGCATGTAGCCCAGGCTCCAGCGGGCGGGCAGCTCGGGTCGGCCGGTGATCCGCGCGTACTCAGCCATGATCACCGCCGGGTCGCGAGACGCGACGACAAACACATCGAGTGGCGCGTCATCCTGCGGCGTGAAACGGCCCTCGGCGCCTGTGAAATCGAACCTGCCGTACGGCAGGTGAATGAACAGGCCCCAGCCATCCGTCCCGATGAGCCACTGGATCGGCGCCCGGCCACCGTGCGTTGCCAGCTGGTAGCCACCCTGGCCGTTGCGCATCTGATCGACCGAGCCCTTGCGGTCGAACTGCGGGCCGCCCTCGCCCAGGCCGAGGAGGGGACCTTCGGGCAAGAGGAAAGAAACATTGGGCGTGGCAGCATCGAGAACCAGCCTTTGCGCCACGCGCGCGTCCGCGGCCTCGACGGCGATCGTGGGGGGCTCGGGAGTGAAGCGGACGGTCAGCTCACCTGCCTGCACCGGGGCGAACGACTCCGCCGTCCGCCGTCGCGCAGCGATGCGGCCCCCCCGGCCCCCCCCCAGGTCCTCGCGTACCAAGGCACCGTCCACGGGGAGCGAACCACGCGAACCCCCGACGAGGGGGAGAACGGTGACACGCACGGTGTGCCCGCTGACAGCGGCGACCGCAATCTCGACCGGCCGGCCGTCGACGACAATGTCGCGCACGCGCCCGCGGAAGAGTGTCGTCGGGAGAACGAACCCGGCAGTCGCCGCTCCGATGTGCTTGAGCGCTTCGCGCCGCGAGATGGACATAGACTCAAGGCGCAACCTAGGTCGCCGGAGCCCGTCGCGTCTAGTCCACAAACGCCCACAGCAACTCCCGGCTCTGCCGGTCCAACTGCTCCGGCGCCGCGAGGTGATACAAATCCCCCGCCAGGTCGCGGATCAGCAGCCCGCCGTGCGGCAGCGTTCGCGGCCAATCATCGAGCCGCGTCTGGAACGTGCGAGGCCCCTGCCGAGTCTCGACCTGCCAGCGCCGGATCTCGACTTCCTCCTCGATCTCCAGCACGCGGGTGACCTCGAACACGAACCCCGCCACCGCGAGCGCCGTCTCCAGCGCCGCCCGCGATCGCGGATCGAGCTCGGCCGGGTTTCTGACGAGTGCGAACTCCTCCTCGTCCGCGTCGCGCAACGAGAGGTGTCGCGTGGGTTCAGACCACGGAAAGCAGCGCCGCACGGACACCGGGCGCTCTTCGTCATCGCGGACCGCCCACAGCGAGCCGTCGGCCCGCCACTCGAGCGTTAGCTCGCCTGCGGATCTCCGTGTGACGCCATCGTCCGATCGCCTCATTAATGTCGATTCCATTGGAAGCCTCCTGGTGTCAGGTGTGTGGTGTCAGGTGTCAGAAAGGCACAGACACCTGACACCAGACACCTACGCAAGTTGCACCTGCAGATCGTATAGCCGCCGATACGTTCCTTCGGGCCGTGCCAATAGTTCAGCGTGCGTGCCATGCTCGATCAACCGGCCCTCTTCGATCACGAACAACCGCGACGCCTTCCGGAGCGTCGAGAGCCGGTGCGCGATCGCGAACACGGTGCGTCCTGCCACCAGCCGCTCGAGCGCCTGCTGGATCTCACGCTCGGTTTCCGTATCCACGCTGCTCGTCGCCTCGTCCAAGATGAGGATCCGAGGATCGTGCAGGATCGCTCGCGCAATCGACACGCGCTGGCGCTCGCCGCCCGACAGCGTATGCCCGCGCTCCCCCACCACCGTGTCGTAGCCGTGCTGCAGCTTGGTGATGAAGTCGTGAGCGTTCGCCGCCTGCGCCGCCAGCACCACCTGACTCAGCGGCGCGTCCGGCAGGCCGTACCGGATGTTCTCCAGCACCGTGCCGTGAAACAGGTACGGGTCCTGGAGCACCATGCCGATCTGCCGGCGGTAGTGGCCGGTATCGAGGCGCCGGATATCGACGCCGTCGATGCGAATCGTTCCCCCGCTCACGTCGTAGAAGCGCGCGATCAGGTTCACGATCGTGGTCTTGCCGCCGCCCGACGGGCCGACGAGTCCGATCAACTCACCCGGTCGGGCGTCGAAGCTCACGCCACGCAGCACCTGGCGGACGCCGTCGTAACCGAACGTCACGTGCTCGAACGTAACCCGGCCGTGCACCGGCTCGAGCCGCACCGGCTCCGCCACGTCGCGTATCTCGGGCGCGGTATCGAGCACCTCGAACACGCGATGCGCCGACGTCGTCGCCCGGTTGATCGTGCGCGCCATCTGCCCGATCACGTCGATCGGCGCCAGGAACATCGTCGTGTAAAGCAGGAACGAGACGAACGTTCCTACCGGGAGCTGCGCCCCACTGCCGAGCAGCCGCGGCACGGCGAACAGCCACACCGTAATCGTACACCGTCACGGTCATCGCGTGCACGCCCAGGATGAGCAGCGGCCAGAACGTGGTCCACGAACGGTGAATGCGGTTGAACTCCGCCGTGACATCCTCGTTTCGCTCCCCGAAGCGCACAATCTCCCGGTCCTCCTGATTGAACGCCTTCACGACCCGGATGCCGGGGATCGTATCCGACAACACATCCGTCACGCGCGACCACTTGCGCCACGCCCGGATGAACAACCGGCTGATGTTTTCGCCGTGCCGGTAGATCACCCAGCAGAACACCGGGATCGGCAGCGTCATCACCAAGCCGAGCTTCCAATCGAGCGTGAGCAGAACCGTTCCAAGCCCAAGCAGCTGAACCAGCGACAGCGACACGTCCACCACGCCGAACGCCAGGAACTCCCAGAGCCTGTCGGTATCGGCGGAGACGCGCGTGATCAAGCTGCCCGTGCGCTTGCGCGAGAAAAACGCGAGCGACAGCCGCTGGATATGCTCGTACAGCTCGTCCCGCAGATCGCGCGCGACCCACTCGCCGAGGATCGACATTAGCCGGAGCCGGACCAG
>QHTY01000216.1:0-4900 GCA_003220985.1 Gemmatimonadota bacterium
ATGATGACGTCCGCGGCCTGGGCCGCGTCGGCGACGGGGCGCACCTCGAGCCCATCCACGACTGCCTGTTTCCACGACGCCCCGCCCGGCCGCAGCCCCACGAGCACGCGGGCGCCGCTGTCGCGCAGGTTCTGTGCGTGGGCGTGGCCTTGACTGCCGTATCCGATGATCGCGAACACGCGATCGCGCAAACGGGCGCGGTCGGTATCCGCCTCGTAATACACGCGTACCGATGAGGACATGTTGCACACCGTCATCCGCTCTTCCATCGACAGCCCGCGGATCGCGTCGCCCGTGTACTCGATGACGTGGCCGCTCGCCCCCGCGGTCCCGATCCGGCCGATGAGCGCGAGAATCAGATCCTTCGCCGTGACGCCGGGACCGCGGCGGCCGGTGATCCGCGCTTCGAGATTCTTGGGCTTGGACAGCACGATGCACTGCGTCGCGAGCACGTGCTCGACTTCGCTGGTACCGATCCCCAATGCAAACGCGCCGAACGCGCCGTGCGTGGACGTGTGCGAGTCGCCGCACACGATCACCATGCCGGGCTGCGTCGCCCCCAACTCCGGCCCGACGACGTGCACGATGCCCTGCTCCGGCGAGGCGAGATCGAACAGCTGGATGCCGAATTCGCGCGCGTTTGCCTCCAATGCGTCCAATTGGCGAGCCGCAATCGGATCGGCAATGGGAAGTGATCGCTCGCCCGTCGGCACGTTGTGGTCCACGGTCGCCAGCGTGCGCTCGGGACGGCGCACCGTCCGTCGCGCGCGCCGTAAGCCTTCGAACGCCTGCGGCGACGTCACCTCATGGATGAGATGCAGATCGACGTACAGCAATGCCACGCCGTGGGCCAATTCCTGGACGACGTGCGCATCCCAGACGCGATCGAACAGCGTCGTTGTCACGCCCGGGCTGGCTCCCGCTCGGGGGGGGGCTGCTTCGACGATGCCGGCTTCTGCTTGGCGCGCTTGCCTTCTTCCGTCCAGGGCATCATCGCCCGCAGGCGCGCGCCGACCTGTTCGATCGGGTGCTCCCGCGCCTTGCGCCGCAGCTCAGCGAAGCGTGGCGCGCCGGCACGGGATTCCGCGATCCATTCTTTCGCGAACGCCCCGCTGCGAATGTCGGCGAGCAGCCGGCGCATTTCCTCGCGCACCGCCGGACTGATGACGCGGTCGCCGCGCGTCAGATCGCCGTATTCGGCGGTATCGCTGATCGAATGCCGCATGAAGCCGAGGCCGCCGCGATAGATGAGGTCCACGATCAGCTTCAGCTCGTGCAGACACTCAAAGTACGCCATCTCCGGAGAGTACCCGGCGTCGGTCAGCGTCTCGAACCCCGCTTGAATCAGGGCCGTGACGCCGCCACAGAGGACGGCCTGCTCGCCGAACAGATCCGTTTCGGTTTCTTCCGCGAACGTCGTGGCCAGGACTCCCGCGCGCGCACAGCCGATGCCGGTGGCGTAGGCGAGGGCGTTGGGCAGGGCGTTCCCGCTCGCGTCCTGATGAATCGCGACGAGTGCCGGCACACCCCGCCCCGCTTGATATTCGCTGCGCACGAGATGGCCGGGAGATTTCGGCGCGATCATCGAAACGTCAACGCCCTGCGGCGACACGATTTCGCCGAAGTGGATGTTGAAGCCGTGCGCAAACATGAGGGTCTTCCCCACTCCGAGCGCCGGCGCGACGGCCGTTTCGTACACCGCGCGCTGCGCAGGATCCGGCACGAGGATCATGATGACGTCAGCGGCCTGGGCCGCGTCGGCGACGGGGCGCACCTCGAGCCCATCCACGACTGCCTGTTTCCACGACGCCCCGCCCGGCCGCAGCCCCACGAGCACGCGGGCGCCGCTGTCGCGCAGGTTCTGTGCGTGGGCGTGGCCTTGACTGCCGTATCCGATGATCGCGAACACGCGATCGCGCAAACGGGCGCGGTCGGTGTCCGCCTCGTAGTACACGCGTACCGATGAGCTCATGGCATCTCCTGGAGAAGAAGTTGCGTTCCCCCTCTCCGGAACGGAGAGGGGGCCAGGGGGTGAGGACGTCGCCTTGCGGACGCCGACCACATTCTGGAATTGCCGCAGCAGACTCTCGACGGTCGCATCGTCCGTGTCGATCGCACAGGACATCTGCCAGAAACCGGGCTGACCGGTCGAATCGACGGTGAACTCGCGGACGGGCAGATTGCGCCGCCTGAGCAGGCCGCACGCGCGACTCAGCGTGAGCAGGTCGCTGCTCATCACCACCGTCAGCGTACGGGCAACGGTCATACCGGCGCCGCCTCGAGCGGTTCGGATAGCGAGCCGCCCGGCACGATCATCGGGAAGACGTTGGCTTCCTGCTCGATCACCAGCTCGACGAGCGCCGGACCTGGGGTCGAGTTCGCCTGTCGCAACGCGTCAATCACTTCGCCGGCCTGCTTCACCCGCCACCCGGGAATGCCGTACGCCTCCGCGAGCTTCACGTAATCGGGACTCCAGATCGGGGTGTTCGAGTACCGGCCACCGTGGAAGAACTGCTGCCACTGCCGCACCATGCCGAGGTAGCCGTTGTTGAAGATCGCGAGCTTCACCTCGATCCCCTCCTGCACCATGGTGGCGATCTCCGCCATGTTCATCTGGAATCCACCGTCGCCCGAAATCGCCCACACCGGCTCATCCGGACGCGCGAGGCGCACGCCCATGGCGGCGGGCACCGCGAACCCCATGGCGCCCAGGCCACCCGAAGTGATGTGCGTGTTGGGCCGCTGGAAGGGATAGCGCTGCGCCACCCACATCTGATGCTGGCCCACGTCGGAGACAATCGTGCAGCGGCCGCCGGTGACCTCCGCCAGCGCCGAGAGAATCACGTCGGGCGACAAGCCGCCGGCGAACGCTTCGGCGCGGGGCCGCATGAGGGTACGGATTTCGTCCCACCAGCGCGCGCATGTGCGCGGTGCCACCACGGCCAGCAGCCGCTCGACGACCGGGCGCGCATCGCCCACGATCCCCACCGCCACGGGCACATTGCGTCCGATCGCCGCGGCGTCCACATCGATATGGACGATCCTGGCGCGCGGCGCGAAGGTGGCGGTATTCCCCGTCACGCGATCGTCGAAGCGCAGCCCGATCCCCACGATCAGATCAGCCGCCTGGATCGCCTTGTTGATATGGACCTCGCCGTGCATCCCAGGCATGCCGAGGTGCAGGTCGTGCACCTGCGGGAAGGCGCTGATCCCGAGCAGCGTCGTGATCACCGGCATGCCGGTGCGCTCGGCCAGCTCCCGCACCTCCGCGTACGCGCCGCTGATGATCACGCCGCGGCCGATCATCATGATCGGACGCTCCGCCTCGGTGATGAGATGTGCGGTTTGCTGGATGGCGTCGTCGTCGAGGAACCGGGAGTCAGGAGTCTGGAGTCTGGGCTTCACCGATCCCCGACTCCCGGCTCCTGACTCCCGGTATTCGGCCTTCTGGTTCTGGACATCCTTGGGCACGTCCACGAGCACCGGACCGGGACGTCCCTCCATCGCGACCGCCATTGCCTCACGCAGATCGTCGGCCAAGTCTTCGATGTCGCGGACGAGCACGTTGTGCTTCGTGACCGGCATCGTCACGCCGACGACGTCGGTTTCCTGAAAGGCATCGCGCCCAAGCATCGGCCGGCCGACCTGGCCCGTAATCGCCAGAACCGGGGAGCCGTCCATGTACGCAGCGGCGAGACCGGTGACGAGGTTGGTCGCCCCTGGCCCGGACGTCGCGACGCACACGCCCACGCGTTTCCCGGCGCGCGCGTATCCGTCGGCCGCGTGCGCCGCCGCCTGCTCGTGGCGCATGTCCACGACCTCCACGCCCTCGGTGACGCAGCCATCGTAGATGGGCAGGATGTGCCCGCCGCAGAGCGTGAAGATGTGGCCCACGCCCGCCTGCTTGAGCGTGCGCGCCACCAGGTGCCCGCCGTTCAGATCCGCCATGGATCTCCTCCGCGCGCCCCTACCAGAACTTCTCCCACTTGACGCTCTTGCGGTCCATGCCTTTCTTGACCAGGGCATCGCGCACGGCGTTGACGGTGTCGCCGCCTCCACAGGCATAGACGACGAGGCGGTCCACGCTGTGCACGAGGCGATCGATCACCTGGGCGGGCTCGCCCGTCTCGCCGCGCCAGCCGCCCGGCGCCTCGCGCACGGCGGGGACATAGGTGAAGCCGGGGTAGCGGCGCGCCAGCGAGCGAAACTCGGCGTCATAGAGCAGCCACGAGGGATCACGCGCCCAGAAGATCAGGATGGCGGGACGGCCGAAGCCCGTCTCGTAGAGATCGGCCAGGATGGAGCGCACGGGGACGATGCCGATCTCCTCGGCGAAGAAGACGGCGCGGCGTGGGTCGGCGCGGTTGAAGACGAAGCCGCCCGTGGGGCCCTTGAACTCGACGGCGTCTCCGACCTTGAGGCCACGTAGCCACTGCGAGCCCATCCCGGCGGGCGCGACGTCGACAGACAGGGTGAGCATGCCCTTGTGCGACGGAGTGGAGAGCATGCTCCACGCGCGCACCGTCTTGGGGCCGAAGGGTACGGAGATCCACTGCCCCGCCTCGAAGGGAAGCTCCGCGGGCTCGACCATGCGGAGATCCACCTCGATGACTTCCGGCCGGGGCCAGCGGATGGCGGTGACCGAGGCCTTGCACTCCTTCGGCTTCGGCGCCACCGTCTAGGATGCCTTGAATTTCGAGACGAGCTCGGCGGCCATCATCTCGATCTGCTCGGCCTCGGTGGCGGGGTCGCAGATCGCGTCCAGGATGAAGTACGTGCAGCCCGCCTCCGCGAAGCGGCCGAGCTGTTCGAGGCACTGGGCGGGCGTGCCGATGACTCCGTACTTCCGCGCGAGCGGGCCGAAATCCTGCGCATAGCGCTTGGAGAGCTTCTCCACCCA
>QHTY01000216.1:5091-5464 GCA_003220985.1 Gemmatimonadota bacterium
ATCCGAGCGGCCGCCGATCCAGATGGGCGGCGCGGGCTTCTGCACGGGCTTGGGATCGATGCTCACCCCCTCGAACTGGGTGAAGCGCCCCTTGAAGCTGGCCGGCGAGTCCTTCCAGAGGCGACGGACGACGTCGATCCCCTCGGTCACGCGCGCGCCCCGCTCGTTGTGCGGAATGCCGCAGGCCTCGAACTCCTTGGGATTCTCGCCGCCCACGCCGACTCCGAAGATCAGTCGCCCGCCCGACAGCACGTCGAGGGTCGACGTGATCTTGGCCGCGACCGTGGGATGGCGAAGAGCGAGCAGGTAGACGCCCACGCCCAGCTTGACGCGACTGGTGATGCCGGCATACGAGGCGAGCAGGGTCAGTGAC
>QHTY01000217.1 GCA_003220985.1 Gemmatimonadota bacterium
CGCTGCTGAATGAGGGACCGCTCGTCGTCAAGCCATACGACGGCACGTGCGGGTTAGGTGTGCGCGTCGTCCGGAACGAGGCCGAGCTGTTCGCCGAGCCGCGCGCCGCGCACAAGGCTCCGCCCATCCTCGCACAGCGCTATCACCCGCCCGAAGGGCGTGACTTGAAGATCTATATGATCGGCGAGCGGCTCTTCGGTGTCCGAAAGGTCTTCCCGGCCCGGACGGAGGCGGAGAAATACGGCGAGCCGTTCACGCCCACGGCGGAGCAGGCCGACATCGCGCGGCGCTGTGCCGGCGCGTTCGGCATCGACCTCTGCGGCGTCGACCTCATCGAGAGCGAGGGTCGCACATA
This sequence comes from Gemmatimonadota bacterium, assembly GCA_003220985.1. GTDB lineage: Bacteria > Gemmatimonadota > Gemmatimonadetes > Gemmatimonadales > GWC2-71-9 > 20CM-2-65-7. Next base: position 356 of record QHTY01000217.1, read on the forward strand.
CGTCGTGGATATCGCAAGTATCCCCGGGTTCAAGGGCGTGCCGGACGCACCATTGCATCTGGCCTCCTACTTCCGGGCCGCGGCCGCGCGAGCCGCCGCCGGCGGCACGGTGGCCGAGGCGGCGGTTGGGTTGGCGTCATGAGGCGCTTGATCGTCAACGGCGACGACTTCGGCGCGAGCCTTGGGATCAACCGCGGCATCGTGGAGGCCCACGAGCGGGGAGTCCTGACGAGCGCGAGCCTCATGGTGGACGGGCCGGCGGCGGCCGACGCGGTTACGCGAGCGCGCGCGAACCCCGTGCTGAGCCTCGGCCTGCACCTCGAGCTCGACTCCTCCGAACCGGGTCGGGCGGCCGCTCAGTGCGACCGCCAGCTGGCGCGGTTCCTCGAGCTGACCGGAGCGTCCCCGACACACGTGGACTCGCACCACGATTTGCATCGCGACCCACGTGTGCTCCCGCATGTGCTCGCGCTCGCCCGGTCCGCCGGCGTGCCTGTGCGGGGCCACTCCACCGTGCGCCACGTCGGGAAGTTCTACGGGCAATGGGGTGGCGCGACGCACGCCGACCAGATCGGGGTTGATGGCTTCCTGCGCGTGCTCGACGCCGAGATCGGGCCGGATGTGACCGAGCTCTCGTGTCACCCGGGCTATAGCGATGTGGGATTCCATTCGAGCTATCGCGCGGAACGCGAGATCGAGCTACGGACACTGTGCGACCCCGCCCTGCGACGGGCAATCCTCGAGCGGGGGATCACGCTGATCGGGTTCCGCGACGTGTCGCAGCGGGTGGCCGCACTGACGACGGAGGTGCCATGACCGCTGTCGTCCTGTCGGTGAACAAGGTCGCCAGTTTCCCTGACGGCGGCGGTCACTTCTGGGTGTACCTGCAATACGCCCTGGGGCTGCGGCAGTTGGGCTGCGACGTCTACTGGCTCGAGCAGCTCCGTCCGGTCCGTGATCCGGATCGGCGGGCGTACGTCATCGCGACGTTCCAGGACCGGATGAAGCAGTTCGGGTTCGAGGGCCACACGCTGCTGTACGACGCCGTCGAAGGCGAGCTACGCTTCGTCGGCTCCACGCGGCCCGAGGCAGAGGCGGTGCTGCGGCGGGCGGATGTCCTGCTGAACTTCCATTACGCCATCGACCCGTGCCTGCTCGCCTGCGCGCGACGCACGGCGCTCGTGGACATCGACCCCGGCTTGCTGCAGTTCTGGATGAGCACCGGAGAGCTCGACGTTCCGCCGCACGATTGCTATCTGACGACGGGCGAGACGGTGGGAACACCCGCTGCGCGCTTTTCCGACTGCGGCCTGCAGTGGACGCACATCCGGCCGCCCGTCTGTCTCGACCTCTGGCCGTTCACGTACCAGCCGAGTGCCGAGGCCTTCACGACTGTTTCCAGTTGGTCGTCGGCGAGCTGGTTGAAGGTGCAGCGGAACGGAGAGACCGTCCTGGTCGATAACACGAAGCGCATCTCCTTCCTCGAGTTCGCGGATCTGCCGCGCCACACGCGCCAGCCCCTCGAGCTGGCGCTCTACCTGCTGGACCGCGATCCCGCGGGTCAGGCGCGGCCGAAGCAGGCGGAGCAGGACGCGCGGGACCGGGCCCTGCTCGAACGGCAGGGTTGGCGCGTGCGAGACTCGCGGGATGTCACGGGCAGCCCCACGGCCTACGCCGCCTACATCCGGCGGTCGCGCGGGGAGTTCAGTGCGGCAAAGCCGTCGTGCATGGCGTTCCAGAATGCCTGGGTCAGCGACCGGACGGTGGCCTACCTTGCAAGCGGCAAGCCCGCCGTCGTGCAGCACACGGGCGCGAGCGCGTTCCTGCCGGACGGCGAGGGCCTCTTCCGCTTCCGCTCGC
>QHTY01000176.1:0-7292 GCA_003220985.1 Gemmatimonadota bacterium
AAGGTGCGCGAGCCGCAGCCGATCGCCGGCGCCGCCGCGACCCTGAGCCGGACCGACCCAGTAGTTCCATTCACCGGGGAAGCCTTGAGGCAACAGCACACCGCGACCGATCGTGAAGCTCGCCAGCGGGATGACCTGATCCTGCCAGGTGGTGTCGATCTGCACGGCGGCGGTCCAGCTCGTGCCGTCGTCTTCCATGAGCGTGATGTGCGCCGTCTGGGGCGCGCCGAGGCCACGGAGACGAATTCGCAGCTCGTTGGCCGACGCGATCGTCTCTTGCCGCGCCGCGATCCTTTCTTTGATCACGAGCGACGCCGTGTAGTCGGCGGGGCTCCAGCCGCTGGTGTCGGTCGGGAGCTCGAGGTGGAAAACCGGCTGGCCGGTCGCGGGCGACAGTGCCACGCGGAACAGCCCTCTGCGGCCGGCATCGCCGATGCGCGTGAAGGTGAGGCGACCGGCATCTGTGCCGGGGTCGAACAGCCGTAACGGAGTGCGTGGCGTGACCACATCGAATCGCCACGATGACTGGCCGTTGTAGTTCCAATCGGTCGGCTTTCCGGCCACGCCTGGTGGGAACGTGACGGCTGAGCCTGCACGGAACGCCGCGATCACGAATTCGTGTGGCCCTTCGCGCAACGATCCCGCCGGAATCGACACCGCGTATTCGTACGCACCGGCGCGTCGCATCGAGAAGCTTCGATAGAAACCGCCGGGCGTCGCGCGCACGAACAGCGTCACCGAGTCCGGATCCGCGACCTCGACGACGCGCGCGTGCAGCTCGGCATCGCGGCCAGCGAGATACTGCGGCGCCGCCAGCGACACGACCGTCAGCGGGGCGGTGTCGGGGCGCGGCGCGTGGAATTCACCGAACCCGAGGTGTCCAAACGAGTCCGGTAGCATTGCCACAGTCCCCGAGGCGCCGGCGACCAGGAGATAGACGCCTGGCGTTACTGCGAATGATCCAGCGCTAGCGCGAACAGTTTGAGCGTTCCTTCCCGCGACCGGCTGTACAGTGAAAGAAGAGCCGAGATCGGAGAGAGTGATCGTGATTGGCCATGAGCGGCTGATCGCGCGCGTGACGATCTTCTCGGCGCTCGGCGGCTCGAACGGATCGCCGATCGGCACGGCGTCAGGATACACCTCGAGCCGCCAAACCCCCTGGCGGATTCTGTCGAGGAAGTAGATCCCGGTTCCTTCGTATCTCACCGTTGATGACGAGCCGTGCCCGGCAATGTGTTGCAGCGCCGCCGGATCTGGAGGTGTGGCGTTTGTAGAGCTCGTGTACATGAACGCGTCGCGCGCGACAAGCTCAGCCAAGTCTCCTTCGTACGAGATGTGGAAGTCTCCAAAGCGCGTATTGCGCGGATACGGCCCGTAGTCCCCCATGCGCGGGAGCCGCCGCATCGCTTCAGCGGCGATGATCGCGCTCAGCGCCTTGCGCGGTGTGTACACCAGGTTCAAGTAATGCGTCTGCCAGCCGAGGTTGCGCGAGGCCGTGGCGAGCATGTCGTAGGCGAACATCGCGGCGAATTGCGTGCCCACGGCGCGAAACGTTCGGGCCATGGCGGGATACATCGTGCCGGTGCGCAGATCCGGGCTGTCGAACTCGTAGACGATGCGCGGGAGACCGGCGAGCTCGGGGCGGAGCATGTTCGGATACCCATCCGCGCCGCGCAGGTAATTGCCCTGGACCTCATGCCCGGCGTTGAGACCCGTCGGATACCAGCCGAACGTGACGCCTTGCGCCTTGGACCGACGAATCGCATCGGCGATCCGGAAGTCCTGACTCACGTTGTAGAAAATGAGCTTCTGACACCCCGTGCTCCGCACCGCGTCCGTGAGGGCGTTGATGTAGTGAATCGAGCCCTGCAGGTCCTCTGGATGGTGCCACGGCTCGTTCACCAATTCGATGAAGACGATCGCGGGCTCGTCCTTGAGCGCGAGGTGCGTGTACGGATTTACGTGGTTGAGGATTTGGCGGAGGTAATTCACCTGCGCCCGGACGGCCGCCGCGTCCGTTCCCATCCGGGCCTTGCCGAAGTGTCTCCCAAATCCTGGTGCCGTCGTATCGCCGAGCGCATCCGGCCAGTTGGAGCCGTACAGCTGGATTGGGCTGAACAGCATGTAGATGCCGCGCGCCTTCGCCTGCGCGATCAGGTAGTCCAGGAGATCCAGGTGATCGTTGGCGATGAGATTGCCGGCGCTGTCCGACGCCTCCCAATCGCCCCAGAACGTGAGCCGCAAACCGTCCCAGCCCATGCGGGCGAACTGCGCCATGTCGTCGTCGATCATCCGCTTGCGATCGCCGTGGATGTAGCCGGCGGCGCGATAGTCGGACGCCGTCGTGAGCACGTAGTTCGCTCCGAAAAGCGCGACCTCCTTGTGGGTGTCCCGCCAGCGGACCACGCCCTGGCGGTCGAGAAACACGAGCTCGCGCTGTGCGTGCGCCTGCTGAATCACGCCCAGCGATAGCACGATGCAGAGTGCCTTAGGGGTGATACTCTCGCTCCGTATGCCCGGTTAGCTGTGAGTGGTAGAAGTAGACGTCCCGCAGCCGGCCGGACGCATAGCGCGCGGCCTCGTCGTTGAAGTGCCGTGACCGCAAGTCGCCGCTCTCGCCGCCGGCCGTCACCGCCCGGGCGCGCACGCTGTCGCCGAACTCGACGACGGCGACGAAGCTGTTGCCGCTCGTGCCGTACCACTTCTTGGTGTTGGGGTAAGCGCGGGCACCGAACGATGCAAGCGAGCCCCACACGCCCGACGTAAACGGTACGGGAATGCTCGGTTGCGCGTCATCGAAATGCGGCGCGATGTCGTCGTTGATCCGCTGGAACCGATTGATGTCGCCCCACGGCGTTTTCCAGGTTCCGAAATCGCTGGCGAGGGCATCCACCGCTGCGCCGAGGGGTTCGAGCAGGTCGGCCGCAGAGCCCCTCGACGTCGCGACATACTGCATGACCGATATGCCTGCTGCCCGCGCGTCGCGACCTAGCCGTCTCGCCACGCGCTCGCCCCAGAAGATCGCCAGCGACGTCGGTACCGACTCGGCGCCCCAACGATAGTCCCAGCCCCGGAGCGCGGCGACCGGCTCGGCGAGCTTCGCCTTCAGCGTGTCGGTCGCCGGTGTCTGATCGTACGCCGCGAGGAGCGGCGGAATCATGCGCTCGAACGCGGGGAGATAGCTGTCGAACGCCGCGGCAGTGAGCTCGCCACTTGTCCAATCGCTCTTCCCCGCCAGCACGCGCAGCGCATGGTAGCCCCGCGGGGTCTCCTCCGTGCCGGTCTCGACGTAGCGCGGATAGTCCTCGCGCCGGGGACTCGATCCTGCGCCCGCCGCCGACCAGGGCCAGTTGTTCGAATTGTAGACAAAGCCGCTCGCGGGATTTACGACGTTCGGCGTCTCGTCGAACGACAACACGCCGCGGTACGCGGTCCGAGGATCGCTGCCGTCGACCGGCTTTGTCCAGTCGAACGAGGTATCGCGGCGCGGGATGTAGTTCGAGTGGAAGTACGCGATGTTGCCGGAGGCATCCGCAAACAGGGTGTTGTTGGAGGAGTTGGTGTGCAGCTCCATGATCTCGCGAAAGCCGGCCAGGTCGTGTGCTTTCGTGCGCGTGTAGGACTGAATCAGCGCGTTGACGTGATTGTTCATCAGGCTCACGCTCACCAGCCGATCGCCTTCCTTGCGTACGACTGGCCCGTGCGGCGAGTAGTAGACCGCGAAGGTCTTCCGCGCGATGCCGCTATCGGTTTTGAACGGGACGGTGATCGCGCGCGTGCGTAACGGTTGGCTTTCGAGAAACTCGTCGACGTTGTCCACGCCGCTCGAGGTGTGCATCCAGCCTGCGGTTGCATTGAATCCTTGATAGATGAAGAACTGTCCCCAGGTCACCGCACCGTAGGCATCGAGCCCTTCGTCGCTCACCATTTGCAGCTCGGAGCGGAAGTAGAACGACGTGTGCGGATTGATCCACAGCAGGGCGTGGTGATTGGCGGCGAGGCGCGGCGCGATCGCGATGCCGTTCGAGCCCGATGGATCGCCTTCCCACTCGTCGGCGTCGCCGCTGGTGCGCGCCGCGGCGGCGGAGTCGCCGTAAAGCGTCGCCAAATCGCGCAGGTTGATGCGCTCGATGTCGCCGCCAATGCTTCCTTCGGTAAACGACAGTGCCATCCACGGCTCGAAGTGCCTGATGACCCGGGGCTTCACAGCGGGATGCTTATAAAGGAAGTAGTTCAAGCCATCGGCAAAGGCATCCATCAGTCGCTTCAGCCACGGCGGGCTCGTCCGGTACTCAGCCCGCAGCGAGTCGGCGTCGATGAACAGGCGTTGGCGCAGGTCCTGGAAAATCGCCGCCGTTCCTTCGGCTTCAGCCAAGCGGCCGAGTGAGTTGAGGTAATTCGTCTCGATGCGGTTGAAGTCGTCCTCGGCTTGGGCATACTCCATACCGAAAACCGCATCGGCATCCGTCTTGCCGTAGACGTGCGCGATGCCCCAATCGTCGCGAATGATCGTGACGCTCTGGGCGTGACGCTTCCAACGGGCAAGCTCGCCGGAGCGTTGAGCGCGGAGCGGTGAAGCGATGCAGAACAGCGCGAGGCAGACGCTATTGGCGTGTCGCAGTGTCGATCGCAAGGGCGGCTCTCGAGGCAAGGGTAAGGTGCACTGAGCCTGCGGCGTCTATCTGAATGAGATTACCGGAAATCAAATCGCGGTACGTTCCCGGTGCCATGCCGGTGGTGATGGTGGTATCCTGGCTGCTCGTTTCGTTGTTGATCGCGACGAAGCCTTGGGCGCCCCGCGAGAAGGCGATCGCATTGGCGCCGTTGTCCCACCAGTGATTGATATTCGTGCCGGCGACGACATGCCGAAAGCTTACCATCTGCAGGATTGATGGGTCCCGATGCTCGCACACCCAATGTCCGATCGTTGCGGTTTCCAGACTCGCGGCGCAGGTGACGGCCGTGGTCCAGCCGTTCGCGTCCGAGGGCGGGCCCATGGCATTGCCGGACGGACAGTCGAAGGCATAGCTCGACAGGACGGATGGGTAGCCGTACGGCTGCGCCAGCATCCAGACATTCGCTAGGCGAAAGACATTCCCGGCGCGGTAGCTGAGACCGCAGTTGTGCTGGGTGTCGTGGTTTTCGAGGAACACGACGGCCTTGTCCGAGGGAATGATGCCCCACGCCGCTTCGGAGAACTGATTGCCCGGTGTGCCGTTGGGATTGAGCTGCGAGATGTGCTCGCCATTCACGTTCTGAAACTTGTTGCCGACGCCGGTGAACGTGAACTCGGTGATGTCGGCGGCGCCGCCGGAGCTGTAGCCCTCGCCGAAGTAGTCGCGCGGCGATAATGCCTCATTGCTACCGCCGATGACTTCAAGAAAAATGTATGGGAGCGGTCGGCCTTCAGCCGTCAGCGTGTGATTGACTCGCGCCAGAATGTCGTCGAGCTCCACCTGCTGAATGTGTTTGGCCGCATCGACGCGAAATCCGGCGACGCCGAGGCGGGCGAGCGTGAGCAAATAGTCGGCGATCTTCTGCCGCACCGACGCGAGCCCGGTGTTCAAGTCGGGCAAGCCCAGCAGTTCGCAGTCCTGCACGTTGGCCGCGCTTTGATAGTTGTTGACCGCGCAGGGCGTGTGGAAATCACCGGCCGTGTACAACCCGGGATAGTTGTACTTGGAGTACGCGGTGCCGTTGCTGCCGAGTCCGGGACTGGGGTAATTCGTCATGTGGTTGATCACCGCGTCCGCGATGATCCCGACGCCCACGGCTTTGCACCGATTCACCATATCCGCGAATTCGGCGCCGGTCCCGGAGCGGCTGTGGGCGATGCTATAACTCACCGGCTGATAGCGTTCGCTCCAGGGGTACGTCGGTTCGATGCTGTGTTCCTCGGGAGGCGAGATCTGTACGGCCGTGAAGCCCGCCCGGCCGAGCACGTTTTCACACTCGGCCGCGATGTCGGTCCACCGCCATTCGAAGAGGTGGACGAATACGTCGCCGGCGGCCATGTGCCCGGTCGGACGGTAGGCCTGCGCGAGCACGGGCCGCTGCGGGGCCGGTCCAGCCAGCTCCCGGGAACAGCCCGCCGCCGCGAGCATCAGCAGCATCGCGGCGGCGGCGGAGGATCCAGACGTCAATAGCCTGGGTTCTGCTGCAGGATCGGATTGGCGATCAGCTCGTTTGCCGGCAGCGGATACAGATCACGGAACGTGGGCAATGCGGACCCGCCCGGTGTGCCGCCCTTCCAGGCCCAGACGTACGTGCCGCCGGTGAATACGCCGAAGCGGATCAAGTCGGAGCGGCGCGACGCTTCAAACAGCAACTCGCGGCCGCGCTCGGCGAGAATCGTGTCGACCGGGGGAAGCGCCGCGAAATTGGCGCTCGTGCCCCCATAGGCGCGCTGCCGGACGGCGTTGAGGTATGTCAGCGCGTTCGCCGCGCTGCCGCCGCCGCCCCGGATGTTGGCCTCAGCGTAAATCAAATACGCGTCGGCGAGCCGGAAAATCGGGAAGTCGGTGTCGACCATTCCCTTGGCTTGTGCCGTATCGCCGTTCGCCTTGAGGTTCGTGAACTTGGGAGCGGCGATTCCTTTCGTGAAATCCCCGCGATCGCTGACCGAATCGGTTTGGCCCGTCGTATAGAAGAAAGCGGCGCGGCTGTCACCGGCGGCAAAGCGGCGGTAGGTCTGCTGTTTCATGCGATACCCGCCCCAGCAATAGTCGATGCCGTAAGTCGCCGCCGACATGCTGCCACCACAGCCCGCGTGAATCAGGAATGTCATGCCACCCCAGGTCTGGGTGCTGCGACCATCCTGAGCGGCAACGAGAATGAGCTCCGGGGACGAGTTGTTATCTGCGGTGAAGTTGCTCCGAAAGTTTGCCGGGAGGCTGTAGCCGGCGCTGATCACTGCCTGCGCTTCCGTCGCAGCGCCCGCGTAGTTCGCCGTCCCGGTGTACACCGCGGCGTTCAGGTACAGCTTGGCCAGCAGCATGTGCGCCGCTTCCGGTGTCGCGCGCCCGTACGTGGACGGCCCTTTCGGCGGCAGCTGGCCGATGATGTCGTTGAGCTCGCTTACGGCGTAGGCGTAGATTTCGGCTCGGGTCGCCTGTTTCGGCGGCGTCGCGCCAAGCGGATCGTCCTCCGTCACGAGCGGGATGTTTCCGAACAGATCGATGCCGTGCCAGTAGCTCAGCGCCCGGAGGAAGCGCGCTTCGGCGCGATAGAAATGCACGTTCGTGCGGAGCGTCGGATCAAATTGCCCGCGCGAGTCGAGCTTGGCGTCGGTA
>QHTY01000176.1:7300-11279 GCA_003220985.1 Gemmatimonadota bacterium
TACTTTGGCGCAGGAACTCGTTGACCAGCATGACCTGATAGAACACGCGGTAGTACATCGCGTTGACCATGCTGTTGTCGGCGCCCCAGAGGCCGGTGTTCAGGTCAGGCAGACCGGGGTCGTTCCAGCCGATCACGGCCTCGTCCGTCGGCATCTCCTGCAGGTACCAGTACAGGCGCAGATACTCCCCGAACCCTTCGTCGATTCCGGCGATATCGGGGTTCCCGTCGGGCCCCCGCTGTCCCGTGACGATGAGGCCGCCGTAGATCTTGGCCAGGAACGCCCGATACGCATTGGGATCGTTGAAGACGTTGGCGCTGCTGACGCTGCTCTTGGGCGCTACCGTCGGATCCGTGCAGCCGATGGCGGCGACGCACAGGAGGGCGGCGGTAACGCTGAATGTCTTGATCGTGCGATTCATGTGTCCGTCCCCCTAAAACCGGATGTCGAGCCCGGTGGTGATGGTCCGAGCGCGCGGATAGATGTTGTTGTCGATCCCGTTCAGGCCCGACGTCGGGTCCACGCCGCTGTAGCCGGTGATGGTAAACGCATTCTGGATCGTGCCGAACAACCGGAACTGCTGGCCGCGATACGTGCCGCCATAGCCGATCGTGATGTTGTCCATGCGGAAGAACGACGCGTCCTCCACGAAGTAATCGGAGTAGTACTGCGGCACCACGAAGCCGGTCGTGAGGACCGAGGTGTGCAGGTTCGCCGGCATGGCCGAGCCGGTCAGGTTCTGATAGGCGCCGAGTGAAGACGCCACGTTGTTGTAGACCCAGTTGTCGAGGTAGGCCCGCAGGGTCAGGCTGAGATCGAAGTGCTTGTAATTGAAGTACGACGTGTGGCCCAGGATCCATTTCGGGTTCGGATCGTGGAAGGGGCGACGGTCGGAGTCGTTGATGACCCCGTCCGGCCGGTATAGGCCGACACATCCCGGGGCGGCCGGGCAACTGACTGTATCACGCAGCGTAGGTTGGTCTACGTACATGTTTGTCAAAGTCACGGGATCGTAGATGGGTTTCCCACTTGCATCATAGCGTTGCTGATAAACGAAGAACGAGTTGATCGGGACGCCCGGCTGCAGCACCTCAACGTTGTTACCTACGCCACCGGAGATGCCGCCGGTCAGGATCTTCGACACGCTGCGGTTCGGGTTGATGGTGAGCAGCTCGTTGCGGTTGTGGGCCGCCGTCACCGAGGCGGTCCAGCGCACTCCGGTCGCGCTGGGTCTGAGGATCTCGGCATTCAGGCTGAGCTCGAGACCGCGGTTCCGCATGCTGCCAATGTTCGTGGTGACGTAGTTGCCGAGGTTAGTGCCGGCCGGAATGGGCACGTAGAAGATCAGGTCGCTGGTGTTCTTGGTGTACCAGTCGATGGTGCCGCTGTACCGCTGATTGCTGAAGCCAAAATCGGCGCCCACGTTGTACGCGGTCGTCTTTTCCCAGTGGATGTTCGGGTCGACGGCGCTGGGACGGATCGTGGTGGTATACACATTGCCGAACTGCACCTGCGTTTGTCCGTCGCTAAACGTGTAGGTCGGAAACTGCAGATAGTCCTGGAACGCCTGGTTTCCGGTCTTGGCCCAGGACGTCCGCAGCTTGAGATCCGACAACCCGCCCAACCCTTGCATGAATGATTCCTGGGAAACTCGCCACGCCAGCGCCGCCGAGGGGAACGTCCCCCACTGGTTGCCCGGTCCAAACCGGGACGAGCCATCGCGCCGCACGCTGAAGGCCGCGAGATAGCGGTCGTTGATGTTGTAATTCAGCCGGCCAAAGAACGAGATCAGCTTGTAATCGACGATGTCACGGTGGTTCTGGACTATCGTCGCCACCGGGATCCCGTTGTCGCCGAGCACGTTCGTTGTGAGGCCCGTTTCCCTCAGCCACGGGTATTCGGCGTGTGACTGCGCGTACGAATAACCGCCGACCACGTCAAGCCGTCCCGGTCCATAGGTGCGGGCGGGCGAGTAGCCGAGATAGCTCTCGAGGACCTGGTTCGTCTGGCTGTTGTTCGCGATGTAGAGCAGTCCCTGTCCTTGCCGCACCTGCGCCGCGAGGTTGTTCGGGTAGAACGTTGTGCGATCGGCGCGCGCCAGGTCATATCCCAGGTTCACGTTGGCCGACAGCCCCTCGAGGAACGGCGCGCGATACTCCGCCTGCACGTTGCCGACGCTGCGCCACGTCGTGCCATGGTCGCGCGCCCAGGTCAGACTCGCCACGGGATTGCTCGGCGCGGCGTTGGAGGTCTTCCAATCCCAGTATCCGGTCGAGCTCGACGAATCGAAGACCGGCTGGGTCGGCGCCATCGCCGCCGCGTTGCCCAGCACGTCGCCCGGCGTGAACTGGTCGATCGCGCGCGAGCCGCGGATACTGGTGTGCACGTTCAAGCGATCATTGAAGAGCTGCTGCGAGTAGTTGAGGCCGAGCGAGACGCGCTTCGTCGAGCTCGCCTGGATGATCCCGTCTTGATTGAGGTACCCGAGCGATAAGCGGTAGCTCATGTCGTTCGTCGAATTCGTGACGGCGAAATTGTGCTCCTGGCCATAGGCGGTGCGGTCGATCAAGCCGAACCAGTCGGTGCTGGCGCCGAGGAGCAGCGTGTCCCGCGCAGGTGCGTACTGATTCAGCGCGGCGGCGAACTGTGCCGCGTTCATCAGCGAGGGCAGCCGCGTCACCGATGAGGCGGAAGCGCTGCTGGTGTACTCGAATTGCGGTTTTTGATGAGTGCCGCCGGTCTTGGTGGTGATGAGCACGACGCCGTTCGCCGCGTTCGAGCCGTAGATGGCGGCTGCCGACGCGTCGCGCAGCACGGTGATGCTCTCGATGTCGTTCGGATTCAGATAGTTCAGCGGATCGCGCCCGGCCGAGAGCCCGCCGCCCGCGCCGTTGCCCAGGGGCACGCCGTCGACGACGTACAGCGGCTCGCTGCTGGCATTGACCGACGTGGCGCCGCGAATCCTGATGGACAGGCCACCACCCGGATCGTTGTTGTCGACGACCTGCACGCCGGCGACCTTGTTCTGAATGAGCATCTGCGGGCTGATGACCCGGCCGGTGTTGAACTGGGAGTCGCCCACGGCGGTCACGGCGCCCGTGATGTTGCCGGCGCGCTGCTGGCCATAGCCGGTCACGACGACCTCCGACAGTCCGATCGCTTGCGCGGTGAGCGCGAGGTCGACCACGCTGGTGTCGCCCGCGGTCACCATGACCGGCTGGTTGATCTGGACGTAACCGATCATTCTCACGCGCAACAGGTCACTGCCGGCGGCAATGCCGGTGATCGTGAATCGGCCGTCGTCGCGGGTTTGCGTGCTGCGATTGCCGACCGCGATGACCGCTCCTGCAATGGGCTGCTGGGTACTGTTGTCGGTGATCCGTCCGCGAATGGTACCGGTGGGTTGCTGAGCGGCGAGTGCTGCGGTCCAGGTCAGTCCCAGGAGCGCGCACATCAGATGATGGAAAAGGCGCATTACGACCTCTCAGTCTGAGACGGTGGGAACGCGATGGAGGCTTTCCAAAAGGCTTCCCGGTCTAGACCGTGTCAAGGATGGGGATACATTCTTGGGTGTGCGCTACGAGACATTCCGGAAAGGGCTGATCGACGCTGTGCTGGGCGGCTTCGGGACCACCCCCGAAGCGCTCCGCCGCGCCGTGCTGGAACGGGCGGCTGGTACGCGTGATGGCGTTCCGCCGGAGCTGACAACGTATGTCGATACGGTGGCGCGCCACGCGTACAAAGTGACGGACCAGGATGTCGCCGCTCTGCAAGCCGCCGGTCATTCGGACGACGGCATCTTCGAGATCACGGTGGCCGCGGCGGTGGGTGCGGCTATGCACCGCCTGGAGCGCGGGATGGCGGCGCTGCGCGGCGAGGAACCGGATTGATGCGCGTCCGCGCGGTCGAGCACCGTCATCGCCTGCCTCAAAAGGTCAAGCTGGGACTGATCCGGCTGATCAGCGGCCGCCGTGTGCCG
>QHTY01000176.1:11371-14240 GCA_003220985.1 Gemmatimonadota bacterium
TTCACCTCACGCCTGAACAAATGCGTCTTCTGAACGGAGTCCCACGCCGCGGTCGCGGCGCTGGCCCTGCACGACGAGCGGTTCGTCAAAGCGGTGGTGGACGATTGGCGCAGGGCGCCGCTCGACGCAAAGCTCCGCGCGGCGCTCGGGTTTCTCGAGAAGCTCACACTCCGCCCGAATGAGGTGCACCCCGCCGACGTGACGCCGCTGCGCAAGGCCGGTGTTTCGGATGCCGCGATTGAAGACGCGATCAACGTCTGCACGCTGTTCAACATCTACGACCGGCTCGCCGATGCGCTGGGCTGGCACCTGCCGGATGCCGCGGGGTACGCTGCCTCAGCCGATAATCTGATGAGAAGGGGATATCTGCTCTAATACGGTACGTGGTACGTGGTACGTGGTCTGCAACCCACGCACCACGTACGACGCACCACGCACCTACCACTTGATCAGCTGCAGCCGGTCGTTGTTGCGCGCCACCACGATCAAGCGATCACCGTTGGCCCTTTTGAGCAACGCCATGTGGCGCACATGCCCCTCGATTACGAGCCCGCTGCGCTCCATATCGACAGCCGCGAACCCCCCGTGACCATCGCCGTGTAACAGCAATCCGTAGCTTGCATCGTAGCGGCCCTGGACCGGCGTGACACCGGAGAAATTCCCCGCGACCACGAGGTCGGTCTTTCCGTCGCCGTCGAAGTCGCCGGCCAGCGACGCGTAGATCGGCGCAAATTGCGCCTCGATGGGCAACGGTCGCAGCTCGAAGGTACCGTCGCCGCGATTCAGCGCGAGCATGCTCGCAAACTGCTCGGCCTCGAGCACGCGCGCCTGCCGCAGTGCCTTGCGGGCGACGATGTCCTGAATGCGGCTCGTACCGAATGACGCGTTCGTCGGATAACGACTGCGTAGCGACGGCGCGACTTGGAGCAGCTCGTCGCGCTCCGCCAGCGGATAGCTGACGCCTTGGTGGTAACTCGTGAGAATCTGTACCAGCGAGCCGGTCTCGAACAAATCGCCGACGTACAGACGGACCGGCTCTGCGCGTGACGCCGTGAGAATCGAATTCAGTCCCAGATTGCCGAGGACGAGGTCGGGGCGGCCATCGCCATTCACGTCCGCCGCCTCAATGCTGCTCCACCAACCATTGGTGCCGGCAAACCCCGCTTGCTCCGTGCGATCTACGAACCGGCCGTTCTCCTGGTGAAAGACGCGCACCGGCATCCATTCGCCGACGACGATCAAGTCGAGCTTGCCGTGTCCGTCGTAATCGACCCAGGTCGCCGCGGTGACCATGCCGATCGAATCGAGTCCGGGGGCGAGCTGCGTGGTGACGTCGCGGAACTGCCCGCGGCCGTCGTTCTGGAGCAAATAGCTTCTCGGCGCGAGCCCAAAGCGGCGCGCGACCACGCGACTGCCGACAAAAACGAGGTTCCCGCCCGGCACGACGCACGAGCCGTTGTGAAAGAACTCGGGAAGCGCGGAGGTCGCGCGGCTGAAATTCCCGCGGCCATCGTTGAGATACAGCCGATCGCGCAGCGGGTCGCCCTCCCAGAATTCGTTGCCGCCGCTCACCACGTAGAGGTCGAGGTCGCCATCACCGTCAGCGTCGAAGAAGGCGGCATCCACGTCCTCCTGCAGGCTATCGGCTCTAAAGGCCGGCTCGGACAGACTGTGAAACCGACCGCTCCCGTCTTGCACGAACAGCTCGCCGGCCTGCCACTTCGCGCCCCCAACGTAGATGTCGTCCCGACCATCGCCGTTGACGTCGCCGACGGCGAGCGCCGGGCCTTCGGTCGACAGCAGATGCGGCATGAGCGGCTCGCGTCCGAAGTCGAAGAATCTGTTCTCGCGATGTTTGTAGCTGATGGGCACCCGATCGGTGATGTCCAGGAGGATGGGCGGATGGGCGGATGGGCGGATAGGCGGTTGGATCTTCGCATCGGTCTGCGCGAGTGTGATAGTTCGGTCTGCGGTGAGGTTCGTGAGCACCTGAGCGCGCCGGTCGGGCCACACGACGGTAAGTGAGTCCACCGCAGTCGTCGTCCCCATCCCGAAGTGAAGCCGAGGGTCGACTGCCGACACGAAGCCACGGGTCGGCATCGCCTCTGACATCTGATGCGGCCCGCCCGCGGCGATCATCACCCTCGCGCCTATGCCCCCGGTGTTGGCGCCGGCACCACGCAGCGTTACGGTCAGATAATGACTCGTGCTATCCAGCTGGCGTGCGTGATTTCGATAAATCGCGGCGGGCGCGTTGACGTTGTTGACGACGAGATCGAGGGCACCGTCGTTGTCGAGGTCGACGTACGCCGCCCCGTTCGAGAAGCCGGCTACTCCGACCCCCCACGCGGCCGCGACATTGGTAAATGTCAGGTTGCCATTGTTGTGAAACAGGTAGTTCGGGTGGGCGGCGTGCGGCATTTTCGCGACCAGGCGCGCAGCGGGAGGCTCGGTGCCCATCGGAATGCTGTCCAAGGACGCGATGTAATCGAGGTCATTCGGCCGGCGATAAATGCCCGTCGTGACGAACAGGTCCTTGCGGCCATCGTTGTCGAAATCGGCAAACAGCGGCGCCCAGCTCCAGTCGGTCGCCGCGATGCCGGCGAGCAACCCAAGCTCGCTGAATCGGAGCTTGCCGCCCGTGACGCCGCGATTCAGCTGCAGCGTGTTGCGGGCGTACTGATAGTGATAGCCGGCCGCGAGCTTCAAGTTGAAGAGCTCGTAGCTCTCGGCGGTCGAAGCGGTCTTGAGGAGGCGCTCGCTGTCGGGCAGCATGTCGAGCACGGCGAGGTCGGGGCGCCCGTCGTTGTTGAAGTCGGCGGCGTCTACGCCCATCGAGTACCGGCTCGTGTGGCCGGTCGCTTGCGCG
>QHTY01000176.1:14286-24681 GCA_003220985.1 Gemmatimonadota bacterium
CATTGGCGACGTAGATGTCGGGGCAGCCGTCGAGATTGAAGTCGCTCACGACCACGCCGAGACCGAAACCTTCCACACCACCATAGATGCCGGCGGCGGCGCTGACGTCCACGAAGTGCCCGCGGTCGTTGCGATATAGGCGATCGCCCGCTTTGGCGTTGCGCACCAGGCGGCTGGTGCTGGCACTCGCGGCTCGCTCCGTGAGCGTGGAGCTGTTCAGCAGGTACATGTCGAGGTCGCCATCGCCGTCGTAGTCGAAGAACGCGGCCTGGGTCGAGTAGCCGGCGAAGTCGAGGCCGTACTCGGCGGTGCGATCGGTGAACGTGCCGTCGCCGTTGTTGATGTACAGCACGTTCCGGCCCCCCCCCGGCATGCCGAGGGAGTTCACGCCGGAGACGAAGATGTCGAGCCGCCCGTCGCCGTTGACGTCGGCCATCGTGACGCCGCTCTTCCATCCGACCGAATCGGCGACGCCGGCGCGGGCCGTGATATCCTCGAAGCGGAAGTGTCCCAAGTTGCGGTAGAGCCGATTTCGGCCCAGGTTCGAGCTGAAGTAGAGGTCGATCAAGCCGTCGCCATCGATGTCTCCCGCTGCGACACCGCCGCCATTGTAGAAGTACAGATAGTTGACGATGTTGACCGCGGAATCTTCCGGGAGTGTATTGGCGAACGTGACGCCGCTCGACTCCGGCGCAACGGCCGTGAATAGCGGCGGCGCGGGGGCGGGGGTCGCGCGACAGGCCGCAAGCGCGACAGTGAGCGCAAAGAGTCTTCGCAAGGGGCGCCAGTATAGCGTGAAAACTTTCAGCTCGCTCGGGCTCACGTTGCTCTTCGTCACGTTGGGCTGCCGTGAGAAGCCGATCGATCAGGGCGCGCTGATCACGGCCCGGACGGTCGGTCTCGACGATTTGCAGCGCGGACGTCTCGATGAAGCCGAGCGGGAGTTCAAGCGAGTGATCGCGATCGCCCCGCGTGAACCGCTCGGGTACGCCAACCTGGGGCTCACCTACCTGCGCGCCGGTCGCTTTGGCGAGGCGGAGTCCCAGCTCGAGCGGGCGCGACGGCTCGATACCGCGAATGTGGACGTCGTGCTAACCCTCACGAAGCTCTATTCCCTAACCAATCGGTCGGCGGAGGCCCACCAGCTGCTGACGCCGTTCGCAACAGATCCACGAGCGCTGTACGCGCTTGCCGAGCTCGAGCGCGAGAGCGGAGACAGCGGCCAGCACCGCTACGCGATGCGCCTCGGCCAGGTACAGGGGCGCGCCCCGGCCAATCTCGCCGTGCGGCTTCAGCTCGCCGACGTGTGGCTGACCCTCGGCCAGGCCGACAGCACGCTCCGGTATCTCGAGGCCTTCCGCCAACTGCGTCCGGAGCCCCCGCGGGAGGCAAAGCCGCACCTCAACGCAGCAATTCAGGAGCTAGGAGCCAGGAACCTGGGTGTCGCGCGAGCCGAATTCGATCGATTCCTCCGCCTCATGGAGGTCACCGCGCCCTACCAGGCGGCGCTCGCCAAGGTGAGCTGGACCGAGGGTCCGCTGGTTGGTCGGCCGGTGATTGCCTTCAATCCGGCATCGCTCATCACGATGCGCGGCATCGCGCCCGCCGCCGACAGCGTCATCCACTTCACCGACGTGACAACCGAGACCGGCCTACCGGACGTCGGTGCCGCCCCCACGGCGCTCGCGCTGGGCGACGGCGACGGCGAAGACATTCTGCTCGTCGCGTCGCCTCAAGTCCGGCTCTACACGTTGCGCAAGGGTTTCGTCGCCGACGCGGGAACTCGCATGGCCCTGCCTCTGCCGGTCGGTGCCGTCAGCGCGACGTTCGCCGACTACGACAACGACGGCTGGCTCGACGTGTTCGTGATCGGGACCGACGGACGCGGCTATCTGTTGCACAACCGTGACGGCAAGCAGTTCGAGGATGTCACGAAGACGGCGGGCGTGAGTGACGTGGACGGCGCGCGCCGCGCCCTGTTCGTCGACCTCGATCACGATGGCGATTTGGATCTGCTCCTCGTGGGCGGCAAGTCGCTCGCCGTCTACCGCAACAACCTCGACGGCACGTTCACCCTGGCGCCGAACGCGGATGGGATCGTCCAGGGTGGAACCGACGCCGTCTTCGGCGACCTGGATGACGACGGGCGCACCGACGTGTTCGTCGCGAGTGAGGCAGGTCTCGACGGTCTGTTTCACAACGACGGCGTCCGCGGCTTCACGCGCACGGCCGACACGATCCGCGGTAACGGTCCGGTGGCCATTGGCGACTACGACAACGACGGCGCGCTGGACCTGTTCGTCGCCGGGAGCGGCCTCTGGCACAACGATGGGAGGGGCAGGTTCGCACGTGATGGCCGCTCCCTGGCCGTGCTCGAGCGCATCCGCGCGATCTCCCCCAGCGCGGTGACGTTCGTAGACTACGACAACGATGGCTGGGTCGACCTGCTGGTGACCGGCGCGCACGGCGCTGCGCTGTTTCACAACGATCGCGCAGGCAGATTCCACGATGGCAGCGCCGCGCTGCCGCCCGACGTACGGCGCGATTCCATCGGACCAGTGCTCGTCGCCGACCTCGATGGTGACGGCGACCAGGACATCCTTTTCGGGGACCGCACCGGTGTGCACCTCTTGCGCAACGACGGCGGCAATGCCCACCTCGGCATGCAGGTGCAGCTCACGGCACTCCGCGCCGGCAGCGGCAAGAACAACACGTTCGGTATCGGCTCGCGGCTCGAGGTTCGGGCCGGGGAGCTCTACCAGACACGCGTCGTGACCGGTCGCGTGACCCCCTTTGGCCTGGGCAGCCACTTCAAGGCCGATGTGCTGCGCGTGCAGTGGACGAACGGCGTCCCGCAGACGATCTACTTCCCGGGCACAGATCAAGACGTGCTCGAGCTGCAGCAGCTCAAGGGCTCATGCGCTTTCCTTTATACATGGGACGGTACGCACTTCCGCTTCATCACCGATATCATGTGGCAGAGCGCACTGGGGATGCCGGTGGGGATCATCGGGAGTCAGGAGTCAGGAGCCGGGAGCCGGGGAGTGATCGCCTATGCGCCAGCGGGCGCGTCGCTCGAGTACGTGCGGATCCCCGGCGAGGCGCTGCAGCCGCGGAATGGCCGCTACGTCATCCAGGTCACTGAGGAGCTGTGGGAGACCGCGTACCTCGATCAGCTGCGCCTAGTGGCGGTCGATCATCCGGACTCCGTGGAAATCTTCGTCGATGAGCGGTTCCCGCCGTCGTCCACCGCGAATCAATTGCGCCTGTTCCCGGTGACTCACCCGCGGCCGCTGTTGTCGGCCGTCGATCAGCATGGTCGCGACGTGCTCGCTGACCTGCGCGATCACGACTTTCGCTACGTGTCGGGATTCACACCGGCGGCCTATCAAGGACTCACCGAGCCCCATGCGCTGATCCTCGATCTCGACGCGGCCGCCGGCGCCCCAGGCACGTTGCTCATGCTGCGCGGGTGGATCTTCCCATCCGATGCGAGTATCAACGTCGCCTTGTCACAGCAGCAGAAGGTGCGCGCAGAGCTGCCGATGCTCGAGGTGCGCGACGCGCAGGGTCGCTGGATCTCGCGAGGTAGCGTCGGCTTCCCGGCGGGCAAAGACAAGACGATGGTGATCGATCTGGCCGGCATCTTCCCGACGCGGGACCATCATGTCCGCATCCGGACCAATCTGCAGATCTATTGGGACCAGGCGTTCGTGGCGGAGGAGCTTGGAGTCAGGAGCCAGGATCTTGGGACGTACATCCCTGGCTCCCGGCTCCTGGCTCCTGACTCCAAGTTCCTGGCTCCCGTCTCCGGGCTCCTGCATTACCGCGGCTTCTCGCGGATGTACCGGCGCGGCGGGCGGTATGGCCCGCATTGGTTCGACTACGACCACGTGACGACCGAGTCGCCGTGGCGTCCGATCACCGGCGCCGCGACGCGGTTCGGGGACGTCACCCCGCTGCTCGACGACCCCGACGATCAATACGTCGTCATGGTACCCGGAGATGAGACAACCGTGGAGTTCGAGGGCAAATCGCTGACCGCTCGGCCGCCCGGATGGACGCGGACGTTCTTCCTTTATTCTGACGGCTGGATCAAGGACTCGGACTTGAACACGGCGGACGGCACCACGGTCGGGCCGCTACCCTACCACGCGATCAGGTCGTACCCATACGCGCCTGGCGACGCATACCCGGCCGATTCCGCGCGGCAGCGTTACCTGCGGGAGTACAATACGCGGATCATTAGGCCCCCGCCCCGCCCCGGAGCGCGGGAAGAGCGTTGATCAGCGATTCCCGGCTCATGCCCAGCACGCCGTGCCGTGCGACGAGCACATCGAGATCGACGGGATAGTGGTGATGCGCGGCGGGGTTGGCGAGCCCGCAGACATTTCTCGGCGCGATGGCCTTCCGCACCCATTTGACGAACATGCGGCGATCGTCGGGCGTGCGAACGTGCCGCAAGCGGCGCAGGCTGGCCCGCGGCAACCCACCAAGCTGTGGATCGCCCACACCGAGGAATCCCGACCACGCGTTGTCTTGCTGCAGACGTTGGCGGATCTCTGCAAATGAAACAGCCGCGAAATAGATCATCGCGTGGGCGGCGAAGAGATCAAAGCGAGCCATCGCGTGGTATGCTCCCGCGACGAGCGTATCGATCTGATCGGCCTCATGGCTCAACGCGGCGTCATAACGAGCAAGGTCCTGCTCGGTCGGCCCCCCCTCCTTCTCGAAGAGAAGACCCAGTCGCTCGATCGCGCGCAGACTCCACGCAATGCCCGTCGAGAAGAGCGGATCCACGAACGCGTAGGCATGAGGCAGCATTGCCCAGCCTGTACCGGCCGCGCGGGTCAGGCGGTGCTGAATCCGGGGCTTGTAGGCGAGGGGCATGAGTGGTTTCGCGTTCCCAAAGAGCGCACCGATCGTGGGATAGCGGCGGAGCAGGTGCTCCCACATTTGCTCCGGTGACCCTGGCACTCTATCCCTGAGCAAGAACCCGGCACTGGTGACGCCGTGGTCGAAGCGCAGAGAGTACATCCACCCTTCATCTATAATGTGGTGCACTGCCGCCCAGTCGTCGGGATAGGGGCCTGCTGGGAGACCCGGCACCACGTCGGGGAACAGGCGCACGCCGTCGAAATGGCTGAACAGGAGGCCGGCGTGCGTGTGCATCCGGTGCAGGGCCGAGGGGATCGCCAGCTGGTGAGCCATAAAGCCGCCGGGTCCCGAGGCGTCCACCACGAACTCAGCTCGCAGCGCCTGCAGCAGGTCGGCTGTCACGACGGTCCGATCGCGGTACTCCACACCAGCCGCCACCGCCGCGCGCACGAAGTGATGGTCCACGTCGGCGCGGAGCCAGTGGGTGTCGGCGATCTGGTCGTTCGGGCTCGCGGCGACCAGCAGCCGCTCGGTGCGTGAGCCGTCCCGAGCGAACGGGCGTCCGGCGTGATGGCGAAAGAACGTAAATCCGCGTTTCAGCCCGCGGCGCAGTTCGGGGAAGCGTGCGACCCAGCGGCCGTGCGCGGCGAGGTCGTAGCAATCATCCAGACCGTAGCGCCGGGAGAGCCGCTCGAGCGCGAGATTCGCCAGCGGCGTACTCGACTCGCCGATCGCGAAGCGCGGGTGGGTCCCGCGCTCGAGCAGTACGACGTCATGCCCCTGGACGGCGAGGATGCGCGCGAGCAGCGAGCCGGCGAAACCGCTCCCGACAATCGCTACGCGCACGCGGGACAGGAGCCGGGAGCCGGGAGTCGGGAGCCGGTGCATAGATTCATCGCCCGGATCCGCGCGACGCGCTGCGTGCGACAGCCCTCACAAGCGGGCAGTCGGTCGATATCCCAGAGATCCGCGGTCACCACAGCGGACTTGATCCCTCGGCATCGCTCGAGTGCGTGCTCCAGTTGTGCGAGCGTAGGCGGCACGAAGTCGCCGAGTGCCTCGAGCCGCTCGAGCTCGCCATTGCCGCCGCGCACGGGGATGATCGCAACCCTGCGGGCGCCGCGTGAGGCCGCGTACTCCACCGTTCGAACAGTCCACTCGATCGATTCCGCGGCTGGGACGTACGGTGCGCCCAGCAGCACGAAGGCGCGGAGGTCGATGTCGTGATGGGCGAGAAATGCGGCGGCGCTGTCGAAGCGGGGGAGCTCGAGGCGCTTGTTGAGATGGGTGATCGCGACGGGATGAATCGTTTCGAGTCCAACCGCGACCTCGAGTCTTCCCGACAAGAGTGCCGCGAATTGGAGTGTCAGTGGTCCGATCATGTTGGCGTGCGATTCAACGGTCACGGTCGC
Source organism: Gemmatimonadota bacterium (assembly GCA_003220985.1). Classification (GTDB taxonomy): domain Bacteria; phylum Gemmatimonadota; class Gemmatimonadetes; order Gemmatimonadales; family GWC2-71-9; genus 20CM-2-65-7. The sequence goes on from QHTY01000176.1 coordinate 20,577, forward strand.
GAACCCTCGCGCGAGCTCCGCGATGCGAGGCAGATCCTCGGGCGGCACGGCCCGGCGATCGAAAAAGTTGCTCGCGTTGTAGAGCTTCAGTCGTGTGGGAAGCGGCGGCTCAATTTCCTCCAACGCTCGAGCGAGCTGGATCGGCAACGCGCCAGCGGGTGTGGGACCGTCGAGTGTGTAGCGCCAAAGATCACAGAACGAACAGGTGAAGGGACACTCGGCGCCGGCGAGAAAGACGGTGACCGCGCGCTCGATACCGCCCGCGGGAGAGCGCTCCTGTTCTACCAGCGCGCCGTGGGCTGTCCACGGATCGACGAGGGGTTTCGTCGGCCGCAGCGCCCGGATCCGCGCGTCAGGCGTGGAGGGCGTGGAAATGGCGACGATAGCGCGCCTCGTCGGCGGTGAACAGCCGAGCCGCGGCGTCAGCCGCGGCCGACCCATGCTGGAAACGCCGCTTGGGATAGACCGGCATGTCGAATCCGAGCACCGCGCGCACGCCGCGTCGGACGATCTCGCCTTTCAGGGCATAGAGGCGCTCGTGCGAGCCGTTGGTGAGCTCGGCGAACGGTATCGCTTCGGCGATCGCGATGACGGACGGCCGGGTGTAGGGGCTGAACGTTGCAAAACCGTAGCGACTCGCACACGCGTATCCGCGCACGCAGCCGCGGCTGTAGCCGCCGGAGTAGGTCAGCGAATGCTTGAGTGAATCGACGCCCCAACCCTCCTGGTAGAGCATGCGGTTGTTCACAACGCTTCTGATCGTCAGCTCGCTGTTCGCCTCGATCGGATAGTCCTTCAGGTTCTCATCGCCGCCGTCGCCGTCGACCAGCAGTCGCCACTTTGGGTAGCGCGCCCGGATTTCTTGCAGCAGCGCGAGATTGACGGCGGCGCATTCGACGTCGAGCGGTTTGTAGTCTTCGATGACCGCGACGGCGCGCAGGGGATCCAAGGCGCTCGATGGTACCTCGATCGTCTCGCCGAGCATCTCGACGTTCGAGTGCCGCAAGAACTCGCGTGCCTGCCGCGCGTCGTCGCCGTCGCCGTCGAGCGAGAGTGTGAACGCTTTGAGCCGGGCGGGTGACTGTCCCTCATCGAGCAGCAGCTTGTACAGGCACAGCAGCACTGACCCGCTGTCGACCCCGCCGGAGAACGGCACGCCAATTGGGGCGTCCGGAGTCTGGGCCCGGAGCCAGGGCCCGAGCTCCCGGCATAACGCCTCGATATAGTGACGTCCGATTACATCCAGATCCTGGGGCAGCGTGCCGCGCGGTGGATCAAAGAACCGGTGGTAGACGGGATTGGGATCGGGACAGCCAATCAGCCGCAGCGTCGTCACGTGGTGGGCCGGCGCCATCCGGGTGTAGGACGGATGGAACTGATCCTTCCACCCACGCCGCTCCAGCTCGGCCGCGATCGCATCGATCCGCTCGGCGACGACGAGCACCGGACCGTCCGTAGCCTTTGCGAGGAAATAGCGCAGCGGCCGCTCGAGGCTCCGCGCCAGCACGACGCGCTCGCCTTCCTGCGCGACGAGCGCAAATGACCCATTGATCTCGAGCACGGCCGTGGGATCGACGTCGAGCAGCCTGCGGCGCGCCGCCGCCAGATCACCCGACCAGAGGTGCTGCGAGCTGTCCGGAATGAGGTTGATGACGTCGGCGATCTGCTTCATGGACGTGTCCCCCCCCTCGGGCCCACCGGGCGAATGCGAATCGCCTGGCCCCCGCCGGGAGCGAGCGCGATGCGCAGCACGGAGTTGCGGGTGACGGCGCGATGCGAGATCGCGACAGGCGTGGGATTCGTGAGCCAGTTCGCGCCGGGCCCGTCGGCGTAAATGTCGGCGACGTAAGCTTTGCCGCGATCGAGAAATGTCAGCGGCACGCTGAACGTGCGGGCTTCCTCGTCCGTGATGGCGCCGAGGAACCATTGCGGGCTGCTCTTCTGCTTCCGGGCCACGATAACGTAGTCGCCGATCTTCCCGTCGATCACCCGCGTCGTGTCCCAGTCAACCGCGACGTCCTTGATGAATTGGAATGCCGGCACCTGGTCGTAGTTCTCGGGCAGGTCAGCTGCCATCTGTAGCGGCGAGTAGATGACCACGTAGAGCGCGAGCTGCTTCGCGATTGTGGTCCGGACGCGAGGCTCCTCGTTGAGGCGCGCCGGCCCCGTGTGCGTGCGCAAGATATCGAATATCCCCGGTGTGAAGTCCATCGGGCCATCGAGCAGGCGGGTGAAGAAGAGAATCGTTTCGTGTTCCGGGGGATTGCCGCCGTCGCCGCCCCACGCGTTGTACTCCTGACCGCGCGCCCCCTCGCGGCTCATCATGTTGGGATAGGTGCGGCGCTCGCCGGTGTCGTGGATGGGCTCGTGCGCGTCGAGCATGATGTGGTACTGCGCCGCCTTCTCGATCACGTGCCGGTAGTGGTTGACCATGAACTGGCCCCAGTGCGAGTGGCCTTCGCTGGTCAGATCCGTCACGTAGCCCGACTTGATCCCGTCCAGGCCGAGGGAGTGGTACAACGAGAACGCGCTGTCCATCTGGCGCTCGTAGTTCTGGATGCCGCCGGAGGTTTCGTTGTGCACGATGAGATGCACGCCTTTGGAGCGGGCGTAGCGCGCGAGCTCGGGCAGGTCGTAGTCGGGGTAGGATTGCGTAAACGAGAACGCGTTGCGGTTCTGGATCCAGTCGCCGTCCCAACCGACGTTCCAGCCTTCGACCAGCACGCCGCCGAAGCCGTTCGCCGCGGCAAAATCGATATAGCGCTTGGTATTCGCGGTCGTGGCCCCGTGTTTCGGCCCGGAGCTCCACGTCATCGTGTTGATGTGCATGCCCCACCAGATGCCGACGTACTTCATCGGCTTGATCCAGTCGGTGTTCGCGAGGACGGGGGGGGGATTGAGGTTGAGCCCGATGACGGACGGCGAGAGCTCCGTCACCTTGTCGGCGATCTGAATCGTGCGCCACGGCGTCACGAACGGCGTGTGGCCCCGCACTTTCACGCCGTCGGCGTAGGGCGCGAGATCGGCGCGCAGGGTGCGGCTCTCCATGCGCGGCCCGCGAATATTCATCTTCGCGTAGTCCACGAGATTCGCCTCGTGGATGACGACGAATGTCTTGCCGTCCCGCAGCTCCATCGTGAGCGGCGTCTGCACGCTATCGAGTGTGCTCACGGGCCCTTCGGACCACAGCTGCTCGGAGCGATCGAGCCGCGGACGGTTCGACGCGATCCACCAGGCGCGGGCGTTGTCCGCGATCGCGAACTCGGTCAGCTCGTCCATCATCTCGAAATCGGCGAGGCTCGGCTGCGCGGGGAACTCGTAGCGGAAGGCCACCCCGTCGTTGAACGCGCGCACGGCGAGCGTGAACTTGCGGTTCGGGGCCCTCGTCTCTTCGACGCCGACCTTCAGCTCGTTGTGATGATCGCGGATGCGTGAGACCTCGCCCCACGGCTGGGTCCACGTTTCGTCAAAGGTGCTGCGGCTCGAGTCCACGATGCGCAGGCTGTCGCGCAGCGGCGGCGCGCCGCGGAAGTCGAATCCCAGCAGCGAAGGCGTGAGGAGCGGACGCCCGTCGCGCTCGACCGAGTAGTACAGCCGCCCTTCGTGCGTCTCGACGACGACGGCGTTGCGGCCGTCGGGAGAGGCGACGCGCACCTGGCTGGGCGCCGCGCAGGGGATGAAGAAGGCCAACAGCGCGGATGCGGGGGTGAAGCGTCGTCCATATATTCTCATCTAGCGGACTCCCTCAAGGGGCTGTCTATGGCAACCGTGACACGCGCGTTCCTGTCGCTACTCCTGCTCGCAGCCTGCTCACGTCGGTCGTCGCAGCATTCCTCCCCCCCAACCGATCCCAACCGGCCACCGGGCACGGTCCTCACGGCAGAAGACATTCAGCGCTCGCCCGGGCAAACTCTCGAGCAATTACTGCTGGCGCGTGTGCCGGGCATGACTCTGACGCGCGCCCCCGACGGTCACGCCGTACTGCACCTGCGCGGCACCACGACGTTGTTGGGGGACGAAGAGCCGCTGTTCGTCGTGGACGGCATCCCGCTCGGGCCGAACGCCGCCAACCTGGCGGCGATCGATCCGCACGATATCCAGACCG
>QHTY01000176.1:24727-25662 GCA_003220985.1 Gemmatimonadota bacterium
ATCATCATCCGGACCAAACAAAGCTAGCGGCTTTCGCGAGCCCCTGGCCCGGAAAAACAGCGGGCGATCGTTGTTGCGCGCGACGATGTAGAGGGCCCCTGTGCGCGTCCGGAGCCGCTGGATGTCCCGGGCCTGACCGGGGACGAAGAAGCCGCTGGCGGGCGCCCGGAGCGGCGTGAAGCCACCGTGCCCGTCACCTCGCAGCAATAGTCCGTAACTCGCATGCATGCTGCCGATCGCGGGCTGCACCCCGTCGAAGTTTCCTGCGAGCAGCAGGTCGAGCTTGCCGTCATGATCGAAGTCGCCCGAGAACATACCGTAGACCGGCGCCAGCTGCGCCTCGCGCGGCAACGGCACCAGCCTGAAGGACCCGTCGCTGTTGTGGCGCGCGAGCGCCGTGGCAAACGTTTCAGCCTGCTTCACGACCGCATCGCTCAGGTCGCCGCCGAAAATCTGCTCGACGGTCTGCCCGGCGTAATCGGCGTACTTGGGGTATCGCGGTTTCAGGTACGGCAGGGCGGCCGTCAGCTCGTCACGCAGCAGCAGCGGATACGAGCGGCCATTCTCGTAGCAGGTCACGATCTGGTCGCGGAAGCCATCGCCGTCGAAGTCCTTGACGTACATCCGCGCCGGCTCGGCGACGGTCGCGTGGAGCCGAGTGTTCAGGCCCAGGTTCCCGACGACGAAGTCCACCCGGCCGTCGCCGTCGAAGTCGCCCGCGATGATCCGGTTCCACCAGCCCGCACTCTGCTCCAGGCCCTTCGTCGCGACGCGCTCGAGCTTCGTGCCCGTGTTGTGGAAGATCGTGATGGGCATCCACTCGCCGACGACGACCAGATCGAGGCGGCGGTCGCCGTCCACATCGACCCAGAGCGCGTCCGTCACCATGCCGACGTGGGCGAGATCGGGCGCGACCTGCGCCGTGACGTCGGTGA
>QHTY01000218.1 GCA_003220985.1 Gemmatimonadota bacterium
CCATTTCGTCGTAGGCTGAGTACTCGATGGCGGTGACCTCGTCGTCCGTGCGGACGGTGCCAAGAAAGACGCAGGTGCCGCCGCGATCCGTGCCCTGGACCTCGGCGAGGAGCGCTTCGATCTGAATGGGGGTGCGGATGAGGTGTGTCATCATCGGGTTTGGTCCACACTCTGAAGAGTGGGCCCAGTGAGGCACTGCGCTTGAAGCGCAGTGCCTTGTTGGGCCCATGCTTTAGCATGGGAACACCACAGGAGGACCGTGGTCACTTTCCTCATCCACCCGACAGCGGCGGGAGCAACGCGACCTCGTCCCCATCCTTCACGATTGCGTCGTGCTTCACCTGCCGCAGGTTCAGCGCGGCGAGCAATCGCGGCGGCAAGCTGCGCGCGCCCGGAACGGTTTCGCGCACACGAGTCAGCACGTCCCCTACCGTCGCCGAGCTGCCGGGCACGAGAACCGCCGCCGTCTCACAACCCGTCAGCTCGGCGTAGCGCGCGAAGAACCGGACCATCACTCGGGCCATGATGCGATTATAGCCCCGTGGCCAGGCTCTGCCAGATCTTCGCCTGCTTCGGCGTGGGATTCGGCGCTCGCTCGAGACTGAGCCGCGACGTCGTACGCTCACGTATTCAGCGTCAGCGTTCGGCCCGCGCGCTGCACCGTGAGCGTGAGCGGCTGCCCCGCCTTGCCTTGATAGCGCGCGCGGAACGCCGCGCCCCAGTCTTGACTGGCCGAGATGGGAATGTCGCCGATGCGCGTCAGGACGTCTCCCGGCTCTACGCCGGCCTCCTCGGCCGCGCTTCCGGGCGTGACGCCCTGGATCAACACCCCGCCGCTCGGCGAGGGGCCGGCCGAGATGCCGAGGAAGAGCGAGGTCACCGGGTTGCGCCGGAATACCAGGCCCGCTTTTGCGAACAGCTGCTCATATGGCAGCGAATCGCGCCCATCGATGTAGCGCCGGTAAAAGCCGTCCACGTCCGGCATGCCCGCAGCCCGCAGCTCGCTCAACAGATCGGCGGTGAGGAATCCCTTGTTCTGGCGATAGTAGCGCGTGTACAGCGCCCGCATCACCTCGTCGAGGTTGTGCGCGTTGTCCGTCGCGTCGCGGATCGAAATATCAAGCAGGAATCCGAGCAACGACCCCTTGGGATAATAGAGCTGCGAGCTGTTGACATAGACCTCATGAATCCACGTGGCCTCGCTGCCGTCCTCGACACTCCACGGTTCGGGCGCGTCGTCGACTTGCTGGATGTTGGCGATCGCGTTGTCGAGAAACTGGGTCGGCGTCCACAGACCCGCGCGCAGGTTCGTGACGTCGGCGTAGTAGTCCGTCACCCCTTCCGACCACCACAGCAGCGGCGTGTACTGCTCGGCGTGATAATCGTATGGCCACATCTCGGCGGGACGGAGGCGCTTCACGTTCCAGAGATGGAAGAATTCATGGGACAGCAGCGGATACATGAAGTCGCCCAGATTGCCCGACACGGGATCCGCGAACGCTTGCGCGGGCATGATGTCGTACTGCGAAGCGCTGTGCTCGAGGCCGCCACCGAATCCGATGGGCCCGTGGATGACATTGAAAAAGACGGTGTACACATCGTATGGCGTGTCGCCCATGATCCGATTCTGCACCGGTGCCATCTTCGCCACGCCGTTCCGCAGGTTGCGCGCGACCGCTGGCGTATAATCGCTCGCGGGCCAGAGCGCGATGCGAATCCACTTGCCGTCGGCTTGGAGCGAGTCGAGGCTGTATTTCCCCACGAATGTCATCGCGTCCGCGAGCTCGTGATAATCAGCCGCGCGATAGACGCCGCTCGCTGGACCTTTCAGTGCGGTCGTCACTTGCCAGCCCGCCGGCAGCCGAAACCGGACTTCCGCCGGTCGCGCGAGTTGCCCCTCTTCGAGCATGAACAGGTTGGTGCCGAGGAATTGTCCGAAATCCTCGGCGGTACGGGCGACGGAAAGATCGATCGTATCGGGCGAGTAGTCGAAATCGACGAGGACGTGGTCAGCCCGCCGGGTCGCCACGCGCCACGTGTCCTTGTCGGCGCGATCCCAATGCAGTGCTTCGCCCGCCGCGTTCTTCGCGCCGAACCCATGGACGTAGCGCGCATAATTCTGGACTTCGTAGTTGCCCGGGCTCCACGCGGGGAGCGAAACGAACAGGGTGTCCTTGCCGGTCGTGGGAAAATCGGCGGACACGTGGAATTGCCCTCTCACGACCGAGACCTCGTACCGGACGGCCTGTCCCTGGAGTGGCGACGCGAGGAGCAGGACGACGGGGAGGAGCTGGGAAAAACGACGCATCATCACTCCAGGCAAGAAGTTGGGCCTCGGCGTGATGCCGAGGCCCAATCTTAAGTTACCCTACAGCAGCGATTTAGGAGGGAACCTTCGCGCTCGCGTCGGCGACCATCGCCCGCAACTCCTTGCTGGGCTTGAAGACAGGAACGGGACGGGCGGCGACTTCGACTGGATCACCAGTTCTTGGGTTACGTGCCATCCGCGTCTTGCGCTGGCGGATTTTGAACGTTCCAAATCCGCGTATCTCAATGTTATGCTGCTCGGCGAGCGCGGCTTTCACGGCGTCGAGGAAGGAGTCTACGACCCGCGCACAGTCCTTTTTTGAAATCAGGGGACCAGCGGTGCGAGCGATCTGCGCGGTGACCTTTTCGACCAAATCAGCCTTCGTCATGGTCCCCCCGAAAAATCTGCCAGGTTGGCAAAAGTCGGGGGCTATCATACGGGCTTACTTATTTAGTGTCAAGAGCTTGTAGGAATTGTTGAAAGTGTCCCTGGGCGTCATGCGGGCCCGGCGACGCCTCCGGGTGGTACTGGACGGCAAAAATCGGGTACTCCCGGTGCCTGATGCCTTCGACCGTCCCGTCGTTGAGGTTAAGGTGGGTGACCTCAAGCGACTTCGCGCCCGGAACGCCGCTCGTTTCGCCCCGGACTGCGAATCCGTGGTTCTGAGACGTGATAAGTACTTGTCCCGTCGCGAGATCGCGCACAGGGTGATTGCCGCCGCGATGTCCGTATGGCAGCTTCACCGTTTCCCCCCCCATCGCGAGGCCGAGCAGCTGATGGCCGAGACAAATCCCGAAAATCGGGACCGTCCCGTCGGCCAGCTGCCGGATTGTATCGATCGCGTAACCGACCGCCGCCGGGTCGCCGGGACCGTTGGACAGAAACACGCCGTCCGGTTTGAGCGCGCGCACCTCTCCGGCGGTCGCCCTGGCCGGCACGACCGTCACGCGACAACCTTTCTGCACGAATAGCCGCAGAATGTTGCGTTTCATCCCGTAGTCGAACGCCACGACGTGATGCGCGGCGTCGCCCGGCGCAGGGCCCTCACTGTACGCGTCGGGGATCGTCGCGACACTCGCGAGGTCGAGCCCGTTCATCGACGGTGACGCGGCGAGTGCGGCCGTGATGGCGTCCGTCGGCTTCTCACCGAGCGCGAGCACGCCGCGCATCGCGCCGCGCGAACGGATGTAGCGCGTCAGCTGGCGCGTGTCGACATCGGCCACGAGGGGCACTGCCGCGCCGGAAAGCCAGTCGAGCAGCGTCCCGGTCGCGCGCCAGTTCGATGGCGTCGCCGATAGCTCGCGTACCACGACGCCGGCGACCCGCGGGCGGTCGGACTCCACATCCTCTGGATTGATTCCGTAATTGCCGATCATCGGAGCCGTCATCACTACGATCTGGCCGAGATAGGAGGGATCGGTGAAGACCTCCTGGTAGCCGCTCAGGTTCGTGGTGAAGACGACTTCCGCGTATGCCGGCTCAAACGGGAGAGGCGCAGTTCCGGGGAACCAGGCGCCGTCCTCTAGCAGGACGTAAGCAGGTGCTCGATTAGGGCCGGCGATTGCTGGGTGGGCGTGCTGGCGGGGGCGCCGGAGGAGCCGTGGGTTGCGTTTCAATCGGCAGCTGCGACGGTGCGACTGGTGTCGGCGCCTGCCCCTGGCCTTCGAGGACGGAGCGAACCTGGTTCGCCGATTGCGACATGAACACAGGAAGATGCCCGCCGTCCACCACGTCACCTTCGTGAGCAACGTGGTCGCTTGACGGCCACCCATGATCGTTTCGGTGCCGGCTCCACCACCCATGCTGGCAAGCCCGCCGCCCTGCCCCGCCTGCAACAGCACGGCGGTCGCGAGGATCAGCGCGTCGAGGAGGAGGATGCCGATGAGAATTCCGTACATGCGCGGGGCAAGATACCTACGTGACGGCGGTGCGCACAAGCTCGATCCACACCTGGGGATCGAGCGACGCGCCGCCGACCAGCACGCCGTCGAGCTCCTGTTCGGCGAGCAGTTCCACGGCGTTCTTGACGTTGACACTGCCGCCGTACAGCACCCGTGTTTCCTTCGCCTGGCGCTCTTTGAGCCACGCGCGGATCGCACGGTGAACTTCGGCGGCGTCCCGCGGCGTCGCATTCCGGCCCGTCCCGATGGCCCAGACCGGTTCATAGGCGACCGTCACGAGGACTTCCACACGGTCACCCAATGCCGCGTGGAGCTGCCGGCGCACGACGGTCAACGTTTCGCCCGCATCGCGCTGGGTGAGCGTTTCGCCGACGCACAGGATGGGATGGAGGCCGGCGGCGACCACGGCTTTGAGCTTCTTGCCCGTCTGCTCGTCGGTTTCGCCGAACACGTGACGGCGCTCGGAATGCCCGATCAGCGCGGCTTTGGCGCCGGCCTCGGCGGCGAGGGGTGACGACGTCGCGCCGGTGAAGGCGCCTTTCGGCTCCCAATACACATCTTGCACGCCGGCGCGCAGATCGGTTCGGTTGCCGATCGCGGTCGCAACGGCCTCCACGGATACCGCCGGCGGGAAAAACCACACCTGGCGGTTCGGCTGAGGTGGATACGCGGTGAGGAACGTCGCGAGATAGCGGCGGGCCTCGGCCGGTCCGACGTTCATCTTCCAGTTGGCGGCAAACAGCAAGGCTCTCACTTGTCCTCCAGCGCCGCCACGCCCGGCAACTCCTTCCCCTCGAGAAATTCGAGTGACGCTCCGCCGCCGGTCGAGACGTGCGTGAGCTGATCTTCCAGGCCTGCCACCGCCGCGACGGAGTCCCCGCCCCCGACGACGGTTACCGCTCCCTTCTTGCCGGCCTCGACCAGCGCCGTCGCGATGGCGCGCGTGCCGGCATCGAACGGCGGCGTCTCGAAAACGCCCATCGGGCCGTTCCAAAAGATCGTCTTGGCCCGCAGCAGCCGCGCTCGATAGTCGTGCTGCGTCGCGGCGTCGATGTCGTAGACGGCCCAGCCTTTGGGGATCGCATCGACGGCCACCGACCGGTGCTCGCTCGCGCGTTCCAGCGACGGCGCGATATCGCCGCCGCGCGGAAGAATCAGCTTTTTGCCGCTGGTCGCGAGTAAGTCTTTGGCAAGCTCGATCCGATCCGCTTCAACCAACGAGTCCCCAACCTCTAGCCCCATGGCCCTAAAGAATGTGCACGCCATCGCGCCGCCGATCAGCAGCTCGTCGACGCGCGGGAGCAGCGAGCGGATGACGTCAATTTTCCCCGAGATCTCCGCGCCGCCGAGCACCGCGACGAACGGGTGCTCCTCGGCCTCGAGCAGGCGTGAGAGCGTTTCGACCTCCCGGAACAGCAACCGGCCGCCGGCGCTCGGGAGAAGGCGCGGCGGTCCGACGATCGACGCGTGTGCACGATGCGACGCACCGAACGCCTCGTTCACGTAGTCGTCGGCGAGCTCAGACAAATTCGTCGAGAACGCGGGATCATCCTCCGTTTCGCCGCGCTCGAAGCGCAGGTTCTCCAGCATGAGCAGGTCACCGGGTTCAAGGCTGGCGACGTAGGAGTCGACCGCGGCGCCCACCACGTGTGGCGCGAGGGGAACCGCTTGTCCGAGCAGCTCGCTCAGGCGCGCGGCGACGGGCGCCATCGAGTACTCCGGGTCGGGCGCGCCTTTCGGTCTGCCGAGGTGTCCCGCCACGACGACTGCGGCGTCGTTCTCCCGCAGCCACTCGAGCGTCGGGAGCGCGGTCGTGATCCGCAGATCGTCGGCGACGGCGCCGTCCTCGAGCGGGACGTTGAGGTCGACCCGCACGAGAACACGTCGCCCGCGCGCGAGCGGGAGGTCCTCGAGCCGCGGGATCCCGCGCTCAGCGCTCGCCAAGGAACGCGCTGAGATCGATGAGCCGGTTCGAGAAGCCCCATTCGTTGTCGTACCAGCCGAGCACCTTGACCATCGTCCCGTTCACCATCGTGTCCTTGGCGGAGAAGATGCACGACGCGGGGTTGCCGACGATGTCGGCCGAGACCAGCGGCTCGTCCGTGTACGTCAGCACGCCCCGGTAGGAAGCGTCGTTCGTGGCGGCTGCGAAGGCATCGTTCACGTCGTCCACGCTCGTGCTCTCACCCAGCACCGCGACGAGGTCGGTGATCGACCCGGTCGGCGTCGGGACCCGCATGGAAATGCCGCTCAGCTTCCCGTCCAACTCGGGCAGCACCAAGCCGATCGCCTTCGCGGCGCCGGTGCTCGCCGGG
>QHTY01000219.1 GCA_003220985.1 Gemmatimonadota bacterium
CACCGCAGGAGACGCGCATCCAGCCCATTCGGAGCCGCCCCAATCGCTGCACGGTCGCCATCGTCGTGAAATCACGGACCGGCCAGCACGAACTGATCGGCAAGGTCTACGCGGACGACCGCGCGGATGTGTTCGACACCATGCGGCGGTTGAGCAGGGACGGCTTCGGGACTGCGTCGGACCATTCGGTTCCCACCCCCTTCGGCTGGCTGCCCGCGCTGCGCGTGCGCCTCGAAGAGAAGATCGAAGGCTTGTCGATGAACGACGTAATCCGCACCGGGAGGTCCGCCGACTGGACCACAGCGGCCGAGCGATGCGGCGAGTGGCTTGGCCGATTCCATCGCACCGCCCGGAGGCCGGAGCGCGGGTACGACCTTGCCGCGAATCTGGTGCTCCACCGTCAAGCGACGGCCCGCATGGCCCGTCTGCGGCAGAAAGCCGAGGCGGTGCTCGCGCAGGTCGAAGAGGCCGTCGCGCTCGCCCCGGTCGTAGTCCCATGCGCTGGGCACGGCAGGTACAGCCCGGACCACGTCCTCTTCAGCGGCCGGCGCACGGTGGTCATCGACCTGGACGAGCACGACGCGGCGGACCCGAGCCGGGACGTCGCCGGGTTCCTGGTCGTGCTGCAGCGCCGGGCGATCCAGTTGCTCTGCGACCGGCACGCGCTGGACTCCGTCCCCGATGCCTTCGTCGCGGCGTACACCGCCTCCGGGCCGCCGGGCGCGCTGGCGAACCTGCGGCTCTACCGTGCACTGGCATGCCTGAGCTGGGCCCGGCGCGATCTCGACAAACAGACCCCTGAGCTGGCTGAGTTCATGGTGGACGAGGCTTTGCGACTGATGTCGCACTGATCAAGGTGAAGGAAGGCGGGCGCGAGGTGCGTCACGACAACAACAAACGCATTGCGTCTCTCGAGCACGCCGATCGGGCGCGGCTCGAGCAGGGCGGCTGGCACGTGCAACACGCACGCGAGGTGGCAAGCTCGCCTGAGGCGCACTTCGACGCGCGACGCATCCTGACAACCATCCTCGATACGGCGCTGGCACCCGCGACGGAGGCGCTCCGTGCATGAGGCGACCGCGGACCGGCGTGCTACTTCCCACGTATTCCAAGCACAGCACCAGTCAAATGCCGAGTGTCGTTCGGACGCTCGCGGAGCTGGGAGCGGCGGTAGATGTCATCGTGCCCCCGGCCCCCGGTCGGCCGGTGGAGCTGTCCAGCGTCCGTGTCGAGCACGACCTGTACGTCCTCCACAAGATCAGCGGGCTCGCCCTCAGCCTCGCCGGGGCGCTTCACGGGCTGGGCGCCACAATCGTGAACCCCTATCCCGCCTCGGCTGCGCGGCGCGACAAGATCGTCGCCACTCGAACCCTCCAAGCCGCCGGCGTGCCGGTGCCGGCCACGTACGTCGCGACCGGCACCGACGCTTTGCTTCCCCTGCTGGAGGACGGGCCGATCGTGGTCAAGCCGTATCAGGGCGCGGGCGGCCACCACGTCCGAATCGTCCGGAGCGGCGCCGACCTCTCGGACCTCGACCTCGGACGCGCGGGGCGTGATCCCATCTTCGCGCAACGCTATCACGAGCCGCAAGGAGGCCGCGACCGGAAGCTGTACGTGATCGGCGATCGCTGCTTCGGAGTCATGAAGGTGTTCCCTCGACGCACTGCCAAGGAAAAACAGGGCGAGCCGTTCACAGTTTCCGACGAGCTGCGCGACATCGCGCTGCGGTGTGGCCGCGCGTTCGGCGCGGAGCTGTACGGCGTGGACATCATCGAGAGCGACGGGACGCCCTACGTCGTCGATGTCGGGACGACCCCGGGTTACAAGGGCGTACCCGACGCGCCCCGCCTTGTGGCCGAGTACCTCTACGCGGTGGCCGAACGGGCGCGGCGCATGCCGGCGCCTACCGCTGGGCCAGGGTGAGGTCTCTTTGCTGATTCCGTTCTTGTTGCTCCAGATCGCCGCTCTCCCTCCCGGGCCGTCGTCGTCCGGTGGGTTCGTCCCGCCGACCGTTACCGCGGTGCGGGTAGACGCGGGCGTGTCGCTCGATGGCCGACTCGACGAGCCGGCCTGGGCGCTTGCGACGCGGGTGACCGCGTTCCTCCAGATCGACCCCGACGAGGGCGGTGCCGCGTCGGAGTCGACCGAGGTGCGGGTGCTATACGATGCCGACGCTGTCTACGTGGGGGCGCGCCTATTCGACGCCGCGCCGCGCCGCATCATCAGCCGACTCGCGCGACGCGATGCGTCCACGCACAGCGACGAGTTCCGCGTATTCCTCGACAGCTACCACGATCGCCGCACGGCGTTCGAGTTCATCGTCAATGCCGCGGGAGTGAAGAAAGACGTCCTAATCGGCGACGACGGCAACTTCAACGATGCCTCGTGGGATCCCGTGTGGGAGGCCGCCGTGTCGATCGATTCGCTCGGGTGGTCGGCCGAGATCCGGATTCCGCTGTCCCAGCTGCGCTTCCCGAAGGAGCCGGACCAGGTGTGGGGGGTGCATTTCGTGCGCTGGATCGAGCGAAAGAACGAGCAGGCGATGTTCCCGTTCATCGGCAAGAAGGAGAACGGGCTGGTGTCGCGCTTCGCTGACCTGGTGGGCATCCAAGGCGTCGGCGCGCCGAAACGGCTCGAGCTTCTGCCGTACACCGTCGGCCGTGGCACCTACCTCACGCCGCAGCAGGCCGGGAACCCGTTCGCGCGGTCGACGTCCTACCACCGCGGCGTGGGCGCCGACGTCAAGTACGGCGTCACCTCGAGTCTCACGCTCGACGCGACCCTGAACCCCGACTTCGGCCAGGTGGAGGTCGATGAGACGTTCGTGAACCTCAGTGCGTTCGAGGAGTTCCTTGAGGAACACAGGCCTTTCTTCATCGAAGGCACGGACATCTTCAACTTCGGCGGCAACGGCGGAGGGATCAACAGCTTCAGCGGGAACCCGCTGTTCTTCTATTCACGGCGCATCGGTCGCGAGCCGCAGGGAGAGCCGACGTCGACCGGCGCCTTTAAGAGTATTCCCACGAGCACGACGATCCTCGGCGCCGCCAAACTGAGCGGGCGGCCCGCGGACGGTTGGTCGGTGGGCATGCTCGACGCCGTCACCGCCCGCGAGCGCGCCACGGTGTTCGACACGACGACCCGCACGTACTTCCGGGACGAGGTCGAGCCCCCCGCAAATTACTTCGCCGGGCGGGTCCGGCGTGACGCCAGCGACGGCAACGCGAGCTTCGGACTCCTCACCACGGCGATGAACCGTTGGCCCGACTCCCCGGCGCTCGACAACCTCCCGCGCAGTTCCTATGCCGGCGCTCGAGCGAGAAGACCTACTCGGTGGCCGGCAGTATCGGCGCCTCGTACATCGAGGGCGACGTCGCCGCGATTCAGGAAGCGCAGAAGTCCTCCAATCGCTACTACCGGCGGCCGGACGCCCGCAGCTTCCGGTACGATCCCACGCGGATCTCGCTGGCCGGTCTGAGCGCCGATCTCTATCTCAACAAGGTCTCGGGCGCGTGGCGCTGGGGCATCGCGGGCAGCACCAACTCACCGGGGTTCGAGGTCAACGACCTCGGATTCCAGCAGCGCGTCGACCAAATCTCGGCGGCCGCAGCGGTGGGGCGGCGGTGGACCAAGCCCGGCAGAGTTTTCCGCCAGGCGAACGCGTACCTGCGGGTCGCACCCAGTTGGAACTATGACCGCGACCCGATCGACCGGCCGGTCAAGGCGTTCGGGTACGTGCAGTTCAGGAACTTCTGGACCGGCGACTGGTCGCTCACCTACGACGCCCCGGTCGTGGACGACCGGCTCACACGTGGTGGTCCGCTCGCCGCGAGGCCGGCCTCCTGGAATGCGAG
>QHTY01000220.1 GCA_003220985.1 Gemmatimonadota bacterium
ATTCGCAGTCGCTTCCTGGCGCGTGATAACCTGCACGGTTTGTCCCGGGGAGGTGAACGCACCCGCGAGCCGGGCTCGCTCCTGCGCTGAACGCACCACCGATGGGTTCGCCAGCGCGCCGGTCGCCATAACCGTGAACCCCGCGGGCACCGTCAGGTTCACATCGAAGTCGCCGAATTCGAGATAGAACTCCCCCGCGCCCAGGAAGGGCAGCGTGTTCCAGCCATGCACGTCGTCGTAGACGGCCATGCGCGGATACCACTGACCCAGCTCGTAAAAGCGCGAGCCAACGCGGCCCATGCGGCCGCCGCCGTACGGCGGAATCGGAAAATGCCAGGCGATGTCGAACGTGATGCCGAGATCCGGCCCGAGCGGCCGCGGCAGCTCGACACGCATCATCGTGCCAAACACCTTCGTCGTGAGCTGCCGCCCGCCCGCGGCAAAGCGATCGACCGTGATGCCGCCGACGAACCCCTTCGCGCTGAAATCGAAGACGACGCCGCCCGCGAACAGGAGCGGCGGCTGGTTCAGAACGCCGGAGATGGAGGCGGGAGCGAAGATGTTCTGGTCGAGCTGCACCCAGACGTAGTCGAGCGTCTCCGGTGACCGGTTGACGTAGTAGATGCGTCCCGTGCCGCGGAGCACGTTCGCGGCCGTATCGAGCGTCGCCTCGAGCGTGTAGTCGGCGCGCTGTTGCCAGTAGCGAGGGCCGGGTGCGCCCGACGCGCCGCGCGTGGGCGTCGGCGGCGGCAACGCGAGCGGGCGAAACGGGGACGAGTCGGCGACCGATTGTTGCAGAACCAACAGCAAGACGAGCATGCGGTTCTCCTATTCAGAGCCGTCGGCCTTCAGCCGTCAGCTGACGGCCGATGGCTGATGGCTCGCAATCACGCCTGCGGCCCGATGGGCAATTGCCATCACGGTAAGCATCGGGTTGACTCCGGATGAACTGGGGAAAGTACTCGCGTCCGCCACGTACAGGCCTCGTATACCCCACACCCGGTGTTCCGCATCGACGACCGACGTGCGGGCACGTGCGCCCATGCGGCACGACGCCATCTGATGAAAGGTGACGAGCAGCAGCTGATTGGGTCCCCATCCGGCCCGATACACGCGCCGGAGCCAGTCCTCGCGCGCGCTCCGCGCACCGGGCCGATAAGTCACGGCGCGCGCGAGCGGCGCCCAGATCTCCCGTGCACCCGCCGCCTCCAGCACCTCGGCGGCCGCGCCGATCGCGCGACGCAGATGCTCGCGATCATAGCGCGACATGCGGTAGTCGATGACCGCGGCGCCGGTACGGTCCAGGCGCACGCGCCCACCGTATCGATCACGCAGCAAGATGCCCACGAGCCCGGTCTGCGGCAGTTTGGCCATGCGATCGCGATGTCCCGCCGCGGATTCCCAGGGTGCCGCCAGCGCCTGCAGCGAGGGATGTACCGGCGCCGTCTCAAACTTGAATCCGTAGCCCGCATCGAGATCGGCGAATTCGTCGGAGTAATGGGCCTGGACGGTACCGGTCCACGGACGCACGTCCTCGTCCATGTCCGCGAATACCGCCGTCGCCGGATGGAGCGCCAGATTGTGGCCGAGCGCGGGAAGGCGCACGCCGGACCGCAGCAACAGGGCCGGCGAATGCACGGCGCCGGCGGCCACGACGACCGCCTTCGCCCGGATTTTGATGGTGTGCGTGCCGACGCGTGCCTCGACGCCACTCGCGGCGCTGCGATCGATCAGAACTCGACGCACGTCGCAACCCACCACGATGCGTGCACCTTTCGCGGCGGCATCCTGCAAGTAAGTGATCAACGTCGACTGCTTCGCGCCGCGGCGGCATCCCATGCCACAGTAGCCACACGCATCATCCTGCGGGCAGTCGCGAACGTCGCGCGGCAGGAGGCCGTGGTGCCACCGCAGCTGCTCGAGGCCGCGAATCAAGACCTGGTCCCGCCCCGACGGTTTCGCATGATCGGTGTTGACGCAGAGCCGGCGAGCGACCGTGTCGAGCGCGCGTTTGAATTCGGCGCTTTCGAAGTGTGGCAGGTCGTGCTCGTGAGCCCACTCGCGGCGCACGCTGTCCGGCGTGTGAAAGCTCGTCGTGTAGTTGATCACGGTCCCGCCGCCGAGCGTCGATCCTTGCAGCACGACGAGCCCCAGATCGCTCGTCGCGAGCAGGCCGCCGGCGTCGTACAGCGTTTCGAGGGCTTCGCCTTCCTGATGCGTGAAATCCGCTTCGTTGCGATAGCCGCCCTTCTCCAGCACGATCACGTCCCTTCCCGCGGCCGTGAGCTCTCCCGCCACGACGCCTCCGCCCGCTCCGGAGCCGACCACGACAATGTCGCAATCGAGGGTCGTGTCGGCGGAGATGGCGATCGGACGAATCGGCTTGGGCGTCTTGGGCGGCGGGGGAGGGCTCAGTGGACCCGGATACCCGATGGCGCGCGCAGCTCCTGGCGTCGTGTAGTGCGTGACGGTTGTGAGCCGCTTCAGGGCTTGAAACGCTTTGCGCCGCTGCGGCAGGCGGCTGGTTGCCCAGCCCCGCAGGCAGCGTTCGCGTTCGCCGGCGGACATGCGCGTGAACGATTTGGGAATGCCGCTGAGGAGCAGATTGACGGCAGCGACATCGAGCAACCGCAGCAGCAGATCGAGCTCGGCGCGATCGGCGAGGCGGGGAAAGGAGGCGATCCTCAGCGCGACCCGGTCACCCAGATCCGCCGGGGCGGTGTCGACCAGCGTCGCCGCCACCACGCGCAACACGTCGCGCGCGGCGGGCGACAGCGCGGGTGTCAACGCTCTTGGACGAACGTCAGCTTGAAGCCGTCAGGGTC
>QHTY01000221.1:0-2024 GCA_003220985.1 Gemmatimonadota bacterium
CACCATCCGCTCGTAGCTGTGCGACAGCGGCAGCATCGAGAGGCACTCGTCGCCGCTGCCGATGGGGATCGTCTGCAGCACCGCCTGCACGTTGGACCAGATGTTGTAGTGCGACAGCATCACGCCTTTGGGGTCGCCCGTGGTACCCGAGGTGTAGATCAGCGTCGCCAGGTCCTCGGGACCCGCGCTCAGCGCCTCTGCCTTCCAGTTGGGATGCTTCGACACCACCGCGCGTCCCTTTCCCTCGAGGGCGGCGAGCGAGATGACGCCGGGCCGCCCTGCGGCGACGTCGCCGTCGAACACGATGATCTGCTGGAGGCCGGGCAACGCGCCTTTCACCTCGAGCACCTTCGCGACCTGCGCGGCGGTCGAGCAGAACACCGCGACGGATTCCGAGTCCCGCAAGATGTATTCGGTCTGCTTGGCGGTCAGCGTGGGATAGATCGGGACGTCAGCCGCGCGGGCGCAGAGGCACGCGTAGTCGGTCAGCGCCCATTCCGGCCGGTTCTCCGAGACGATCGCGACCTTGTCGCCCGGTTTGATGCCCAGCTCGCGCAGGCCAAGCGAGATCGCCTGCACGCGCTCCAGGGCCTCGCGGTGCGTGATGGACACCCAGGCGCCGCCCACCTTCGACCGGAACGCAGCGGGGAGCCCCGCATGACGATCGACGGTCGTAAAGAACAGCTGTGTGAGCGTGCCTCGGTTCATGGCCTGAACTCCACGACGAAGGTCAGCGGACTGCCTTGCACTGGCGTGCGGTTGACGTGCTGCATCGTGGCGGTCACCACGACGGAATCTGGAACGGGGCCGGTGCCGAGCCGTACCTGCACCACGGCCACGCCCGTGCTCGGGTTCGTGAAGACCGTATCCTTGGGGACTAATGTGACCATCGAATCGCTGGCCGGAAAGGTGGTCTTCGTAAAGACGACCCGCCGATTGGCCGGGATCGCACCGCCGAGCGCGAAGGCCTGGACTTGGAGCGAATCGGACAGGGAATCGGCTGCGAACACCGTAGCTCTGGCGGCACCCAGGACTCGGATCGAGTCGAGCCGGGCGAGCACCGTCACGGTCTGAGGATTCGAGAAGAGATTTCCCGTGCGCGCCTGCAGTCGCGCCGAGCCGATCGTCTTGCTGATCGACACGCCGGTGGTGCTGTCGAGCACGGCGAGTACGGCAGTGTCGAGCGACGCCCAGCTCAACTCCGCTTGCACCGAATCGCCGATGCCGTTCAGGGCGCGGGCCCTGGGCCGGAACGTGTCGGTGACCTCGACGCGGCCGCTGTCCGGCAGCACGATGTCGATCGCCACCGGCTGGTCCAGATCAGTATTGATTTTGCAGGCGAACACCGCGGCGAGGGTCAACAGGGCCACCGTACGAGTCAGGAGCTTCCCGTCCTCTCGTCGGCGGCGCGCGCGGGTGCCGCGGCGCCCCCCGCGCCCCCCCCCGCCCCCCCCCCACTGGTGCGAAGGTCGTGCAGCGTCTGGGTCGCGTGCTCGATCCACTTCTGCGCATCGGGTCCGCGCGGCGGGTGGGTCGTGAGGTGTTGCGCGGCGCCGTCGGGATCGCCGCGTTGCTGCAGCAGAAACGCGAGACCGTAGTGCGCGCCGGCGAGCGAGCTGTCGAGCTCGAGCGCGCGGCGGTAATGCCGAATCGCTTCGTCGTAGCGGCGCGTCTTGGTGAACGCGATCGCCATGTTCTGGAGAATGCGTGCGTCGTTGGGGTGATCGCGCAGCGCCAGGCGGTACGACGTGAGCGCCGCATCGTAATCGCCTTGCCGCTCGAGGGCTAACGCCTCGTTCAGATAATCGAGCCGTTGGGGTGTGAGATCGTCGCCCCCCCCCGCGGAGCCCCCCCCGAACAAGCGGCGCCAGAAACTCATGCGGCGAAAATAGCTTGCGGCTGCTGACGCTGGCAATGTAGAATCCCAACCCATGGCCCTCCCCCCCCGTCCCTCCGCCGGCATGCGCTCCCGCCCCGCCAGCAAGACCCCACGGGGCGTCCTCCAGGTCGATTGGGCGTTTTTC
>QHTY01000221.1:2184-7917 GCA_003220985.1 Gemmatimonadota bacterium
GGCCCGCCACGCTTGGTGACCGGCAAGCGCGTGCTGCTCGTGGACGAAACCTGCGAGTCCGGCAACACGATGAAGCTCGCCCTCGCCGCCCTCCGCGATCTGAAGCCCGCAGCGGTGAAGACCGCCGTGTCGTTCAAGACGGGGACGTACAAGCCCGACTTCTACGCGCTCGAGAACGAGAATTTCATCATCCTGCCCTGGGACCTCGAAGTAATCGTCAATGGGGAGATCGTCGTCCGGCCCGACTACCGCGCCAAACTGAAAGAGACCAGTTGAAAGATCGCTTAGCCGAAAGCCTGAAGCAGTCCCGCGCCGATTACACCGAGATTCGCGTCGAACGCACCTGGAGCTCCGCCGTCTCCTTTCGCGGCCGGCGGCTCGAGACCGCGACCGTCAGTGAAGATCAGGGCGGGTTCGTGCGCGTGCTCAACAAGGGTTGCGGCTGGGGTATCGCCTCGTTCACGTCGCTGGACGAGTTGCCCGGCATGGTCCGGCGTGCCAACGAGCTGTCACGAGCGGTTCGCCTGGATGAGCCGATCCGCCTGGCCGACGTGGCGGCGCAGACGGCCGACGCGATACTGGATCTGGATGGGGACGTGCGCGGCATTGCGCTGTCGGAGAAGAAGCAGCTCCTCGACCGCTACAACGGCGCGATGCTCGCCGTCTCGAACGCGATCGTCGACACGCAAGCGAACTATCGCGATGAAGTCTCCGAAGTCTGGTACGTCAATTCCGAAGGCGCGTCCCTGTACCAGCTGCGGCCTGAGGTCGTCCTGTCCGGGACCGCGATCGGCCGCCGTGACGGCAACATCGAGAAGGGGCTCGAGTCGATCGGCCTGCGCAAAGGATGGCACAGTGTCCAGAACTATGAGGATCGGTTCCGTGTCGTCGCGCAGCGCGCGGTCGATCTGCTCGATGCTCCGCGTGTCCGCGGCGCCGCCTATCCGGTCATCCTCGACAACGAGCTCGCCGGCGTCTTCATCCACGAGGCGTTCGGGCATCTCTCCGAGGCCGATTTCGTGTACGAGAACCCGCAGGCCCGCGAGATGATGACGCTGGGTCGCCGCTTCGGCAAACCGGTGCTCAATGTCGGCGACAACGGCGCCGCCACGGGGCTGCGCGGGACGCTGCCGTACGACGATGAGGGCACACCGACGCAGGACACACCCCTGATCACCGCGGGGATCCTCGTCGGTCGCCTCCACTCGCGCGAGACCGCCGCGAAGCTCGGTGAGCGGCCGACCGGCAACGCCCGCGCCATCTCGTTTCGCCATCCGCCCATCGTCCGGATGACGAACACCTACATCGCGCCGGGCCAGCAAGGCGTCGGCTTCAACGATCTGATCAGTGATATCAAGCTCGGCGTCTACGCCTGTGGCGCCTTCGGCGGGCAGACGATGCTCGAGAACTTCTCATTCACGGCCGGCTGGGGCCACATGATTCGCGACGGGAAGGTCGCGGAACTGGTCAAGGACGTCGTGCTGGCGGGGAATCTGTTTCAGACGCTGGACCGCATCGATCACATCGCCGGCGACTTCACCTGGAATCAGATGGGGGGCGGCTGCGGCAAAGGCGGCCAGTTCCCGCTGCCGGTGACCGAAGGAGCGCCGCACGTGCGCATCGAAGAAGCGCTGATCGGCGGCGACGTTTGATCGATCGCCTGCTCGACAGCGCGCGCGGCAGAGTCGACAACGCCGACGCGCTGTGGCGGCGCGAGGAGCAGACCGCCGTCGCGTTCGAGTCGGGCCGGCTCAAAGCGGCCGGCATTTCTGAAGAAGCCGGAATCAATCTGCGCGTGCTGGCGAACGGTCGGATGGGTGTGGCGGGCACGACGGCGGCAAAACCGGATCCGAAAGAGCTGGTGGAACGAGCGCGCGCATCCGCCGGGCTGGGCGAGATCGTGCAGCTGGCGTTTCCCGGCGCGACCGCCGCTCCCCTGCCATCGATTCCCACCTTCTTCGACCACACTGCCAATGCGTCGCTCGCCGAGCTCATTCGCATGGGGCGGCTGCTGGTCGAG
The DNA here is from genome assembly GCA_003220985.1 of Gemmatimonadota bacterium. GTDB lineage: Bacteria > Gemmatimonadota > Gemmatimonadetes > Gemmatimonadales > GWC2-71-9 > 20CM-2-65-7. The sequence continues at coordinate 4,205 of QHTY01000221.1, forward strand.
CGGCTCTCACGGCCCGGCTGTCAGATCAACGTCTCGGTGCAACGCGAAGTCGCGGACACGGCCGTCGGGAATACCGCGGGCGCGCGCGGCGAATACCGCGCGACCGGCATTGCCGTGACCGCCGATCTCACCCGCATCGCGGGTGACGATGTCCTGATGGTCTACGATCAGTACGTCGGCGCAGACATGCCGACGGATGCCGATCTCGAGGCGCTGGTTCGGTCGGTCGAAACACGCCTCGCGGCGGCCCTCACGGTCGTCACGCCGCCGGAGGGAGCGCTGCCCGTCGTCTTTACGCCCGCCGGCCTCGCGGCCGTGATCCTGCCGCTCGAGCAGGCGCTGTCGGGAAAGACCGTGCTGCAGGGTAGCTCGCCCCTGGCCGGCAAGGTCGGCGAAACGCTGTTCGACGAGCGGCTGTCCATCGAGGATGATCCGCTCACGCCGGGACGTCCCGCGTCCCGGCCCGTGGACGACGAGTGTGTGCCGTCACGCTGTACGGCTCTCGTGGAGCGTGGCAAGGTGGGGCGTTTCGTCTACGATCTGGAGACCGCCGCGCGTGCCAAAACCGAGAGCACGGGCAACGGCCGCCGCGGCGTGTTTGGGAAGCCGCACATCGGATACACGAACATCCGGTTTCGGATGACGGATGGGGGTCGGGACGGAGGGGCACAGCAGGCTGCGCCCCTCCCATCGCACGAATTGGGTGGCGGTCTGATAGCCGACATCGCCGACGGACTGATCGTCGATGATCTGATCGGGGTGGGGCAGGGGAACGTGATCAGCGGCGCGTTCAGTCATCCCGTGGGACTCGCCTATCGTGTGCAGCGCGGGGAGATCACCGGACGCGTCAAGGATGCCGCCGTCGCGGGGAACGCCTACGATGTGCTCAAGCGGATTGGGGGCGTTGGGCGCGACGGGAGATGGCTCGGTGCGCGGTGGTCACCGTCACTGTTGCTGGAGGGTGTGAGCGTGGCCCGTAGATAATGGGGTCAGGTGTCTGGTGTCAGGTCTGCGCATCCCAGACACCTGACACCAGACACCTATTCTCCCGCACTCAGCGCCTCCTCGTACGTGCGTCCGGCAGTCATCTCTTGATAGACGCGGTCCAGCACATCCGGCGGCGCGGACAGGAAGCGACAGCGCGCGTCTCCCTTGCTGCGGCATTCCACTTCCATCACGGCGACTGTGTCGTCCGCTATCCGCCCGAGAAAGTCGGCCAGCATGCCGGCCGAAAAGAAGCACATCGGCGTCTGCGCCGTGCCGGGCAAAAGTCGGACAGCATCTCGGCCAGCAGCCCGGCGTCGAGATTCGCCGGGCTGTCGACGCCGGCGCGCTCGCGCAGCCACGCGGCGAACCCCCGATAGCTTCCCTCGCCAGCCGCGTAACCGGCCTCTTGCAGGACCGTGACGAGCTGATCGGGGGCATGCGCGGCGAGACTCGCATGCAGCTGGCGGAGTACGCTGGGGACCGTCATCTGGGCAGCCAACTTAGGGTTTGCGGTTCGCACGGCGCAAGAGTTCCGCCTCGTCGATCTGTTCGACGCCGAGTGCTTTTGCCTTCTCGAGCTTCGATCCGGGGTCCGCGCCGACGACCAGCGCGGTCGTTTTCTTCGAGAGGCTGTCCACGACATGCCCGCCGGCGGCCTCGATCAGGTCGCGCGCCTGCTGCCGTGACAGCGTCGGCAGCGTGCCGGTGACGACGTAGGTCTGGTCGGCGAGCGGGCGCGGCCCCGTCGCCGTCGCCGTCTCCTGCAGAGTCAGCCCAAGATCCTTCAGTCTCTTCAGCACCGTCCTGTTCCGAGCATCCTTGAAGAATCCCGCCACCGCTTCCGCAATCGCAGGTCCAATGCCGCGCACTTCTCCGATCTCCGCGGCGGAGGCGCTCTCGAGAGCTTTCATGGTGCCGAAATGCCGGGCCAGAAGTTTCGCGCCCTGCGNNNGCGAACAGCAGCGCCGAGAGGGGCTGGTGCTTGGACTCGGCGATCGCGTCCACGAGCTGCTGTGCGGACTTTTCCGCGAAGCCCTCGAGCGTGAGCAGCTGCATCGGCGTGAGCTCGTAGAGGTCGGCGACGTCCTCGATCAGCTTGGCATCGAGCAGTGCGCGCACGCGTTCATAGCCGAGGCCGCGGATATCCATGGCGCTGCGGCTCGCGAAATGGACGATCGATTCGAGGATGCGCGAGGGGCACGAGATGTTGGGGCAATACGTCATCACTTCGTCCTGCGGGTGCTCGACCTGCGAACGACAGCTCGGGCAGCGTTCCGGCATCTTGTACGGCTTCTCGGCGCCGGTGCGCCGCTCTTTCACGGGGCCGAGGATCTGCGGGATCACTTCGCCGGCGCGCGTCACCTCGACCCAGTCGCCCTCACGAATGTCCTTGGCGGCGATCAGTTCGGCGTTGTGCAACGTCGCATTGGATACGGTGACGCCCCCGATCTCTACCGGCTCGAGCACGGCGTACGGGTTGAGCGCGCCGGTGCGTCCCACGTTGATGCGAATCTCGAGCAGCCTGGTGATCTGCACCTCGGGCGCGAACTTGCGCGCCACGGACCAGCGGGGCTCGCGATTGCCCACGGTGCCGAGCTCCACCCAGAGCGCGCGCTTATCGACTTTGACGGCGACGCCATCGGCGCCATAGTCGAGCGTCGGGAGCAGCGCCTCGAATTTCCTGATCTCGTGATGCGCTTCCTCGAGGTCCTTCACGCGCCGGTGGTGCCGCTCCACGGGCAGCCCCCACTCCAGCAGCGCCTCCAGCAGCTCGTGCTGTGAATCGATGCCGAGCTTCTGCCCGGGCGCTTCGACCTGGAAGGTGAAGACGCGCAGACCGCGCGCGCGAGTTTTCTTGGGATCGAGCTGGCGCAATGCGCCGGCGGCGGCGTTGCGCGGGTTGGCGTACGGCGGCTCGCCCGCTTTCTCACGCTGTTTGTTGGTCTCCGCGAACTGGCTCTTCGGCAGGTACACCTCGCCGCGCACTTCCATCTTCTTGGGCCAGCTCTTGCCGCGCAGCCGCAGCGGCAGGTCGAGCACGGTGCGCAGATTCCCCGTCACGTCTTCGCCTTCCACCCCATTGCCGCGCGTCACGCCCGTGACGAGGACGCCGTCCTCATACGTGAGGCTCACGGCGGCGCCGTCGATCTTGACCTCGAGCGTGTAGCCCGCCGTTTTCACCTCCGGCACGAGGCGCGCGTTGCGCTCTTCCCATTCCTTGAGCTCGGCCTCGGTGAACGCGTTCGCAAGCGAAAGCATCGGCACGAGGTGGCGATGCTTGCCGAACGCGCTGGCCGGTTCACCGCCGATTCGTAGGGTAGGGGAGTCAGGAGTCTGGAGTCCGGGATTCTTCACTTCGAGATCCTGCAGCTCGCGGAACAGCTTGTCGTACTCCGCGTCCGACATCTCCGGCTTGTCGAGGATGTAGTATGCGTGGTTCGCCCGTTCCAGAATCCGCCGCAGCTCCGCGGCGCGCGCCGCCGGCTTCACCTGCCTTTGGCTTCTTCCTGGATGACGGCCATCGCCACGCTGACGAGCCGATCGAGCTCTTCCGCGCTGGCCTTGGGCAGGAAGCCTTCGCCCCAAGCGCCCTCGCGCCCGCCGAACGCATCGAACAGGCGCCGGAAGAAGGAGAGCAGCGCGACGCGCTCCAGCTCCATGTGCCGGAGGAGATCGCCCGTCTCGTGCTGGCGCTGGGCCAGGCGCTCGTAGCGGTGGGCGTTGCG
>QHTY01000177.1:0-2270 GCA_003220985.1 Gemmatimonadota bacterium
CAGGTCTTTCAACGGTTCGAATACGGCGGCAACCACACGCGGATTCTGGGCGTGTTCGGCGCGGATGACCGGTTCATGGAAATCCTCGGCGGCGGCATCACGAGTGGCCGCTCGTTCACCGCGGCAGAACTGCGAGGCGGGTCGCCGCTCGCCATCGTCGAGCAGCGGACCATCGACCGACTCTTCGGCGCCGTCAACCCGCTCGGCCGCCTGTTACGGATCGGGGGCCATCCGTACGAACATCTTCGAGGTACCGGGCGCGCCCGAAATCGCGGCGGTGGTGCCGTTCGAAGCGGCGCGCCGCAGCTTCATTATCGACGAGTGGAACAGCCTCATCATCCTGGTGAAGCCGAAGCCGGAGGTCAGCGTCAACCGCGCGATGGATGCCGCCACGGTGACCTTGCGGCGGCTGCGCGGCCTGCGCGTCGGCGAGCCCAACACCTTCGACTTGCTCACGTCCGATCAGGTCCTGAGTATCTTCGACAGCCTGACCTTCGCGTTCTTCTTTGTGATGCTGGTCCTCTCCAGCATCGCGTTGATGGTGGGAGGCATCGGCGTCATGGCAATCATGATGGTGTCGGTTACGAGCCGGACGCGTGAGATCGGCCTGCGCAAGGCGCTCGGCGCCACGCGCCGCGCCATTCTATGGCAGTTCCTGGTCGAAGCCGCCACCCTGACGCTGCTGGGAGGCGTCATCGGCATCGCGTTGGGCATCGGCGTCGGCGAGGTGCTGAAGCGGCTGCTGGCATTCAACACCACGATTCCCGTCGTGCCGGCGGCGATCGCGACGGCTGCGTCAATCCTCGTCGGGCTCGTGTTCGGGATTGCCCCCGCGGCGCGGGCGGCAAGACTCGATCCGGTCGAGGCGCTCCGCTATGAGTGAGCCCGTCGAACTCCTCGCGATCGCGGCGCATCGCGACGACGTCGAGCTCACGTGCGGCGGGTCATCGCGTGGGGATCCTGGACCTCACGCAGGGGGAGATGGGCACACGAGGAGACGCCGCGACGCGCGCCGCCGAGGCCGAGCGCGCGGCGCAGACACTCGGTGTGGCGCTGCGACTCAACGCCGAGATGCCGGATGCGCACCTCGAAAACAATGGGGCGTCGAGGCAGAAGGTCGTCGAGCTGATTCGTCGAACAAGACCCCGCGTGGTCATCCTGCCGTACTCTGTGGGACGGCACCCCGATCACCGCATCGCCGCCGAGCTGGGACGCGATGCGTGTTATCTGGCGGGGCTGGCGAAGTATGCGCCGGGGCAAGGGGGCGAGGCGCACCGGCCGTACAAGCTGTTGTATGCGCTCGCTTATCGCGAAGACCCAGTGAAACCGACGTTCGTCGTCGATATCTCTGACGCCTTTGACGTGAAGATGGAGGCGATTCGCTGCTATGCGTCACAATTCACCGGGGCCAAGGCCGCCGGGGAGATCCACCCCACCGGGCAGGACCTGTACGAGCTGATCCGGGTGCAGTGCGCGCATTACGGCTCGTTGATCAGGCGCCGCTACGGCGAGCCGTTTTACACGGCCGAGACGCTGGAAGTGGACGACGTGCTCAAGCTTGGCGTGCAGTCGATCTAGATTAACTTTCCGAGCCTCATGACCAAAGGCGCGCGCGGCGATGGCGCCATACCTCGACGACCGGTTCGCGAATGCGTCGTCCCTCTACGCGGCCGCGCGCGAGGCGCGCAAGGCCGTCGAAGAAGCGCGCGAGATCGTCGCCGCGGCCGTCGGCGCGCGCCCCGACGAGGTCGTGTTCACGTCGGGCGGCACGGAAGCCGACAACCTCGCCATCATCGGTGCCGCGCTTGCAGCGCGAGATCGTGGCGGCCCGTTCCGCGTCGCCGTTTCCGCCACGGAGCACAAGGCGGCGCTCGCCGCCGCGCACGCCGTGAAGCACCTCGGTGGTGACGAGGTCATTCTCCCCGTGACGGCCTCCGGCCAGGTCGAGCGGGAGTCGCTCGACAAGGTTCTCGAGCACGGCGTCGCCGTCGTGAGCGTGATGTGGGCCAATAACGAGGTCGGCACGCTGCAGCCGGTGGGCGCGCTCGCGAGTCGATGTTGCGACGCCGGCGTGCTGTTCCATTCCGACGCCGTCCAGGCGTTCGGCAAGGTTCCAGTCTCGCTCCGCGACGTCAATTGCACCTTCCTGACTATCTCCGGCCACAAGATCGGCGCTCCCAAGGGCGTGGGTGCGCTGATCGTGCGCGACCGCACGGCGGTCGAGGCGATCATCCACGGCGGTGGGCAGCAGTTCGGCATTCGCCCCGGAA
>QHTY01000177.1:2293-19262 GCA_003220985.1 Gemmatimonadota bacterium
GGCCGACGAGCAGCAGGCACTGGCGACCAGATTGAGCGAGCTTCGCGACGAACTGGAGCGCCGGCTGCTCGCGATCGTCCCTGACGCGGTGATCCACGGCTGGCAGGGGCCGCGCGCGCCGCACATCTCGAACGTCTCGATCCCCGGCACGGACAGCGAGGCGCTGCTGATGCATCTCGACCTCGCGGGCATCGCCTGTTCGTCGGGATCGGCCTGCAGTACGGGGGCGGTCGAGCCGTCGCACGTGCTCACCGCCATGGGGGTGCCGCGTGAGCTGGGCGTGGCCGCACTGCGGTTCTCGTTCGGCAAGGATAGCACGATGGAGGACGTGGAAGCGGTGACCGCCGCGCTGCCGCGTATCGTTGAGAAGGTGCGGTCCCTGTCCACGGTTCTCCACCGATGAGAGTGCTGGTGGCCATGTCGGGCGGCGTCGACAGCTCCGTCGCCGCGGCGCTGCTCGTCGAGCAGGGCCACGAGGTCATCGGCGCGACGATGAAGCTGTTCTGTTACGGCGACAGCGTGCCCGACCGTCCGTGCTGCTCGCTCGACTCGATCACCGACGCGAAGCTCGTCGCGCACAGGCTTGGCATCCCGCACTACGTACTCAATCTCGAAGACCGCTTCGGGCACGACGTCATCGAAAACTTCGTCTCCGAGTATGCGCGGGGCCGGACGCCCATTCCGTGCGTCCGCTGCAACTCGTTCACGAAGTTCCGCGATTTCCTCTACCACGCGGACGCGCTCGACTGCGATGCCATTGCGACCGGCCATTACGCGATCGCGCGCGCAGGCGCCTTGTACCGCGGCCGCGACCGGCAAAAGGATCAGTCGTATTTCCTGTGGGGCATCGATCGCGCGGTGGTCAGCCGCATGCTGACGCCGGTCGGCGAGCGCACCAAGGCCGAGACGCGCGCCGTCGCGCGCCAGTTGGGCCTCGTGACCGCGGAGCAGGCCGAGTCCGTCGAGATCTGTTTCGTGCCGGACGACAATTACGTTGCGGTGCTCAAGCAGCATCTACCCGCCGACGCACCCGCGCTTGTGCCGGGTCCGCTCGTGACCACCAGCGGCGAAGTGATCGGCGAGCACGACGGCTTCGCGCGCTACACGGTCGGCCAGCGCCGCGGCCTGCCAGGTGGATTCGACGAGCCGCTCTATGTGGTCGCGATCCGGCCCGAGACACGCGAGGTGGTCGTCGGCCGCGGCGCGGAGTTGTTCGGACACGAGCTGTCTCTCGCAGAGGTCAACTGGTTGGCGGACCCGCTGACGGTCGACGACGCCGTATGGGTGCAGTGCCGCTATCGCGCGCGCGCCGTACTCGGCACGATTGCTGCGCAGGCGGACGGTCGCATCGCGCTCCGGCTGGCGGAGCCGGTTCGGGCGATCACACCCGGGCAGTCCGGCGTGCTGTACGGCGCCGACGATCGACTCCTCGGCGGTGGCGTGATCGCCTAGCCGGACAAGACGTGCGGAGGGTCACAGCCCGTCCGGCCGCAGCGCCTGCAGAATTCAGTTTCGTCCCCACTTTTTCGATTCGGAGGCCGTATGCGGTCGTTCCTGCGTCCCGCGCTTGCCGGGCTGGTGCTGGCAGCCTTGACCGGCGCCTGTGGCAAGGAGTCCATCGCACCGAAGTCGCTCGCCAATCCCCAGGCGACGACTGCACAGCTCGCATCACTCGATACGATTTTCAATGCTGCCCCGCTCCGCAGCTTCTCGGCGGTTTCCGGATCGATTCAGCCGACGGCTCCCGCTCCAATGCCGGCGCTGGCCCTGGCCGCGGCGGTCACTCCGCTCACCGAATCGCCCGAGCTGCGGCCCTACGCGCGCCGCATCCTGGGCGCCCGCACCTTCGGCCGGCTCCTGCCGCAGCTGAGCGTGCGCGCGATGGCGGCGCTGTTCCCCGTGGATGTGGTCGGCAAGACGTTCGAATGGGATTTCGCGACGGAGTCGTACGCTGCGACGGCGCGCGCTGGCGCGCCGAGTACGGGCGTGCGCTTTATCCTGTACGCGATCGACCCGCTCACCGGGTATCCGGCAAATCCGCTCGTCGAAGTCGGCTACCTCGACTTGATCGACGAGACCGGCAGCGGCAGTCCCAAGTTGCATGTGATCGTCGCCGGTGTCGGCGGGACGCCGGTCTACGTCAATTACACGGTGACGATCGCCAGCCAGTCGTTCACGTCGGCACAGATCACGACCGCCGGGTACATCACGAACGGCGCCTCGTCGCCTGACTCGGTTCGCTTCAACGGCACGGTCACGGCGTCCGGATCGCAGACGAACTTGACCGTCACAGAGGACGTCTCGTTCGACGTCAATTCGCGCGATATCCACGTGCGGAATTGGCAACGTGTCACGCTTACGCAGAGCACCCTCAGCCTGAAAATCTCCTTCCGGTTCGAGCACGGCGGCGAGGTGGTGACGCTCGACGGAACGCTCGACGTCGACGAGACGACCGGCACGGTCAGCGGCACGATTACGTCGAAGGTGGACGGCGGCCTGTTCGCCACGTGCACGGTCGACGGCACATCGACCAGCTTCACGCTCACCTGCAGCGGCGCCGACCAGGATGGCCTGAATGCGGATGAGCAAGAGGCGTTGCACAATCTCGGCGACGCCACCGAGAGCATTGGCGCGATGTTCGAAGGCATCCTGTCGCCAGCCATCGGCGTGCTGGGCGCCTGACGCTCCAGGAGTAGCATGATCCCCTGTCCGGCTCTGGCCGGGCAGGGGGTTTTGCTTTATTACCTACGGGTGCTCGACCGGCTGCTCGCGAACACCGTGGTGGCGTGTCATGCGCTCTTCATCGTCTTCGTGGTCTGCGGGGGATTCGCGGCCTGGCGCTGGCGGTGGGTCGCGGCGCTGCACATTCCGTGCGCGGTGTGGGGTATCCTCATCGAGTACCGTGGTGGGATCTGCCCGCTGACACCGCTCGAAAACAGCTTGCGCGCGCGCGCCGGCCAGCAGGGCTACACCGGTGGTTTTGTCGAGCACTATCTCCTGCCCGCGATCTATCCCCGAGGATTGACGGCGGGTGTCCAGATGGTGCTCGGTACATTCGTGCTCATTGTGAATCTCTGCGCCTACACACTCCTGCTCCGTCGTCTCACCCGAGGCTCCTGATGGCCACTCGTCGCCACTTCCTGCGCTCGCTGTTCGCCGCCGGTGCAACGCTTCCGGCATTGAAGAGCGACGCCCTGTCACGCATTCTCCCCGCGGTCCGGCACACGGGCGGCCGCAGCGCCACCCAGGTCGCCGCGGACGAAGACTTCTGGCGCGAAATCCAAGCCGCGTTCGACATCGACCGCGGGATGATCAACCTGAACAACGGCGGCGTCGCGCCCAGCCCGCGGGTCGTGAATGCCGCGTTCCAGCGCTACCTCGCGGTCTCGAATCAGGCACCCGCGATCACGATGTGGGGATGGATTGAGCCGGAGATCGAGGCGGTGCGCCGGCGACTCGCGGCGAACTTGATCACGCGCAACGCCAGTGAGGCGCTCGAGATCGTGCAGCTTGGTCTCCCGCTGCAGCGCGGCGACGAGGTTCTGACGACCACGCAGGACTACCCGCGGATGATCACCACCTGGAAACAACGCGAGCGCCGCGACGGCATCGTCCTGAAGCAGATCACATTCCCCGTCCCGCCGCCGTCGCAGGAGGATCTGGCGCGGCGGATCGAGGCCGCGATTACCCCACGCACGAAGGTCATCCACTTCTGTCACATCACGAACCTCACGGGTCAGATCTTCCCCGTGAAGCAGATCTGTCAGCTGGGACGCTCGCGCGGCATCGAGGTGATCGTGGACGGCGCGCACGCCTATGCGCATTTCCCGTTCACGCACGACGAGCTGGACTGCGATTATTACGGCACCAGCCTGCACAAATGGCTCACGGCGCCGATCGGCACCGGATTCCTCTACGTGCGACGCGCGAAGATCGCCAAGATCTGGCCGATGATGGCCGCGCCGCCGGAGATGAACGAGAACATCCGCAAGTTCGAGGAGATCGGGACGCACCCGGCCGCCAACCACAATGCGATCGTGGAAGCGCTCGATTTTCTGGACGGCATCGGGCCCGAGCGGAAGGCGGCGCGGCTGCGCTTCCTGCGCGACCGCTGGGCCAAGCGACTCGAGAAGCTCCTGACGCCGTACGATCCCGCACAATCGTGCGGTCTCGCGTCGTTCACCCCGGGCCAGCTCGATGTAGGAAAACTCACCACGTTCCTGTTCGACCGGCACCGCATCATCGTCACGCCGATCGCGCATCCGGAATTCAACTGCCTGCGGATCACACCGAACGTCTACACGACGCTGGCCGAGATCGATCGCTTCAGCGACGTCATGGAAGACGTGCTGCGCAAGGGGCTGCCGACGTCATAGTGCGCGCGTGACGCGGGGTGAGGCACGCCCCCGACGCCCCTCACCCCCTCGTCAGGAATCCCAGCGCGATTCCTTAGAGCCGTATCGCCGCGAAACGCATTTCTCCTCCCTCACGAGCCGACCTCGAACCAAGAGCCGATCGCGTAGCGCGCGAGCGACGTTGCCACGAAGCCGCAACGTTACAACGAGGCACGGAGATTGCCGCACAGAGCCGCGCGTTAGACAGTCAGCTTTCATTCGGCACACTTGAGGGGAGGTGAAGCGCATGAGACACCTGAATCCCACACTGGAGCGGCTCGAGGAGCGCGTGGCGCCGTGTTTGAGCATCGGCTTACCGATCGGCATCAGCCTCGGCGCCTGCGGGAGCGGCAATCCGGACGGCTGTACCGGCAGCTCCGCCCGCAGCTGTGACGGCAGCAGCGCTTCGGGCAGCAAGAGCTCCAAGAGCAAGAGTCACGAAAGCTGTAGCTCGTAGCGTCTTGTAGTACCGGGAAGGTCGCGGGAATGCAGTCCCGCGGCCTTCCTCCGACGCATGCATCGAGAGAGGAGTCCGCGGCGCCGTGCTTCCATCTCCGCCGAAACTCCGGAGCGATCTCACAGTCAGCCGTCAGCAGGCGGCCGGGGGGGTGCGGTACGTCGTCAAGGACGGCCGCTCCGGCAAGTTTTTTCGCTTCGGCGAGGTCGAGCAGTTCATCGCCGAGCAGCTCGACGGCGAGACGCCGCTCGATGCGGTGCGGCAGCGGACGGAAGCCCGGTTCGAGGCGACGCTCCCACCCGAGGCGCTCGCCGCCTTCGTCACCAAGTTGGCGAAGGGCGGCCTGCTCGAAGCACAGGGGGCCGCGGCGCCTGCTTCCTCCAAGGCCGGTCGCCCCGGGCGCTTGCTCGGCAGCCTCCTGTACCTCCGACTCCCGCTCTTCGACCCCAACCGGCTGTTCGACCGGTTGCAGCGCCGTGTGCGGTTCTGCTTCACGCCGCAATTTGTGGTGCTGTCGGCGGCGCTCATTCTCCTGGCCACGGTCGTCACGATCCTGCAGTGGAGCGAGGTCAGGCAGGACCTTTCGCGCCTCTATCGGCTCTCGTCGATTCCGCTGTTCCTGGTGGTCACTCTCGGGCTGGCCTTCGCCCACGAATCGGCCCACGGCCTGACGTGCAAGCGATTCGAGGGGGAGGTGCACGAGCTCGGCTTCCTGCTGATGTACTTCACACCTGGCTCTTTCCCGAGAAGTCGAAGCGGCTGTGGGTGGGCGTTGCGGGTCCCTACTTCGAGTTGTTTCTCTGGGCGCTCGCGACACTGGCGTGGCGTCTGACTGACGTAGACACGCGCATCAACTACGCCGCGCTGATCGTCATGACTACGTCGGGGATCAAGACGTTCTTCAACCTGAACCCGTTCATCAAGCTCGACGGCTACTACCTGCTGAGCGATTACCTCGAGCTCCCCAACCTGCGCAAGCGGTCCTTCCGATATGTGGGCAGGGTCGTCAAACGACTCGTCGGCATGGGCGAGCAGATCGCGGCGGACGTGTCGCCCCGCGAGCGCTGGATTTACCTCGCGTACGGACTCCTCGGGTCGGTCACCTCGCTTTCCGTACTGGGGTACGTCGTGGTCACTGCGGGGGGCTACCTACTCGATACCCATCAATTCGCAGGCCTCGCGGGCACCAAGTCCCGCCGCAAGCTGCGAAAGCTGTTCGGCGGAGCGGCTCGTCCAGCGGACCCGGAGGATGACGGTGACCTGGGCGACGACGATGTTCCCGGGGACAACGGCGGTGAGCCGACCGCGCCGGCCGCGAGCGAAGCCGCTGCGCCGCCGGCGCCGGAACGGCCGCGCTGGTCGCCACGCGCGAAGTGGCTGGCCCTCGCGGGCGCGGCGGTGGCAGTGGCGGTCTTCGGCCACCTGCAGCTGCGCATCGGGGGACCGGTCACGGTGCTCCCGGAGCAGAACGCGGATGTGCGGGCACCCGTCGATGGGATCATCGAGCAGATCTTGGTGGACGAGGGGCAGTCGGTCCGGGCGGGAGACGTCATCGCGCGGCTCTCGAACCGCGCGACCGTCGCCGAGCTGCACAAGACCGCAGCCTCGATCCAGGACACTCGTGCCCAGCTGGACAAGCTCCTAGCGGGTCCCGCCCCCGAGGAGGTCACCCTCGCCGAGGTCGCGCTGTCCCGCGTCGAGGATCGGCTGCGGTTCGCCCAGGACAACGCGGGGCGAGTGGCCCGCCTGTTCGAGACGGCGGCGGCAACGCGCCAGGAGCTGGAAGGGGCGCAAGACCAGGTCAGGATCGCGCGACACGATTCCGCCGATGCTCGTGCGCGACTCGCCCTGCTGCGTGCGGCCCAACAGCGCTTCCTCGATGGAGAAGTGAGCGCGCTGACGGTCGTCACCCCGACCTCGGGGATCGTCGCGACGCCGTCCCGCCAGCTCAAGGACCTCGTCGGCCAGCTCGTCACCCCGGGGACGCTGATCGCGAAGGTGTATGACTTCAGCACCGTAACCGCGCAGCTCGTCGTCTCCGAAAAGGAGATCGCCGACGTCCGGGTGGATCAGCCGGTCGCGCTCCGGGTGCGCGCCTATCCCGACGTCGTGTTCCACGGGACAGTGACCGCCGTCGCGACCGAGGTGGCACCCACGACCAGCTCGCAGAGCTTCACCGGTACCCCGTCGTCCTCGACGACCCCCATCTCAACGAGCGGCGGCCCGAGCCGCGCATTCGTCGTCACCACGCAGATCGACAATCACGACTTGCTCCTCAAGCCCGGGATGACCGGACAGGGGAAGATCTACGCCGGGCAGCGGCGCATCATCGGGCTCTTCAAGCGGCGTCTGGCCCGCACCTTCAAAGTGGAGTTCTGGTCATGGTGGTGAGCGCAGCGGCGCGCGTCGAACCCGCGCCCGTCCCGGCCCCGGCCGCCGCACCCGTCGCGGACGAGTATCTGTATTTGACCGGCCGCCCGCGGCTGCGCGACCTGGTGCGGTTCGCCAGGAGTCACGCCGTGAAGCCGCCGGACGAAAAGGCCCTGGCCGACACGTGGCACGCCGCGCACGAGCGCGTCCGCCGTCTCGAGACGGAAGAGGCCGGCTTGGCCGACAACCCCCCGATCCGCCCGCTCGGGCGGGAGTACGAGCCCCTGCTGCTGGAGCTGCTCGGCGACCCGTTGGTGCGCAACGGATTCAACACGGTGCCCACCGACGTGGCGCTGGTCGAGCTGGACCGGTTGGTCGTGTATCAGAAGCACATCGACCTGACGTACGTCCGGCAACTCACGTCCAAGCTGGGAGGAGGCGCGCCGGCCGGGACCCAAGTCTTTCGCACCTGCCTGCTCCACGATCACGACGAGGCGCCCGTGAAGTGGTCCCGCGTGAACAACGACCGGTTCGTCTTCGTGTCTTCGTCGAATGACCTGCGGTTTCTCGGGGCGGTGCCGCTACAACGCGATCAGATCAAGGACTATCCGGAACGGGGCAAGTTCGTAGGCCTCGTCGGAATCGCCGTCGGCCTCGGCTCAAATTTTATGAACGCGGTCTACGCCGAGAAGAGGCTGATCCTCAACAACGGCAGCCATCGCGCCTACGCCCTCCGCAGGCTCGGCGTCACGCACGTGCCCTGCATCATCCAGCACTGCGCGTCGCGTGACGAGGTCGATGCGGTGGCGGCGACGGAGGTGCGGAAGAATCCGGATGCCTACCTCAAGCACCCACGACCTTCCATGCTCAGGGACTATTTCGACCCCGCGCTGCATCTCGTGATGCCGGTGTATCGCCGGCTGCGCCAGGTGACGGTCCGGTTCGAGATCGAGGAAACCGCCGTGCCGGCGCTGTGAGCCAGCGCCTAGGGGGGAGGCAGCAGCGCCACGATGCGCAGTGGCCCGCCGCTGCCACCCTTGATCTTCATCGGCAGCGCAATGACGTAGGCACCCGTGATCGGCAACTGGTCCAGGTTTGCGACGTTCTCGAACGCCGGAACGTTTGATGCGAATAACCGGCGATGGACCTGGTATGTCTTGGACTGGCCGTAATCGATGCTCGGCGTGTCGATCCCCACAGCTTTGATTCTGCGCCGCACGAGCGCGCGTGCGGCGTCGAGGTCGAGTCCGGGAAAATGCAGCTCTAGTACTCCTGGCGCACCGGTCTTCGTCGTGCGGAGGTACCGCGCGCGATCGGGCCAGCGGCTGCCCCACCCGGTTCGGATCAGCACAATCGCATCCTGCGGAATGTCGCCGTGCGCCGCCTCCCACGCCGTGATGTCGGACTGGTGCACACGATAATCGGCGCTCGAGTCGGCCTGTCGCCGGACATCGATGATCACCGCCAGGCCCATCAGCTGGCTGAGGGGAATCTGATCGGTCGTGCGTCTTTTTTCGACGAAATGGACCGGTGCGTCGAGATGCGTCCCGCCGTGCTCGGCAGCCGCGAAGTTATTCGCGGCGTAGTAGTAGCCACCGGGCGTGCGCTGCGCCGAGACGACCGTCAGGCGAAACGGTTGGGCCGTCGGCCAATAGATGGTGGTCGAATCGAAGTCGTACGTGAGATCCACCCATTTGCCTTCGGCGAGACGACTGGCGAGCGAGGGGCCGCGGCAGGCGGTCGATAACAGGAGCAGCGCGACAATTGAAAGACGGCGCATGTGATCTCCGGAGAGCCGAGTTGGGTTGCAAGTGTACGCCGGTTCGTTAAAGTTGCCAGCCATGAAATCCATCCTGTGGGTCGTTCCGATCTGCTGCATCGCGGCCTGCGGCAGCTCCGACAAGCCGAGCCAGACCGTGAACCGCGATACGCTGACGCAGCGCCAGAAGGACAGTATCCTCGCGAACTCGAAGATTCCGGGGGCTCGCGCCGTTGGCAACGCGATGCGCGCCGCCGACTCGACCAGCGCGCGGGTGCTCCGCACCGATACGGTCGCGAGAGATACGACCGAGTTCTAATGCGTGCCGTGATCGGCGCCATGGGGTTGGTGGCGCTTGCCTGCGGCCCGTCCGACCCCTGCTCCGGGCATCAGTTTGACCGCCTGCGGCGCTACTCGGTTCCCTACGCGGGCCGTTGGGTGGTCGCCCGCGGCGATACGCTCACGTTCCCGGGCGCCCCGCAAATGAGTGATCGCTTCCGGCTCGGCGAGATCCTTCTCGATACGACGACGGTGGTCGTCGGCCGGGACTGTGTGTTCCGCGGGCAGATCACGTTTCGTGTGCCGCGGCCCGACACGCTGGCCGTCAGTTGGTTCGGCCAACCAGAGCAAGCGATCGTCAGTGGTTGGCCAGCCGACTTAGGCCCGTTCGCGGGGGTGTCGCTGGCACTCGCCGGACGTGATTCCGCAAGCGGCGCCATTCTGATCGACTCCAAGCTGGGCGTGCAGGCCCGCCCCGGCATGACGGCACGGTTCGTCGCCGGCCGGGCGCCGCGGTTATCTTCCCACCCATGAGAGGCTTCCTCGTACGACTGCTGATCACCGCCCTGGGGCTGTGGGTCGCCGATCAGCTGCTTCCGGGCATCGCGATCACCGGCACGAGTGCGTTGATCGTCTCTGCGCTCTTGTTGGGCGTTGTGAATGCGCTCATCCGGCCGATCATATTCATCCTCACGCTGCCGCTGACCGTCCTCACATTGGGGCTATTCATCCTCGTTGTGAACGGCATCTCGTTGGCACTGGTCGCCTGGCTGGTTTCGGGCTTCCATGTCGCGGGCCTGTGGTCGGCGACGTTGGGTGCGATCATCGTGAGTCTCACGAGCTGGGTCGCCTCGCACTTCGTGGGCGGTTCGGGACGGATCGAGCGCATGAGGCGTGTGGAGGTGACGGGCCGCCGCATCGGTGGATAGGGCGTTCGCGCTCGCATGATCGAGGTCGAAACCCCTGCCCTGCTGCTCTATCGCGACGTGATGGAGCGCAATCTCGAGCACATGGCCGACCGCGCGAAGAAACTCGGCGTCGCGTTGCGGCCGCACATCAAGACGCACAAATGTCTCGAGCTGGGTCGTCGCCAGCAGGCGTATGGGGCGAAGGGCATTACCGTCGCCACGCTGTTCGAAGCGCAGGCTTTCGCTCGCGACGGCTTCGGCGATCTGACGTGGGCCTTCCCGCTCGACCCCACACACGTCCCGCACGTGCACCGCATCGCCCAGGATGGCGTCACCCTGCGCGTCATTCTCGACGATCTCGACACGGCACAGGCGCTGGCGGGCAGCGGGTTGCACGTGTGGCTCAAGGTGGATTGCGGCTATCACCGCGCCGGTGTCGATCCCTCATCGCGGTACGCGCTCGCGGTGGCGCGTGAGTTGGGAGCGGAGCGCGGCCTCAGCTTCGATGGCATTCTCAGCCACTCAGGCCACGCCTATCGCACGCGCCATAGGGACGAAGCGGCACAGATCGCCGAGCAGGAACGGCAGGTCATGACCTGGTTCGCCGACCTGCTCCGCAAGGACGGCCTGCCGGTACGCGGGGTGAGTGTGGGCTCGACTCCCGCGATGACGGCCGTAAAAAGCTTGACCGGCGTCACAGAAGCCCGGCCGGGCAACTACATCTTCTATGATCGAACCATGGTCCTGATTGGATGTTGCGAGCCACAGGACGTCGCGGTCTCGGTGCTGGCGACCGTCGTGTCGCACCAGCCAGGCGCGGCACATTTCGTCGTCGACGCCGGTGCGCTCTCGCTCTCGAAGGATGTAGGGCCGGCGCACCTGGGCCTGGAGACGGCGTTCGGGGAAGTGAAGGGCCATCCCGAGCTCACGGTCGCATCCGTATCGCAGGAGCATGGCCTGATTCGCGCCGCGGCGCCCGCGGCGATCGAAGGTAAGTTCAAGGTCGGGCAACAAGTCGAAATCATTCCCAACCATTCCTGTTTGACCGAGGCGCATTTCGACGAGTACGTCGTGATTGAAGGAGGTCGCGTTATGGACCGCTGGCACATCGAGCGTGGCCGATGAAGCTCCAGCTCCGGCATTTTTTCATCGCGCTCTTGCCGCTGATCTTTGCGCTCGCCGGCAGTTGGGGATTCGCCTTCTCGGTAGATCATTGCGGCCGATTGGTCGGACCCATTTTTGCCCCGAAATGCCACTGGATTCAGCTCGAGTATCAACTGAAATTTCAAACCGCGGGTACGTTACTCGGCTGCCTACTGGCCGCCGTGTTGGGCGCAGCGCTGGAGCGCCGCAGTCGACGCAAAGCCGCAGCACAAGCCGTAAACGTCAACTCAGGAGGACAGCCGTGAAATCCTTACTCACGCTGATCGTGATGGTCTGTGGCACCGGAACTCTCGCCGCCCAGGATACTACTGCTCACCCCGCTCCGGCGGCTCCCCCGGCCGCTGCGGCTCCGGCCAGCAACGCCAGCGTTGAAGCCGTCCTGGCTCGGTCGGTGGTCGATCGCGCGCCTCAGGATACGGGCACCGCCTTCCCCGACAGCGTCGGTACCGTCGTGCTGTGGATGCGCGTGACGGGCGGGAGCGGCCAGTCGCTGCACCACGTCTGGTTCCACGGCGACGATCAGGTCGGTGACGTGTCGCTGGCGGTTGGCGGATCGCCGTGGAGAACGTGGAGCCGCAAGACGATCCCGGCTGATGCGAAGGGAGCGTGGCACGTGGAGATTCGTGACGAGGCCGGGACGGTCCTGAAGCGAATTGATTTTACCGTCGGACAATAGAGACGAGACGCTGAGGGGGGGTGCACCGGCCTTGAAGGGTTAGCCCTTCCTCACGCGGCCTTGGGGCCTGGCTGCTGCTGCTCGGCCAGCAGTGCCCGGGCCGCTTCGGGCTCGAGCGCTTTCGCGAACAAGAACCCCTGCCCGAGCTCGCATCCGACGGCGATGAGGCGCTCGCGCTGCGCCGCGGTCTCGACTCCCTCCGCGATCACAATGAGGCCGAGGTGCTCCGCCAGGTCAACGATCGAGCGCACGATCTCCAGATCAGTGCGGCGCGCACCCATGCGGTGCACGAATGTCCGGTCGACCTTGATGCCCTGCAGGGGGAAGCGCGGCAGATAGGTCAGGGACGAGTAGCCAGAGCCGAAATCGTCCATGTGTACCTGGATGCCTACCTCCCGCAGCCGATTCAGAAGGGCGATGGACGAGTCGAGGCTCTCCATGAGCACGCTCTCAGCGACCTCGAGACTCAGCGCAGCCGGCGTGAGTCCGGCATCCTGGAGAGCCGCTCGCAAGTCGTCTACGAGGCGCGGATCCGCGAGTTGCTTCGCCGAGACGTTCACGCAGATCCGCACCGGGCCCGCGCCCGGGACTGCGTTCTGCCAGGTGCGCGCGTAGCGGCACGCCTCCCCCAGAACCCAGGTGCCGATCGACACGATGAGGCCGGTCTGCTCGGCCAGCGGCAGGAATTCGTGCGGCAAGAGGACCCGCCGCTTGCCGTGGTGCCAGCGGAGCAACGCCTCGAACGCGTACACCCGGCCGGTCTCGATCTCCACGATAGGCTGGAACAAGAGCCGGAACTCTTTGCGCCCGAGGGCCTCCCGCAAATCCGCCTCCATTCCCGACCGAGCGTTGGCCCAGTTTCGCATCTCGACATCGAAGACCTGGAAGCACGCGCGCCCCCGCTCCTTGGCGCGGTACATGGCGCGGTCCGCGTCCCGCAGCATGTCCTGGGCCTGCTCATAGTGGGGCTCGCTCAGCACGACGCCGATGCTGGCGCTGGCACGCACCTCGCGCCCTTCCAACAAGAAGGGTGCGGCCAGGCTGTCGAGGACCCGCCGCGCCACATGCTCGACTTGGGGAAGGCCCGCCACCTCTTCGAGCAGCAGTGTGAACTCATCACCCCCGAGCCGTGCGACCACGTCGGCGGGTCGCACGCTCGACTGCAGCCGCCTGGCCATTTCCACCAGGAGGCGGTCGCCGGCGGCGTGCCCGAGGCGGTCGTTCACCGCCTTGAAGTGGTCGCAGTCGACGAACAGGACACCGAACCGATAGTCAGAGTCCCGCCGCGTGCGCGCCAGCGCCTGCGACAAGCGCTCGACGAAGGAGGCGCGGTTCGGCAGATCGGTGACCGGGTCGCGCAGCGCCCCGCGCAGCAGCTGTCGCTCGGCTTGCCGGCGGTACGTGATATCCCGGGTGATCGTGGTGGCGCCAACAGGATGACCGTCTGGGTCGAGAATCGGCGAGATGCTCATCGACACCTCCACGCGCGTGCCGTCCTTTCGCATGCGCGTGGTCTCGTAGTGCTCAATGTGCTCGCCGCGCCGCAGGCTCTCGAAGACGCCGGTCAGCTCGTCACGGTGGTCCGGTGGAACCCTCCTCGGCCGTGTAGCCGTAGAGGCGCGTTGCGGCCGGGTTCCATGTCGTGATCACTCCGTCGAGGGTCTTGCTGACGATGGAATCGTCGGCTGAGTCCACCATCGCTTTGAAGTACGCGATGGCGGACTCGGCGCGCTTGAGCTCCGTGACGTCGCGTGTGACGCAGCGGGCGTGCACGAGCTGCCCGTTCTCCAGCCGAGCGTTCGCGCTGAGCAGCACGTAGCGGATCGATCCATTGCGGTGCCGCAGCCGCGTCTCGACATTGCGGACGGTCTCTCCCGCGCGCAGACGCCGCAGGACATCGTCAACGATTTGCGGGTCGACGTGGAACTGGCGCACGTCCTGACCGACATACTCGTCGCGTCCATAGCCCACGAGGTCCAGCTCGGCGGGGTTGGCCCGCACGATGGTGCCGTCCGGCCCGAGCCAGCACAGACCGACCGTCGCGTTCTCAAAAAAGTCCTCGAGATCGTGCGGTGCCGGGGCGCGATCGCGCACGTCTACCGCCACACCGACCACGCCCACAATCGCGCCCGCCTTGTTTCGCAGTGGCTCCACGTGTACGTCGTAGCAGCGGCCCTCGACCCGAATCTCGTAAGAGACCGACTCACCCGTGAGCGCCCGCCGATGCGCATTGATCGAGTCGGCGCTCACTGCTTGCTTGGAGAACTGATCGAGGAGGGATGCGCCTACCACGCGCTCTGGCAGGATGTCCGACGTGAGGCCCGCGCCCGACCGCGCCGTGATCCGCAACTCGGTGTTGGTCGTCCAGAGAATCGTGGGGACCTGTTCGACGGTGAGGGCGAGTCGCGCCAGGTTTTCTACGTCACCTGAGGGCGTACCGCGACGCTCGCCGAGCAACCCGATACACACGCCCGCCAGCTCGAGTGCCATCCGTTCGCGCCCGCGCCGCTCGACACCGGGGGGAGGCGGTCGGGGCAGCTCGCGGCGGACCCGCGCGATACACCAGCGCTGTTCCTCTAGGCGGCTCGCGACCCAGCGACACGGCGGCGGGCGCGCTCCGGGCAACTCGCCCAGCGAGCGCAGCGCCGCCTCCAGCTCGCCCGCGAGAGGGGCGAGGTCTTCGGAGCTCGAAGCAAGGAGATGCAGTCGACCGCGCGCGTCGGCTTCCCACACACCCACCGCTCGCCCCCCGAGGGTGACCGCGGCCCGTCGCAGGACCTCCTGCCACAGCGGCTCTGGTCCCCGCGAGCGCGCGGGGTTCATAGAATAGCGGAAGCTGCTGGTCGTGCCGCCACAGCCGAAACCCCTCGAGGGTATTCCACTTCTTACCCCGTTGGTCATCCCGCCGCCAGTCGACTGTCGTAGCCCCGCTATTCAGGACTAGCTCCGACGGAGTAGGCCCGTAGACCTACAGTCGCATTTTTCTCACCAGGGCGGCGAATCGCGGCTCGTTTCGTAGCGGATCAAAAATCGGATTCACATTCACGTAGGCGAGCCAGCCCCGCCGCTCTTCGAACGACCGCTCACACCAGTCGAGTGCCTCACCATGGTTGCCCAAGCCAATGTGCAGGATCGCGAACGCCACGGGGGACACATAGCCCTGCGCTCGCGCCTGCTCGAGCGCGTGCAGCAGCTGCTCGGCCCCCGGGCGCTTGCCCGCGCGTGCCAGGAGCCACCCGAGTGTCGCTTTCGAGTACGCCCCAGCTCCCGGCAGCGCGAGCGCTTCTCGAAAGACCCGCTCCGCCTCGGCGAGCTCACCTTGGAGGGCCAGCGTGCTGCCGAACATCCGATAGCTCTCGACCGCCATGGGGTTCATCTCGATCGCGCGTGCCAAATGCTCGCGCGCCTGCTCGTAGCGGCGGGCGTAGTAGTAGACCCAACCGACTGCCCGCCGGACGGAGACGGACGCGGGGTCCAGCTCCAGTGCGGTGTGTGCCTCCAGGAGCGCCGCGTCGAACCGACCGCGGGCCGCGAGCAGGAACGCGAACCACTGATGCGCGCTGGCGTAACGGGGATTCAGCTCGATAGCCCGGTGGAATTCGCGTTCCGCCTCATCCCACTGCCAATCGTAGATGAACAAGCTCCACGCGAGTGACGCATGCGCGCTCGGCACAGACTCGTCGAGCGCCAGCGCCTGGCGCGCGTAGTCCTTGGCGCGCGCGTACGCGTCGGCGACCGGAATGGACCGATAATCGACGTCGAGCGAATACGAATCGGCCAGTCCGGCGTAGGCCGGCGCGTAGCCCGGGTCCTCCGCGATCGCCTGTTGGAAGTACTCGATCGCCTCGGCGACACCTTCCTGGGTCCGTTTGTTCCAGGCGAAACGCCCCTTCAGATAGAGCCCATACGCGTGGATGTTTTCGGTGTAGCGCTTCGGGACGTGCTCGGACAAGTCGGCGAACATCGTGGCGCGCAGAGTGTTGACGATAGTCGCAGCGATCTCGTCCTGAATCGCGAACACGTCCACGAGCTGGCGATCGTAGCGCTGCGACCAGAGGAGGCGGCCGTCTTCAGTCGATGTGAGCTGGGCGGTGATGCGCAGCCGATCGCCCGCACGGCGCACCGTTCCCTCCAGCACCACCGAGGTGCCCAGCAGCGCGCCCACGGCGCGGACGTCGAGCGGCTTTCCCTTCAGCGCAAACGCGGACGTGCGCGAGGCAACCCTCAGCCCGGAGATTTTGGCGAGCGCGTCGATCAGCTCGTCGGTGATGCCGTCGCTCAAGTACTCGTTTTCGGGGTCAGGGCTGGCATTGATGAAGGGCAGCACGGCGATCGACCGCGTGACAGCGGGGCTGCGCAGCAGCGCGGGCGGCGCCAGGAGCTCGGCGACGAAATCGGCGGCGGTGGCGGTCCGCTGATCGGGATCTTTCTCCAGCGCGCGCGCAATGGCCCGCTCGAGCGACGGGGGGACCTCCGGTCGCAGACTGCGCAACGGCCGCGGCGCCTCCGTCACCTGCTTCGCCATGACGGCGCGGTGGCCCGCACCGTGGAAGGGCGACTCGCCCGCGAGCATCTCGTACACGACGCAGGCGAGGCTGTAGACGTCGCTCGCCGCGGTGAGCTCGATCTCCCCGCTTGCCTGCTCGGGGCTCATATACTCCGGCGTGCCGACGGCGAAGCCGACTTCCGTCACCAGCTCCCGGCGGGCGTCCGCGTCGGCTTCGGCGTCACAGCATGCCCGTGCGACGCCAAAATCAGCGAGCACCGCGTGGCCATCGGCGAACAGGATGTTCTCCGGTTTCACATCGCGATGCACGAATCCCTTACGGTGCGCGAAATCGAGACCGGCGCCGACCTCCTGAGCGATGCGAAGCGCGTCTTTTACGGGCAGCTGCCGTGTTTCGTCGAGGCGCTCACGCAGCGATCCGCCAGGAACATGCGGCTGGACATAATAGAGCAGGC
>QHTY01000177.1:19358-28898 GCA_003220985.1 Gemmatimonadota bacterium
GAGCGCCGCCGTGATTTCGGGTCGCAAGACTTTAATCGCGACTTTGCGGCCGTGTTTCCTTTCTTCGGCAAGATAGACCGTTGCCATTCCCCCGCGACCGAGCTCCCGCTCGATGATGTAGCGATCGCCGAGGGCGGCGGCCATCGAAGCCAGCTCCGGAGTACGCACGGAGCCCAAAGCTAACCCGAGTTGGGAGAGTCAGGCTCCCCGCCAATTGCGGGCAATCGGTGTGTGTCCCGGCATCGCGACGGGCGCCACGGGCATCGGTCCTAAAGACAGGTCCGGCGGCACCAGCTCCTGCTCCGAGGCGAGCAGCTCCTCCCACACGATCACCTGCCCGGTGTAGGCGGCCTCGCGCCCCATGATTGCCGTAAGCGTGGTCTCGGCCACTTGGCGGCCCTCGTTGAGCGGCGTACGCCGGCGAATGCTCGCGATCAAGTCGGCGTGCTCCTGCACGTAGGGGTTCGGTTTGGGCATCTGAGGATCGAGCCGCCAGGGCGCCGCTCCCTCGATCACCGAGTTCCCGTCGGAGGAACCGCGCGTCCCCACGAACCGCTCCCCCACATGGTGTGCCGTACCGTCGATCTGGCGGCACATGCTGAGCACGTGCGCGCCGTTCGGGTATTCGAAGTCGACGGCGAAGTGGTCGTAGATGTGGCCGTAAGCGGGATCCGTGCGGCACTGCCGGCCGCCCACGCCCACTGCCCTCACCGGATGGGCACCGAGCGCCCAGTTCGCCACGTCGAGGTTGTGAATGTGCTGCTCCACGATGTGGTCGCCGGAGAGCCAGGTGAAGTAGAGCCAGTTCCGGACTTGCCACTCGACATCGGACCATTCGGGCCGGCGCTGATGCATCCAGAGTCCGCCCTGGTTCCAGTAGACTTGGCCCGACACGACGTCGCCGATCGCGCCGTCGTGAATGCGCTGCATCACGGCCTGATACCCGATGTCGTGACGACGCTGCGTCCCGGCTACGATCGCGAGACCCTGCTCCGCCGCACGCTCGGACGTGGCGATGACGGAACGGACGCCCGCCGGATCCACGGCCACCGGCTTCTCCATGAAGACATGCTTGCCAGCCTCGATCGCGGCCGCGAGATGTTGCGGGCGAAACGCGGGCGGCGTGGCGAGCAGGATGAGATCCACCTTGCTCGCGATCACCCTACGATAGGCGTCGAATCCCACGAAGCAGCGGGAGTCCTCCACGCGAATCTTCGGCTTGAGCGTGGCATCTTCAGTGATCATGCGGGCGAGGCTCTCGCGACACTTGGCGACATGGTCGGGGAACAGATCGCCGAGCGCGACAAGCTCGACATCCTCGGCGGCGGTGAGGCAGTCCTTGGCCGCGCCGGTGCCGCGGCCGCCGCAACCGATCAGGCCTATGCGGATCTTCTTGTCGGAGCCGGTGTCGACCGCCAGGTGGTGAGGCAGCGCCACGGCGGCAGTCGCGGCAGCCGTGGTCTCGAGGAATTCGCGACGGGTAAAATCACGGTGCTTGGTCGTCATGGCGGGTCTCATGGTCGGCAGGGCTAACGATTGAGCGGCACGCCGGCACCAACGTGGATCCCCCAGTTGCCGGCGTAGAAATTGAACGGACTCTGTGCGGACGTGTGGAACATCGCGTCGAGGTCCAGTCCGATCCGCAGCCATAGCTGCTGCGACGCACGATAGCGCACTCCCAGCAACCCGGAGATACCGTCGTCCGCCAGGTGATACGGCGCACCGTACCAGTTGTGCACAAGCCCGAAGCCCAGCAGCGCCTCGACCCGATCGCTCACTGGCCCTTCGTACGCCGCGCGAACGTGCAGCGGGGTGTGGTCGGGTGACCGCGCGAGGTCTACCTCGATGGCAAAGGTTGGTCCCAGGTACAGCGCCACTCGCCCACCCACGGCAACGGCATTATCCAAGCCGATGGCGTTGTCATAATTGACGTAGCGGCCGAAGGCGCCGATTTCGAGCGTGCCCCTCCCTTGCGCCGCCGCCGAGGCCGGCAGGGCGCAGCCGAGCAGTGCCGCGAGGGCCGTACAAATGAGTCGAGTCGTCATGAGGTTCTCCTAGGGTCCGCGCTTGGTGGTGATCACGATCACGCCGTTGGCACCGCGCGAGCCGTAAATCGCCGTGGATCCAGCGTCCTTGAGCACGTCGATGCGGGCGATGTCCTGCGGGACGAGCCCCGAGAGCGCGGCCCCGATGGAGCCTCGCACCGGCACGTCGTCGATCACGAGGAGCGGCTCATTATCCCCCTGGAGCGAGCGCTTTCCCCGGATGCGTAGCGAGACATCTCCGTTCGCTAGCCGGATTACCGAGAGACCGGGCACGCGCCCTTCCAGCATGTCCACGACGCACGCGACGCGAGCGTCCCTCTCCTCGGGAGAGAGCGACGCGATCGAGCCCGTCACCTGCTCCGGCTCCTTAGTGCCGTAGCCGACGGAGACCTCGCCGCGGTCCGGGCTCGCGTGCTCCGACTGCGCCGAGCCGCCACAGCCGGCCAGCAGCAAAAGAGCAATGACGAATAACATTCTTCAGTAGCCCGGATTCTGTTTGAGCAAATTGTTCCGGTTCAGCTCATCCAGCCGAATCGGCATGAAGTACATCTTGTCATTCCATGCCCGCTGCTGGACATCGTAGGTCTGGTAGCGGTAGTTCCTCCAGGTGCTGCGGTCGGTGGGGCTGTCCCCGTCGAGGTAGATGTTGATGCCCCCCGCATTCTTGCTGAATACTTGCGGCGCGATCATCCAACGGCGCACGTCAAAAAAGCGCTGTTCTTCAAATGCCATCTCGACGCGCCGCTCGTTGCGGGACTCGTCGCGCAGGGTGGCCTGATCCAACCCGGAGAATTCCGGCATGCCGGCGCGCCGCCGAATCTGATTCAGGGCAGTCATTGCGTCACCCAGCTCATTCAGCTCGATCGACGCCTCGGCATAGTTCAGCACGATCTCCGCGTAGCGGAAGAAGATCCACGGCACCTGTTGGACGACGAACTGATGATCCACAGTGGGATCGACGAACTTCCGGATGTAGTAGCCGGAGTAGCCACCGTTCCAGTCTTCGATCGGGCCCTCCCGGGTGTCGAGCCCCGCTGCGACCTTCGTCGTACCCGACTCGACGTATGTGAGCGCGCGGAAGGTCTCGATCATATTGTTGGGTTCGAACTTCTGCGCGTCGGTTGGACGCGTTCTCCATGGTGCCCCGTCGTAGAGGATCGACGCGTAGAAGCGCGGGTCCCGGTTTGCGTATGGCTTCGCCGCATGCACCGGGTTGCTCCAGTCGAACTTCGAGCCGTCGGCCATGCGGTAATCGTCGATCAGGTTCTGGATCGGGGTGTTGCCGCCCCAGTTGTGATAGCCGTTCGGGCCGTTGAAGAGGCCGAAGGGGCCGCCGTCCGACCACCCTCGACTGGTCAGGAACTGGCGGCTCATGATCACTTCTTCGCTGGTTTGCTGGAGGAACAGGTCACCGTAGTTCTTCGCCGCCTCCTGCGCGTTCGCCGGAGCCGGGCGGAAGAGGCTATAGACACCGAGATCCATCACTGCCTTGGCGGCGTCCTTGGCGGCCCGCCACAGCGCCGTACGGTCCTGCGAGCCGGTGTAGCCGGTCTCCGGCTGGCCGCTCGGGTTCACGTTGTAGAGATCGCTCGCCGCGTAGAGGAGCACACGCGCTTTGAGCGCGAGCGCCGCCCCCTTTGTCGCCCGTCCCACATCGGCTGCGCTGTACGACACCGGCAACAGGGCGGCGGCCGAGTCGGCGTTGGCGACGATGAAGTCGACCGTCTCCTTGAAGGTGTTCCGCGCGACCTTGTAGTCCTCATTCAAGCCGTAGACTTTGGTGATGAGCGGCACGCCGCCGTACATCCGCAGCAGGTTGTGATAGAAGTACGCGCGCAGGAAATACGCTTCTCCCTTCATGCGCTGCTTCCAGGCGGTGTCGAACGTGGTGGAGTCGATCCTTCTGAGGAATGTGTTCGCCTGCCTGATGCGGGTGTAGTTATCCGACCAGTCGAAGTGATTGAAACGGTTGTCGTCGAGGGCGCCCCGGTCGCTCGGCGTGATCCGCGCCTGAACGACTTTGTCCGTTTGATACACGTGAATGAAATGGGTCTCGTCGGCCATGGAGCTGAGCATGATCTCATAGAGCCCCTGCCCCATACCGCGATACATATCGTTCACGAAGGCTTGGGCCAGATTGGGGTCGGCGAAGACCGCGTCGTCCGACAGTTGATCCCTGGGGCTCACGTCCAGGATCCCGTTGCAGCCCGTCAGCCCGAGGACGAGCACCGCCGCGATGGTAGTGTGTCTCATGGTCTCGTGCTCTCTGTCAGAAGTTTACGGACGCACCGACATTGATGACGCGCTGCTGCGTGTAATAGGCTCCGTTCTGTGACCGTGCCTCGGGGTCCAGCAGCTTGAACTTGTCCCACGTCACCACGTTGAACCCGCTGGCGTAAAGCCGCAGGTCCCGAAGCCGCACGCTGGACGTCAAGCGGCTCGGCACGCGGTAGCCGATCTCGACCGTCTTCAGCCGGATGTAGGACGCGTCACGCAGGAAATAGGTGTTGTCGTTCGAGATCCAGTATTCCTCTTCCCGGTTGAACGCCCGGGGATACCTGTCGGTCGGATGCTCGGGGGTCCAGCGATTGGCGGCGAATTCTTCGTAGTAGTTGCCGATGTCGCCCGATTGCGTGCGCCAGTACTGCACGGCGTCGAAGGCGCCCTGGAAGAACACGGCGACATCCACGCTCCTCAGCTGGGCGCCGAGCCTGAGGCCGACGGTGACAGTGGGATCACCGGTCTTGTTGATCCGGATGCGGTCGTTCGCCGTGATCTTCCCGTCCCCGTCGATGTCCGCGAAGATGATGTCTCCGGGGCGGGCGCCGGCCACGTGGGGGTAGGCGTCCACGGCGGCTTGATCCTTGAACACGCCGATCGCCTGGTAGTACAGGCCGCCGTTGGGGCATGCCTGCGTGCCCGGAATGCACATCCGGTAGCCGGTCGAACGCTGCCACGCGGGTGCTCCCGGGGCTTCGTCCCAGAACTCCACTTTGTTCTGGGCATATCCGCCGTTGAACGTGACGTCGTAGGAGACGCCGCCGGAGAACTGCTGGCGCCAGGTGATCGAGCCGTCATAGCCCCAGCTCGCGACCCGGCCGATGTTCTCGCGGGGCAGAGGCAGTGCGGCCGTCTGGGGCACCGAGGCGTTCCGATACCAGAGGATGTTGCTCCGCCGCTCGTGGAAGCGATCCGCCTCGAAGGAGAGCCGATTGTTGAGGAGGCGACCTTCGAGCCCGACGTCGACCTGATTCGCGACTTCCCAGGTGACGTTGGGGTTGGGGATACGCGTCTGATAGACGCTCTTCTGTTCCGTGCCGCCAAAGACGTACCCGCCGCCGAATCCGTACGTCGCCATATACTGCCACTCGTTGATCCGGTCATTCCCCGTGCGGCCCCACGAAGCGCGGAGCTTCAGCTCGTTGAACAGCGGCACCTTGTCGCGGAAGAAGGGCTCTTCCGAGATGCGCCACCCCGCCGAGACACCGGGGAAGAAGCCGAAACGCTTGCTCTCGGGGAAGATGTACGAGCCGTCGTAGCGCGCGACGAATTCGAAGAGGTACTTGTCGCGAAACGCGTAATTGAGACGCGTGAAGTAATTCTGCCGCGCTGCAATCCAGCCTGTGCCGCCGTTGGTCTTCTCCGGATCGCCGCCCGCAAACAGTTGATCGATCTGATCCGAGACGTAGCCCTTGCGGAAACCACTGAGGTCCGAGCTGTCCGCCTTCTGTCGCTCGACGCCGCCGAGGATGCCAATCGCATGTGGCCCGAACTCGCGGCGGTACTCGCCGAGGAGATTCAGCAGGATCCCCGTTCCTCGCCTGTCGTACTGTTGGAGCTCCGGCGTGCTAAAGCCCCGCCGGGCGGGCTGGAGCACGACCTGGCCGGTCGCCTGGTAGGTGGTCCGGTCCAAGTCGTACAGCGTCCACGGAGTGCGCCACTGCTTTTCGCTCCGGAAGGACTGGTCGTAGGCCGCATTGGCCCGGAACGTCAGCCCGCGCACCCCGGGTACCTTCCAGTCGAACCCCAGGTTGCCCTGCAGGAAGTATCGCTGGTCCCTGTCGTATCCCGTCTGCTTCGTCGAAATGACGACTGGGTTATCGCCGTACTCGATATCGGGACCCGGCATCCCGTTCGGCCAGTACGCCGGGAGGTTCGGCTTGCCGCGCATGAGCATCCAGTAGATGGATCCCGCGCTGCGGTTCGGGAAGTTGCGATCCTCGAGACGCCCCGTCAGGTCGAAGCGCAGGGCGAGGTGGTCACTGACCTGGCCGTCAATGTTGCTCCGGAAGTTGTACTGGCCGTACCAGGTCGCGCTGTTCCGGTAATATCCGTCTTCCTTCTCGCCGCCTAGGGACAGGTAGTACCCAATCCGATCGCTGCTGCCGCGGAGGGCGGCGGATGCTCTGGTTTGCAGGGAGACGGGCTTGATGACCGCGGCGAACCAGTCGGTGTTGGGATAGAGCCACGGATCCGCGCCGTCCCGGTACTTCTGGATTTCGTCCGCCGAGTAGCGGGGTGTCCGGTTGCGGTACGTGTCGATCTCGTCGAGCATCGTCATGTACGTCGCCGCATCCGCCATCTTCGGAATGCGCGTGGGCTGGTTGAAGCCTTGATTGAAGCTCGCGCTGAGCTGCGGCGGCTGCGGTGTGTCGCTGCGCCCGCGCTTCGTCGTGATCAGGATGACGCCATTGGCGGAGCGCGCGCCATAGATCGCGGCCGACGCGTCCTTCAGGACGCTGATGCTTTCGATATCCTGCGGATCCAGTCGCTCCAGCCCGCCGGTACGATCAGCCACGCCATCGATGACCACCAGCGCGCTGTTATCATTCAGCGTGTGGTTGCCCCGGATCCGAATCGACGCCCCGTCGTACCCGGGCTCGCCGCTCGCGTTAACCGTGATCACACCCGGCAGCCGGCCGCTCAGCGTGTTGGACACGTTGGCGTTGGGCACCCCTTGAATGGCCTCGCCGGCGACCGCGCTGACTGCTCCGGTCAGGGTCGCCTTGGCCTGCGTGCCGTAGCCGATCGCAACGACCGGGTTGAGCTCTACCGCCTGCGGCTGCAGCTGAAAGCTCACTACGACCGTGTCCCCGCCTCGGACCACGACGTTCGCCTGCTGTCCGACTGCGTAGCCGATGACCTGGGCCCGCACCACGTATGTGCCCGGAGGAACCTGCCCGATCGTGTAGCGACCGTCGCCACCGGTGGTGGCACTGTAGCGCGTGCCGGAGACCGTGACACGGGCGGCGGCTACCGGACCACCGATCGTAAGGTCTGTTACGGTGCCGACGATTGTACCCGCCTCCTGAGCCCAGATGGACTGCAGGGGCACCAACGCTAGAAGGAAGACCACAAGACGGTTCATGGACATGCCTCCGGCCACGCGGGATGGCTACGACCTGGTGATGTCAATGGAGAGGTTGGCGGAGAGGAAAACGGAGGGGACACCGGGATTGCCCGGCGCACCGTCACCGGGGTCGCGTGAGCGTGACGGCGCCGCTTCCCCATGAGGCCGACGTCCACGGTGGCAAGGTGCATGCCCTCGTGATGCGCGCCGGTCGACGAGTTCGTCGAATGCGCGAAGCGGTTGCGCGGCTTGAAGTCGCAGGGAGCTGTCGTGCCTCCGGCAGGCAGCGACGGGGATCGACGCGACGGCAAGTTGCGCCGGAGCCGCAGCGTCGTGGCAAAGTTTGTGGCGCGATCACATCAGGCAGGTGGGGAACGGATGCGCAGCCGGGCCTTGCTCCTCACGCGCCACCCACTGCGTGGAAGAGCCAGCGCGTCAGCAGAATCCCGAGCGCGAGCAGCGCGAGCGCCAGAACCAGCACACCAGAGATGATGAGCCAAACGAACGCCCGGTCCGCTCGCCCGGCCTGCGCGGGCGCCGCCAGATGTCGCTCCAGCAGCGCCACGTTCCGAAGATTGGCTTTCCAGGCGAAGTCGAAGAAATCCCCAAGTACGGGAATCGCGCCGAGCCCCGCGTCGAGCGCCACATTTCCGGCCATGCGCAGCAAGGTGGCGCGGGAGGCCCCGAGGCGAAACGCTTCGATGAGAACCCACGCAGAGAGGACAGCGCCGGCGGCATCGCCGGCGCCGGGAATCAGTCCCAGGAGGGGATCGAGACCGACTCCATCCAGCAAGTACGCGAATCTCCGGAGCCGCGCGAGACTTGCTGACGAGCCGTCACCCGTGGTCATGACTCCACACCCCCGTTATCAGGGTGCTAGGTATCGCGCCTCCAGTCAACCGTCCCGCCCAGCCCCTTTGCCTCGGGCCGACGGCGGCCCAGCTTATGTGCTGACCGAGACACCCGAGGCGAATATCCAGTTCGGCACCGGCATGCTGCTGCGCGCCCAGACGTGACCGCGGCCTCACTGCTCCTGCCCCGCGCGCCGACCCTCCGCGCCGCCGTCGCCCGGCTGGGGCCCGCGCTCGCCCTGGTGCTCGTGATCGCAGTGTTCGCTCTACTCACGGACGCGCCGGCGCGCTACCTCTCGCCATTCAATCTCCGCATCGTCCTCACGCAGACGGTGATCGTCGCGCTCGGAGCGATCGGGATGACGTTGATCATCATCGGCGGCGGGATCGATCTGTCCGTCGGCGCGACGATCGCGCTCACCGGCGTGGTGGCAGCGCTCGCGATTGGGGCCGGTTGGCCTCCCGCACTGGCCGTCGTCGCCGCGGTGCTCGCCGGCGGACTCGTGGGGCTGGGCAACGGCCTGCTCATCACGGGGCTGCGGGTCGTACCGTTCATCGCGACGCTGGGCATGCTCGGCATCGCGCGCGGCATCGCGAAGTGGCTGGCGCACGAGCAGACGGTGAACGTGCCGTCCACGTGGGTGAACGATCTCCTCGTCACGTTCCCGCGCCAGGCATGGATGGTGCTTCCGCCCGGCGTGTGGATCACGCTGGCACTGGCCGTGCTCACCGCGACCGTGCTGCGCCGTACTGTCTTCGGGCGGCGCGTGTTCGCGCTCGGGTCGAACGAGTTGGCTGCGCGCGCCTGCGGCATTGCGACCGAGCGTCTCAAGCTCACGATTTATGGATCGGCGGGGCTGTTCTTCGGACTCGCCGGCATAATGCAGCTGTCGCGCCTGCGGCAGGGCGATCCCACGGTCGCGATCGGAACGGAGCTGGACATCATTGCCGCGGTCGTGATCGGCGGGGGCAGCCTGCAGGGGGGCGAGGGGAGCGTGTTCGGCTCGGTGGTCGGCGCCCTGATCATGGCGTTCCTGCGTAACGGATGCCAGCAGATGGGATGGCCGAACTACATTCAGGAGATCATCATCGGCGCGATCATCGTGCTTGCCGTGGCGCTCGATCGCCTCCGCGCCGGCTGGAGCACGCCCTAATGGTGGACGCCCACGTGCATTTCTGGGATCCCGGTGCCCTCCACTACCCCTGGCTGGACGAGATTCCCTCGCTCCGCCGCGCGTTTCTCCCGTACGACTACCGGGCGGCGACGGGCGAGGTCCCGATCTCGCGGATCGTT
>QHTY01000222.1 GCA_003220985.1 Gemmatimonadota bacterium
CCCACGAAGATGTCGAGCTGCTGTCCGGCGCCCTGTCGGACGTTGGTCTGTGCCCGGCCCATCATATACCCGACCGCGCGCGCCTCGAGGATCCGGGAACCCACGGTGACGCTGTCGAGTGAGAAGCGACCGAACTGATCGGCCTGGACCGATGCATCAGTACCGAGAACGACGATCGTCGCACCCGCCACCAGCGAGCCGTTTCTGTTTCGCACGACTCCCTTGATCGATCCCGTAATGGGCGCGACGGCCAACTCTATGTTGGTGCGCGCGAACGCACGCCCAGCCAGATCAACGACCAGCATTCCCACGGATCCACCGTCGGCCGCACGAGTGCCACGTCGGTAGGCAGACCGCACAACAGCACATGGCCGGTCGCGTCGGACTTGGCTTCGACGGCGCGTTGGGCGCTACCAACCCCACTCGCACCGACGCCGATGTCGTACGTCGTCCAATGCGCGCTGATCGTCGCCGCGGCCACCGGCTTTCCGTCCGCGGCATTGTGGACGACCCCCACGACTGTTCCCGTCCGCCGCAACGGATCCTGCGGGCACAGCAGGTGATGTGCTTGCGTAGGGCTCGGCGTCGCGAGCGCGACGTTGTTGCTGTCGCCCGCGACGACGTCCACGACGACCGGCGGCATCGACAACCCGGCCGAATCGAGCATGGGATGGTAGAAGGTCAGCACGTAGCGTCCGGGAGCCAGCGCGGTCAGCGCGAAGTGTCCCGCGGCATCGCTCTTCGCCATGAGATTGGTGCTTTCGATCCAGATCTCGGCGCCCTCGAGTGGCGCCGACGTGATCAGGCTGTCGAACACCACGCCGCGGAGGACCCCGGAGCCAGGTCCCTGAGCAACAGCAGGAGCGGCTATGCCGAGGCTGAGCCCGGCGTAGAGAACTAGGCGTGGGGGAGTGAGACGGCCCATCGTTCCGAGAATCCTACCGCAGTGCACCAGGACCGGGAAGTCGGAAATCCACAGAATCGGGGGGTTGACCTAACTCAAACAATGCGTTTAGTTTCCCGGGCTTTGGAGCAGCCTTTTTGGATTCATTTGTGAGAGGGGTATTTGCCGACCATCAATCAGCTCGTCCGGCACGGCCGCCGCGACGTGGAGAAGAAAGAAAAGGCGCCGCATCTGCGTGGTAACCCGCAAAAGCGGGGGGTGTGCACGCGCGTCTACACGACCACGCCGAAAAAGCCGAACTCGGCACTGCGCAAAGTGGCGCGCGTACGGCTGACGAATGGGTTCGAAGTGACGGCATACATCCCCGGTGAAGGGCATAACCTGCAGGAGCACTCGATCGTGATGATCCGCGGCGGCCGAGTGAAGGACCTGCCCGGCGTGCGGTATCACATCATCCGCGGCACGCTGGACGCCGCGGGCGTGAACGAGCGCAAGCAGTCGCGGTCTAAGTATGGCGCGAAGCGTCCCAAGGAGGCCGGGAAGTGAGCCGCAGAAAATCCGCCGTTCGGCGCCCAGTACCCGCTGATCCGCGGTATGACAGTCAAACGGTCTCGAAGTTTCTCAACAACCTGATGGAGCGCGGCAAGAAGTCGTTGTCGGAGCGGATCTTCTATCAGGCGATGG
Source organism: Gemmatimonadota bacterium (assembly GCA_003220985.1). Lineage (GTDB taxonomy): Bacteria > Gemmatimonadota > Gemmatimonadetes > Gemmatimonadales > GWC2-71-9 > 20CM-2-65-7. The sequence continues at coordinate 1,589 of QHTY01000222.1, forward strand.
ACATGATCGAGCAGCGCACGGGACAACCCGGCGTGAACGTGTTCAAGCAGGCGCTCTCGAACGTGAAGCCGGCGCTGGAGGTGAAATCGCGGCGCGTCGGCGGCGCCACGTATCAGGTGCCGGTGGAAGTGCGGCCCGAGCGCCGCACCGCGCTGGCGATGCGCTGGCTGATTCTGTACAGCCGGCTGCGCAAAGAGAAGACGATGGCCGAGCGCCTCGCCGCCGAGCTGATCCTGGCATCGAAGGGCGAGGGCGAGACGATAAAGAAGAAGGAAGACACACACCGGATGGCGGAAGCCAACAGGGCGTTCGCGCATTACCGGTGGTAGGGGACTGACCTCGGGGCCATGCCCCGGGGAACCTTAAACCGACAACTTCGGGACCCTGATCTAAGGGATCCTGCACCGTGAAAGTACGGGCGCAGCATGCTGCGCCCCTACCCGGTGTCAGCGGAGCGAAACCGGCCCACTTGGGTGCTGGTCGCCCCGCGTTTTTGCTGAATAAAGGAAAGCAATGCCTCGACAGACGCCGCTCGATAAGATTCGGAATATCGGCATCATGGCCCACATTGATGCCGGGAAAACGACTACGACCGAGCGAATCCTTTATTACACCGGCCGCACCTACAAGCTGGGTGAGGTGCATGAAGGTACGGCCACGATGGACTGGATGGAGCAGGAGCAGGAGCGAGGGATCACGATCACGTCGGCCGCAACCACCGCTTTCTGGACCCGCCTGAATCAGCAGTATCGCATCAACATCATCGACACCCCGGGACACGTGGACTTCACCGTCGAAGTGGAGCGCTCGCTGCGGGTGCTGGACGGCGCCGTCACAGTGCTGGACGCGGTGGGCGGTGTCGAGCCGCAGACCGAGACGGTGTGGCGCCAGGCGGATCGCTATGGCGTGCCGCGGATCATCTTCGTCAACAAGATGGACCGCGTCGGCGCCGACTTCGACATGTGCCTCAAGATGGTCCGCGACCGCCTCGGCACGAAGGCGGTGCCGATCCAGCTGCCGCTCGGCTCCGGTGAGCTGTTCACCGGTCTCATCGATCTGGTGCGCGAAATCGAGATCGTCTACGACGATGAGACGATGGGGAAGAAGTACGTCGAGGGCCCGATCCCGGCGGCACTGAAGGACAAGGTCGCCCAGATGCGACACGAAATGATCGAAGCGTGCGTCGAATCAGACGACGCGATTCTGCACAAGTATCTCGAAGACCACAAGCTGACCGAAGAAGAAATCCGTACCGTCATTCGCAAAGCCACGATCACCGGCCACGTCGTCCCCGTCATCTGCGGCGCCGCATTCAAGAACAAGGGCGTGCAGGCATTGCTGGACGCCGTCGTCGATTATCTGCCGTCCCCGGTGGACATTCCGCCGATCAAAGGGCATCTGCCGCACCACGATGCGACGCACGCCGAGCGCCCCGCGGCGGATGACGCGCCGTTCGCCGCGCTCGCGTTCAAGATCATGACCGATCCGTACGTCGGGAAACTGACGTTCTTCCGCGTGTACTCGGGTGTGCTGAGCGCCGGCTCCTACGTCTACAACAGCACCAAGGACCGCAGGGAGCGCATCGGGCGCCTGCTGCAGATGCACGCGAATAAGCGCGAAGAGATCGAGGACGTGCGCGCCGGCGATATCGCGGCGGCCATCGGCCTCAAGGACACGCGCACCGGCGACACGCTGTGCGATGAGGCGCACCCGATCATTCTCGAGGCGATGCGCTTCCCGAACCCCGTCATCTCGGTTGCGATCGAGCCGAAGACCAAAGCCGACCAGGACAAGCTCGGCATCGCGCTCGCGAAGCTCTCCGAGGAAGATCCGACGTTCCGCGTGCACTCCGATCCCGAAACCGCGCAGACGATCATCAGCGGCATGGGCGAG
>QHTY01000178.1 GCA_003220985.1 Gemmatimonadota bacterium
GGTGTGAGATTCGAGCGCCGCTTTCGCCGCAGAGACGGCGCCGTAGGTAGCGAAGACGCGCGTCGAGCCCGACGACGTCATCGAGAAGATCCGCCCGCCCTTCCCCATCAATCCCTGTTTCACAACGCCTTGCGCCCAGTACACGAGCGAGTGGGCCATGACGTCCAGCGTCATATCGATGTTGGCCTTGGTCAGGACATCGTTCCCGATGTACGGTTTGAGCGTCCCGAACGCCAGGGAGTGCAGCAGCACGGCGATGTTGAGCTTTTGTTTGGCCAGCTCGCCGAGCACTTCGTTGCGCTTCTCTTCGTCGGCGGCGTTGATGTTGAAGTACTGCGTCTTGCGACCGAGGTTCTCGATGTCTTTGCGGATTAGGGCCACGTGCTCGAGGCCCGCCTTCCGGTCGAGGTGGACGCCGACGATGTCATAACCCGCCTGCGCGAGCGCGCGGGCCGCGCCCTCGCCGAAGCCGCTCGAAGCTCCGAGGATGAGCGCCCACTTCGAAGCTTTCATCTGCGCGTGTGGGGTTTCGGTCATGGCGGTATAATAGCCGTCATCCGATGAGAAGGCACTTGTGGATGGGGATCGGCCTGATCGCGGGCCTTGCGCTGGGCCTCGCGGCCTCCGGACTCGCAAAACAGGATCACCCGTGGCTCGCCGACAGGGTCTTAGGACTCCGGCCGGTCGGCACGCTTTTCCTCAATCTCCTGACGATGGTCGTGATCCCGCTGATCGCGACCGCGCTGTTCGCCGGCATTGCCAAACTCGGTGACCTGCGCATGGTCGGTCGCCTGGTCGTGCGGACGCTCGCGTTCTTCTGGGCGACGGCGATCCTCGGCATCGCGCTCGGATTTCTGCTCGCGCTCACGCTGCTTCCGCAGACGTCGTTGACCCCCGAGCAACAAGATGCCGTGCGGGCCGCCGCTGGCGCCGACGCCACCGTGATCCAGCGCGCCGCCGAGGGCATCCCTACGGGAGCGCAATTCATTAGCCAGCTGGTACCGGCGAACCCCTTCAAGGCCGCCGCGGACGGCAACCTGCTGCCCATCATCGTGTTCGTGACGATCTTCGGGATCGCCGCCGCTTCGCTGCCGCCCGAAAAGCGGGCGCCACTCACGACCATCGCCGATGCCGTGACCGACGCCCTGGTTCGGATTGTCCATTGGGTGTTGTTGGTCGCGCCCGTCGGGATCTTCGCGCTCGTCGCGCCGTTCGTGGCGCAGGTCGGGTGGAAGCTGGTGTTCGCGATGCTCGGATTCATCGCGACCGTCATTTTGGGTGTCCTGCTGTTCATCGCGATCATCTACTTGCCGAGCGTTTGGCTGCTCGCCCGCCTCGGACCGTTGCGCTTTCTGCGCGTGGCCTTCCCCTCGATGATGGTGGCGTTCTCGACAACCACGTCAATGGCGGCGCTCCCGGCCATGCTCGATGCCGCCGACCGCAACCTGCAGCTGCCGCGCCCCGTCTCGGGCTTCGTGCTGCCGCTCGGCGTCACCATCAATCGGGGCGGGAGTGCCGTCTTTCAGGCAATTGCGGTCGTGTTCATCGCGCGTCTCTACGGCATACCATTCGGCGTCGAGCAGGTCTTCGCGGCCGGCATCGCGGTGTTTCTGGCATCGCTCACGGTCGCAGCGGTTCCATCCGGAGGGGTCATCAGCCTGCTCCCCGCCTTCCAGGCCACCGGCTTGCCGGTGGCGGGCCTCACGATTCTCATCGGACTCGACCGCATCTCCGACATGTTTCGCACCATGGCGAATGCCACGGGCCATCTCGTGACCGCCGTCGTCGTCTCCGCGCTCGAAAATCGAAAATGAGCTGGCTGCTCGCGGCACCGTGGATCATCGTCCTGTTCTTCCTTCTCTACCGATTTGCACGACGCGATCCGATCGGCCTTGCGCGGCCGGCGACTCATCGAATGGCGGGGCCGCAGCTATCGCGCCTAGAAGTAGACAGTCGCCACGAGTGACGCGTTCAATGCCGAACCTCCGATCGACCAGTCGCGGGACGCCGTGCCGAACGACGATTTCGACACAACGGTTCGGTAGGAAACGGCGGCGGTGGCCAGCGCACCAATGCCGAATCTGGAAGTAAGCAGATACGTTCCTCCCACATCACCGAAGACTCCGGCCGTCCCTCCGTTGGATCGCGAGGACCCGCCACGCGCTGCCCCGACGTGGTGCTCGAAGCCGGCGAGCGCGCCGAACGAATAGTGCGAGACGACCTTCGCCGCGGTCCCGTCCCCGCGATAGCGTCGCCACCCGAACCGCACTTGCGTGAATGCCTCCGACTCTAATCCCCCGAATCGTCTTCCCCCGCTGCTGTCGGTCAGGATCGCTTCGGAATGCGAGCCCTCGATGCGCAAATCGAGCACGAGTGCGCGGGTCGGTGATCGGAACTTGATGAACCCGAGCGAACCGAAAGCCGTGCCCGCCTGGAATTGCGCGGCCCACTGACCTTTGCGGAATGGAGTCGCGTTCCCTTTAGCGGTGGAGTCCTGACCAAAAACGGAGACGGGAAGCACCAAGAGGACAGCGAACACAGCCGGAACGCGGTTCATGGAGCCCTCGGGGGGAGGTGATCGGTGGGTTATTCTACACTCCCTCGTCGAGGCCGCCCCGCCCCAAACGACATAATCGCTACGGCGCGGCTATCACCTGCTGCGCGAGTACGAAGCCGGCCACAACGCTTCCCGCCGCAGCCCCCAGGTGCAGAATCGTCGCCCATCGGGCGCCCCGGTCTGCGGCCAATCGCACCAGCACCGACAGAGTTAGCGATACGCCGAGCATCCCGATCACCGTGCCGGAGCCAAACGCGGCGAAGTACACCAGCCGCGAGATCGTATCGGGCACGGCTGCGACGAGCAGTGCGGCGATCGCGCCGCTCCCCGCCAGCCCGTGCGCGATACCGAAGCCCAGTGAACGGCGGGCGTCGCCGGCTACATGCGCATGACTGTGGCTCGAATCACTCGTATGGCTGTGCAGGTGCAGATGGGCTTGCGCCGCGGCGTGCGTGTGGACGTGCATGTGCCAGCGGCCCCGGACGTACCGCCAGATCACCGATGTCCCGAGCAACACCAGCAACCCGGCCACGGCTATCTCCGCCACGGGCCAGAGAGCAGGCGGCAGCTGCAGGCCGAGCACGACGATCAGGCCGACAACCACACCGACCGTCACGGTATGGCCGGCGCCCCAAATCAGGCCCAACCGGGCGGCGCTCCAGAGCCGGCCGCCAGGACGACTGGCCAGGGTCGAGACGGCCGCAAGATGGTCCGGCTCAAAGGCATGGCGGAATCCCAGCAGACCACCGATGGCCAGAACCGCTACAATTGAAGGCGCCATTTGGCCGCAAATCTAACTACAACCTTTTGGCCTGCTTGCATATCCAACACCGTGCATGCCCCGACAGGTGCTCGAGGACACTCTGACTGCTGACTCGATAGCGGCCGACACGGCCCTCGCGGCGAGCGGGGACCCCAGTGCATTCGAGCGCTTGTACCGCACCCATGTTGCCCGGGTCCACACGTTGGTGCGCCGCATGCTCGACGCCGACGAGGCAGACGATGTCACGCAGGACGTGTTCATTCGCGCGTGGCAGAAGCTGTCGACCTTCCGCGGCGAGTCGGCGTTCGGGACATGGCTGCACCGGTTGGCGGTCAACGTTGTCCTGGCCCGTCGCAAGAGCGTCGGAATCGAGCGGGGTCGATTCATTAATGCGGAAGAGCCGCTCGACGGCGTGACGAGCAAGCCGCTGACGCCGGAGTTGTCGATGGATTTCGAGGAAGCGCTCGCGAGCCTTCCCGAAGGAGCACGGCAGGTGTTCGTGTTGCACGACGTGGAGGGGTATCGCCACGAGGAGATTGCGCGCATGCTCGGCGTCGTGCCGGGCACGTCGAAATCGCAGCTGCATCATGCGCGGATGGCGCTGCGGAGGCACTTGGAACGATGAACGATCAATGGACGAACCGGCTGTCGGAGTACATCGACGGCGAGCTCGATAACACCGAGCGTGCGGCCCTCGAGGCTCACCTCTCGACCTGCGGTCAGTGCTACGCGACGCTCGGCGAGCTGCGGCAGGTGGTGGCGCGGGCGAAGACGCTCGAGGACACGCCGCCGGCGAAGGATCTGTGGGTCGGGATTCGTGCGGGCCTGACCCCGGGGCGGCGCCCCGGGGTAAGCCGGGACACGACTCCCGCCCACCGCCGCTTCAGCTTCACCGTCCCGCAGCTCCTTGCGGCGAGCATTGCCCTGGTCCTCCTTTCGGGTGGCGGTGCATGGCTCGCGCTGCGGCAGGGACCTACGAACGCTCCCGAGCCCATCGCCGTGACCCGACCGGCAAGCACGCGGGTGGCCAGCTGGACGGGCTCTACCGATATCGCCATCGGCGAGTTGCAGGCCGCGCTGACGCTGAATGAGAAGCGGCTCGATTCGACGACCGTGCGCATCGTGCGGAAGAATTTGGCCATCATCGACCGGGCGATCGCAGAGGCGCGCATTGCGCTGCGGAACGATCCCGGCAACGCGTACCTGAACCTCCATCTCGCCGACACGATGCGGCGCAAGGTGGAGCTGCTGCGGCGTGTGAATGACATGGCCGCGGCCCGGTCCTAGGAGGAACAGACATGTTTGCAACGCTGGCCGCCGCGATGCTGGTCGCGCTCGCATCGCAACGACAGACCGATACGACCATCGCCGTGCCGGCCGGCGCCAGCCTTTCGGTCAACAATTTCGGGGGTGGGATCACCGTCCACGGGTGGAGCGAGAATCGCGTCAAAGTGCACGCCGAAACCGGCCGCCGTGGACGGGTCGAAGTCTCGTTGGTCGGGAGCACCGTGGTCGTCAAGGCGAGTAGCCGCGAAGGCGCTCCGTCGGTGATCGATTTCGACATTACCGTCCCCCAGTCCATGGCACTCAGCCTGAGCGGCACCTATGCGGACATCACGGTCGACGGCGTGCAGGGAGCGATCAGCGCCGAGACGGTGAATGGCGAGGTCAACGTGCGCGGCGGCAAGGGCATCATCACGCTCCACTCGATTCAGGGCTCCGTCACACTCGCGGACGCCTCGGGACGTATCGAGGTGAACTCGGTTAACGAAGACGTCGAGCTGACCAACGTCAGCGGTGAAATCAAGCTCGAAACCACGAATGGCAGCGTGATGATGACGGGAATCCAGTCGTCGAGTGTCGACGCCGGGACGATCAACGGTGACGTGGTCTACGAGGGGACCGTCAAGGATGGCGGATCCTACAGCTTCGGGTCGCACAACGGGGACATCTCGGTCTCCATACCCGAGGGCGCCAACGTCACCGTGACTACGGCGACGGCGAACGGCGACATCGATGCCAGCTTTGCGCTCCCGCTCACGAGCACGACAGGGAAGCATCGCAAGACGTTCAAGATCGGCTCGGGGAGCGCGCGCATGGAGCTGGAGTCGTTCCAGGGCGACATCGAAATGCGCCGTCCCCAGGAGCTGCGGGATCGGATCGATCGCAAGCACAAACACGACGAGAACGACAACGACTACGACGACCACGACAAGGATCACGACGCCGACACGGATACGAGCTTCAGCTGGGATCTGGGCAGCGTGACTGCATATGCCACACGCTACGCCGCGGCGTACGCACCCAAATACGCCGCGCAGTATGCGGCGCAGTACGCACCGAGATACGCGCGTCAGTACGCGAAGATGTACAGCCGGCAGTACAAGAACACCTACCGCCTGAACACGCATTAACAGGGGAGCCGCTATGCGAACCGTCCTGCTCACGACCGCGCTCTGCATCGGTGCCGTTGCCGCGCTGACCGCCCAGGATTTCAACTGGCATGGCCGGATCGCGGCCGGGAAGCGGCTGGAAGTGAAAGGGGTGAACGGTGACGTGCGCGCGGTGCTGGCGAGCGGCGCCGAGGCGGTCGTGAACGCGCGCAAGCACGCGCGGCGCTCCGATCCCGATGAGGTGGAGATCAAGGTCGTCGAGTCCGACGCAGGCATCACGATCTGCGCCGTCTATCCCACCCCGCGACGCGCTCGTGAGGAAAACACCTGTGAGCCGGGCGACCGGTGGCATTCGAGCACCGACAACAACGATGTGACCGTCGACTTCGAAGTGCAGGTGCCTGCCGCCGTCGAGTTCAACGGCCAGACCGTGAACGGCGAGATGTCAGCCGAGGGACTGAAGGGCGACGTGCGCGCGAGCACCGTGAACGGCAGCGTCCGTGTGACCACGACCGGCCTCGCCGAGGCGTCCACCGTGAACGGCTCTGTGTACGCGCAGCTGGGGCGGGCGGATTGGACCAACGATCTCGAGTTCAGCACGGTGAACGGCGGGATCACGCTGATTCTTCCCAATGGAAAGCTCGACACTGAGGTCCGGGCCAACACCGTGAACGGCGACATCGAGACCGATTGGCCACTCATGATCTCCGGGCGCTTCAGCCAGCGGCGGCTGCGCGGCACGATCGGCGCCGGGGGCCGAGGGCTCAGTCTGAGCACTGTGAACGGAGAGATCCGGCTGAAGAAAGGCACGTGACTGCGTGCGGCGTGCGGCGTTACTCGTAAGGGTCATACGCCGCACGCAACACGCCGCACGTAAAAACGCACCAGCCTGCCGTCGTTCGGTACCTAATCCATAACCATCCAGCCACACCTTCACTCCTCTGTCACGAGGGGTGTTCGTGTTGCGGGACATTCTCGCCCGCACGACACAGATCGAGAATCTTCGCGAGCTCTTCGCCGCACTCGGGTACGAGCCAGTCTGGGAGCCCGTACCCGTGCAGGCGTGGCTCGGCGGCGACACGACGGGCATCACCCGCGCGGCCTTGATCGCCCGCCACGGCGCCTTCCGAGTCTTCGCACTGGATGCCGACGCGCCCGAAGTGGCGGCGCGGATCGCCGCGCGCAGGTTCGCTGCCGGTGCGGAGCGCGGCCTCGCCTGCGCTCTGGGCGGCGAGCCGCGGCGGCTCGTCTGCGCGGCAGGGCCGGTCGGAATACGCATGGCCACGATCTCCCCGGCCCGTCCTTCGGGTCCGGCGCTGGCGATCCTCGAACGACTCGCCCCGACGGCCGCCGAGTCAGCGCTCGCCCTTTCTCTCCGTATCGGCGAGGTGCTGGCGAGCGAAGGCGTGACGCCCCGCTTCTTTCGTGCCTTTCGCCGCACGCTCGATCGCTTGACCGACCGCCTGCGCACGCCCCGCTCGCAGGTCGATCGGCACGCACTGACGCTCACCGCCCTCACGCGCGTGCTCTTCCTCTATTTCATCCAGTCGAAAGGGTGGCTGAACGGCGACACGCGCTACGTGGCGCACCTCCTCGACCGGGCGATCGCCGGCCGCCGGCACTTTCATCGCTCCTTCCTGCACGCGCTGTGCTTTGGCGCGTTGAATCGGCCGCCAGAGGAGCGCGGTGCGGCTGCGCGAGCTTTGGGCAGGATTCCATTCCTCAACGGTGGGTTGTTCGAGCCGTCACGACTCGAGAGGCAGCATGGCCCGGCGATGTGGGGCAACGCCGATTGGCGCGACGCGTTCGACCACCTGTTCGAGCGCTTTCACTTCTCCGTGCGCGAGCACGATGCCGGCGAGTTCGTAGCGCCTGACATGCTGGGCCGCGTGTTCGAAGGCGTGATGGACCCGGACGACCGGCGGGCGAGCGGGAGCTACTACACCCCGGCATCGCTGGTGCGTGAAATGGTCCGGGCAGGACTCGAAGCGGTACTCACGCATCGGATTGGACTTTCTCGGGCGGCCGCGGCGCGCTGGGTGCACGACGGCATTCCGCCCCGCCCGCCTCCCGACCTGCGCGGGCTCACGGTGCTCGATCCCGCCGCAGGGTCTGGCGCCTTCCTCTTGGGCGCGCTCGACGAGCTCGTTGGATTGCGGCGCGCCGCCGGCGAGGGTCCGACGCTCGCCGTGAAGCGCGATGTCCTCGCCAGCTCGCTGTTTGGCGTCGACCTCACACCGACCGCCGTGCGCCTCACGGAATTGCGGCTGTGGCTGGCCCTCGTGGCGGACGAGGATAGTCCCGACCTGGCCCATGTCGCACCTCTGCCCAACCTCGACGGGCACGTGCTGCAAGGCGACGCGCTGCTCGACCCGTTAATGCTCGCCGCCTCGCTCGGCGGTCGCGCCTTCCGCGGCGGGACCGGTGAGGTTCGTAGGCTTACCGACGCCCGCCAGCGCCACTTCTTCCTAACCGGCCCGAAGAAGCGAGCCGCCGAGGCCGAGTTGGGCCGCGCCGAGGCAGCGCTGGCGCGAAAGCTTCTGGACGACGGCTGTGCCGCGCTCGAAGCTGCCATCGCCGAGTTGCTCGGCGCGGCGCGAAATCGCGATCTCTTTGGCCGGCGTCGTGGGTTGGACCTCGATCAACGGCAGCGGCTGGCGCGACTGCGTCAGGGCCTGCGGGAATTGCGGCTCGCGCGGCGCAAGCTGCGGCAGGAGGGCACGGCTCCCGTCTTCTCGTTCGAGTCCCACTTCGCCGAGGTGATGCACCGCGGCGGGTTCGACCTCGTGATGGGCAATCCGCCGTGGGTCCGCGCCGAACGGCTGGCACCGCGCGTGCGTGAGACTCTCGCCAGTCGCTACACCTGCTGGCGACCTGCCGCCACGCGAGGATTTGCGCATTTGCCGGATCTCGCCGTCGCATTCATTGAACGTGCCTTCGAGCTCTCGCGCCCTGGCGGCGTCGTCACGCTGCTCGTCCCTGCCAAGCTCGCGACCACCGGCTACGCCGAGCCGTTGCGCCGGTGTGTGGCGCGGACGACGCGGGTCGAGCGCGCCGCACCATTACCAGAGCAGATCGCGCATGCCTTCGGGGCAGCGGTGTACCCCATGGCACTGGTTGCGGTGCGTGCCGAGCCCACCGGAACGGAGTTGACTGCCACCGCCCTCGGCGCAAAGTGCGCAGCGCCGTGTGTCCCGCAGCGCCAGCTGCAAAGCGATGGCCCGTGGATCCTGATGCCAGGTGTGGAACGCGTCCGCCGGCGGCTCCAAGTCGAATTTCCCACGGTCGGCGATCGCTGGACACCACAACTCGGCGTGAAAACCGGCGCCGACGATCTCTTTGTCCTCGATCGGCAGTGCGCGGGTACGCGGCCCGCGATTCGCGGGCGCGACATCGCCGCCTGGCACTGCCGGCCACGCCGGTACGTGCTGTGGACCCATGGCGCGGACGGATTGCCTCTCGAGCGTCTACCGCGGGAGCTCACCGACCGACTCGCCGGCCATGAGGAGCGGCTGCGTCGGCGCGCGGACTACCGCGCTGGGCCTCCCTGGCAGCTGTTTCGCACCGGTCTCGGCTTCGCGCGGCATCGGGTCGTCTGGCCCGATCTGAGCCGGCGCCTCGCGGCCGCCGTGCCAGCACCCGAGCTCGTGCCGCTCAATACGGCCTACGGCATCGCGACGCGCGATGCGGCGGACGCGGCTGCGCTAGCAGCGCTCTTCAACTCACGTTGGCTGACCGCCCTCGCGCGGCTCGTCGCGGATCCCGCGCGCGGCGGCTTCCGCCGCTTCAACGCACACGTCGTTCGGGGCCTACCGATCCCACGCGGCGGCTCTCCAGTATGGGACGAGCTCGCGCGTCGCGGCGAACGCTGCGAACCAGCCGACGATCTCGTCGCCGATGCCCTCCAACTCGATGGCGCCGACCGCCGCGCGTTGGCCGCGGATTCTGTCTGAGCACCTCGTTCCGGTTGCGGAACCCCTCGCGGTCGCGCTCGAACCGCCGGGGGAGGCAGCCCCGCGCGATGTCGCCTGCGCCGCGGCGCGGGCGCTGCTCGACGGGACGCCGATGGCGTCGATCGCGCCGCCCCTCTCCTCCTGGCCCGCGTGGCTCGCGCCGCACCAGATCCCCGCCGCCGAGCGGCTCACCTCGATCATCGCACGCCACGGCGGCGCGCTGCTCGCAGACGAGGTGGGACTTGGGAAATCCTATGTCGCGCTCGCAGTGGCGCTCGCCCGACAGGAGCCATTCGTCCTTGTCGTGTGGTCTCACAATGGCGCGCTTTGTTGGATCGCTTTGGCGTCCAGGAAGCACCGATCATCACACACGAATCACTCAGTGTGGTGACCGCCCGACCGCCCGACCGCCCGACCGCCGCATTTGTCGTCGTTGACGAGGCGCACCGTTTCAGAAACCCCGACACCAACCGGTACCGTGCGTTGGCCCGCCACGTTGTGGGTAGCCAGGTCCTCCTGGTGACCGCAACGCCGATCCACAATTGCGTCGCCGACCTCTTGCACCTCCTGCGGTTGTTTCTCCGCGACCATGCCCTCACGGCGCTGGGCGTTCCGTCGTTACGCAACGCGGCGCGGCGCGAGGCCGACCGATCGCTGGCCCACGCCGCCGTCGCGCGAGTCGTCGTCGCACGCTCACGCGAACGCGTGCAGACCGCGTACGACGGCGGGCCGGTCCGCATGGTGTTTCCGCGATCGACGACCGAAGCACTGCGTGCGGGACCGGCGCCCGACGAGTTGATCTCCGACCTCGCCTCCGGTGTCGCGGCGCTGCGTGCGGGGGGTGGCGCGGCTCCCCTGCTCCGGCTGATGCTGCTGCGCCGCCTGGGATCGAGCCTTCCCGCGTTTCATGCCGCGCTGGCGCGGCATGACGCCTACCTCGATCTCGCGGTGCGCGCGGCGGCGGAAGGCCGTGCGCTCACGCCGCGCGAGTTCCAGCGCTGCTTCCCGCGTGCCCCCGAGTCCGACATTCAATTGGTGCTGTTCCCGCTGCTGCTCGAGCACGCGGCGAACGGGTCCACGCCATGTGCCGATGATCGCAAGATTCTCGCGCGCCTGCGCCAGCTGCTCGCTCGTGCGCCGGCGCGCGATCCGAAAGTCGCCGCGCTGGAGCGGCTGCTCAGCGAGCGCTCTGGCAAGACCATCGTCTTTACGGACGCGCAGCCGACAGCGCGATACCTGCTGCGGTGTCTTCATCACCGGCGCGTCGCCGCCGTGTTTGGACACGCCGGCCGCTTCGCGTCGGGAGACGTTTCACGCCACGAGGTTCTGCGCGCCTTCGCGCCGCGAGCGCAGGGTGGACCGCAGCCCGTCGCCGCGCTACAGACCGATGTCCTGGTGGCGACCGACCTCTTGAGCGAAGGGCTCAATCTCCAGGACGCCGAGCGCGTCGTGCACTACGACCTGCCGTGGAGTCCCGCGCGCCTGGCGCAGCGCGTGGGCCGGATCGACCGGCTCGGCTCGTCGCACGCTGCGATCGCGACGGTCACGTTCCTGCCGCCGCCGGCGCTGGCACGCGCCCTAGCCATCGAGGAGCGCCTGGCAAACAAGGTGAGTGCGCAGCAGGTCGCCGGCACTGGCGGCCGCCTCGATTGGTGCGATCAACTGGCGACGCTCGTATCCTCTTCCGCCGGTGCGCCGGCCGGCCCGTGCGCGGCGGCAATTGCAGGCGACCAGCCCTGCACGATTCTCATCGTGCGCATCGCCAAGTTGGTCGAAGCAATCGTCGTCGAGGGCGAGACGGCGCGCACGTCTCCCGCTGCCGCCAGCAGGATTCTCGCTACAGCCGTTACCGCTGAGCCAAGAGCTGTCGATCGCAGTTTCCTGCGGCACGCGATCGCTGCGGCCGCGCCGTTGATCAGATCGCGACTCGCAGCCGTGCAGGACGCGCGCTGGCGCGCGAGTGATCGCGACCGCCTCGCCCGGCGGCTCATCCCGTGGGTGTTGTCAGCCGCACGGCGGGCCGCGCGGCGCGGCAATGGGGAACAGCTCACCGCACTCGATCGACTGGTCTCGCGACTGGCGTCAGGAATGACAGCCGGTGAAGAGCTGCTGTTGGAGGATCTGTTGTCACGTCCGCAAGCGCTGGTGGTGCCGGATCTGCTTGCGTGGCACCACGCGCTGCCGCCTGCCGACGCTGCCGATGTGACGCTCAGCGTCGAGCTGGTAGCCTGCCTGCAATCAAACGGCCCGAGCACTAGCTTGTGAGCGATGACGCTCACAACCTTCCTCTTCGACCTCGACGGCACGATCATCGACTCCATCGACCTGATCCTGCGATCCTACCGCCACACGATGGCGCTGCACCGCTCCAACGAGCCGCTGCCGCCCGACGACATGTGGATCAAAGGTCTGGGAACCCCTCTCTGGGCGCAGTTCGGGGAGATAACGGAGGATAAGCAAGAGATCGAGGCGATGGTGCAGACGTATCGGACCTACAACCTCACGCATCACGATGCGCTGGTGAGACCATATGAAGGAGTCGTCGAAGAGATTCGCCGGCTCAAGCGGGCCGCAAAACGGCTCGGCGTTGTCACCAGCAAGCTCCGCGACGGCGCGATGCGCGGGCTCCGCATCTCAGCCCTCGACGACACGTTCGACATCGTCATCGGCTGCGACGACGTAACGCACTCCAAACCGCACCCCGAGCCGGTACTCAAAGCCGTTGAGAGGCTGGGCGTGACGCCCGCCGAAACCGTGTTCGTGGGCGACTCGCGGCACGATCTGGAGTCCGGGCGCGCCGCGGGGGTGAAGACCGCGGCCGTGCTCTGGGGACCGTTCGATCGCCCGCACCTCCAAGACCTCGCTCCCGATTACTGGCTGGAGAAACCGGAAGACCTGCGGCAGCTTTACCAGCTATGACACTCCCCACACGGTTCGTCCCGTTCGATCTCGAACGCTGGCAGAGCACCTGGGAAAACCGGGTGCGCTTCAATCTCTCCGAATCCGGCGTCCATCCGCTCACGATCCAGGGGCTGCTCGGCCTCGCCGGCGCGTCCGCGCTGCCCTTGCTCGAAGTCCGCCTCGGCTACAGCCAGTCGAACGGCACCGATCTCCTGCGCGAACGCATTGCCGCGCTCTATCCCGGCGCGTCGCCCGATCAGGTGCTCGTGACCACGGGAAGCTCCGAGGCAAATTTCGTGACCTGTTGGCGCCTGCTCGAGCCCGGCGACAAGGTCGCCGTGATGATGCCGAACTACCTGCAGACCTGGGGCCTGGCGCAGAATCTCGGCGCGCAAGCCAAGGCGTTTCAGCTCGATGAGAAGGACGGCTGGGAACCGCACGCCGAAGACATTCGCGCCGCGATCGTGTCGGGCACCAAGCTCGTCGTCGTCACCAATCCCCATAATCCGACCGGGCACGTGCTCAGCGACGCGATCCGCAAGGCGATCCTCGACCGTGCCGCGGAGGTTGGCGCCTGGATTCTCGCGGACGAGGTGTATACCGGCGCCGAGCGCGGCGGCAAGACGACCCAGTCGTTCTGGGGGAGCGGATACAACAAGGTCATCATCGTCAATGGATTGTCGAAAGCGTACGGCCTGCCCGGGCTCCGGATCGGGTGGATCGTCTCACAGCCCGCGTTCAGCCAGGAAGCGTGGGCGCGGCACGACTACACCACCATCGGCCCGGCGGGGGCGTCCGACCACCTCGCCGCGGTCGCGCTCGATCCGCTCGTGCGCGAGAAGCTGATCGAACGCACGCGCCGCATCCTGCATGCCAATTATCCGGTGATGGAAGCCTGGCTCAAGAGCTTCGGCGACACCTTTACCTGGCATGCGCCGCACGCGGGAGCGATCTGTTGGGCCCGCTATCGCGGCGCCATTCCGGCGCCCGAGGTCGTCGAGAAACTGCGCGCCCAGCACAGCGTGCTGCTCTGCCCCGGCGATCACTTCGGGATGCCGGGATTCCTGCGCTTCGGCTATGGCGGCGATCTGCAGCATTTCCAGGAAGCACTCGCGGAGACCGAGCGTGGGCTGCGTCGCTTATTCAGTGACTGAGTGAAGGTCGCGTAGTCGCTACACCACCGCGCGCAGCAACAGGTAGCCGAGTCCGCCGATGCCGGCAGCCGCCGGAATCGTGGCGACCCAGGCCCACACGATCCTTCCCGCCACACCCCAACGCACCGCGGAGAAGCGCTGCACGGCGCCCACGCCGGTGATCGCGCCTGTGATGGTGTGCGTGGTGCTCACCGGAATTCCAAAATGCGATGAAACGAACAGCGTGATCGCCCCGGCCGTCTCGGCGCAGAAGCCGCCGAACGGCGTCAGCTTCGTGATTCGCTGGCCCATCGTTTTCACGATGCGCCATCCGCCCGCCATCGTGCCGAGGGCGATCGCGGCGCCCGCAGCGAGGATGACCCATGGCGGGACGTTGGTCGCGTCCGTGAGATGGAACATGCGAACGGGAAAATTCACGAACAGCGCCTGGCTCGAAACGAGCAGCGCGACGATGATACCCATAGTCTTCTGCGCGTCATTCGTGCCGTGCCCCAATGAGTACAGCGCCGCGGAAACCAGTTGCAGCACGCGGAATGCTTTGTCGACACGTCGCGGCAACGATCGCCGCAGCGCCCACGACAGCGCGACGGTGAGCACCAGCGCCAGGACGAAGCCCATCACCGGCGCTACGACGATGAACACGAGCGTCTTCGTCCAGCCGCTCGCGATGATCGCCGCGAACCCCGCCTTCGCGACCGCGGCGCCGGCATAACCCCCCACCAGCGCGTGTGAGGACGAGGTCGGCAGCCCCAGCCACCAGGTGACGAGATCCCAGATAATGGCACCGAGGAGCCCGGCGAGCACCACCGTCGAATCGACGACGTTGATGTCGATGAGCCCTTTGCCCACCGTCCTCGCGATCGCCGTGCCGAAGACGAACGCCGCGATGAAGTTCCAGAACGCCGCCCATACGACTGCCGCGCTGGGGGACAGCACGCGCGTCGAAACGACTGTGGCAATCGAGTTTGCCGCGTCGTGAAATCCATTGATAAAATCGAAGATCAGGGCGACGAACAGAATCGCCAGCACGAACCAGACGGAGGCGCCCATCAGGCGTGCTTGATCGTGATGGACTCGACCACGTTGGCGACGTCCTCGGCCTGGTCGAGCGTGCCCTCCAGATTATCGTAGATCTCCTTCCACTTGATCAGCTCGATTGCGTCGCGCTCCTTCTCGAACAGCTGGCCCAGTGCCTCGTGATAAATCGAATCGCCTTCTTCCTCAAGCTGCTTCGCCTCCACGCAATACTTGATGACATCGTTCCCTTTCTTGAGGCGACTGACCGCCTCCGCCAGCACGCCCATCATTCGCTCCAGTACATCGACGAGCCGCAGCACGCCCTGCGGCGCGGCGCCGAGCCGGAAGATCTGCGCGCGCCGGGCGGTACCATCCATCGCGTCCATGACATCGTCCAGGTCCGACGCGAGCTGGTGGATATCCTCGCGATCCAGGGGCGTGATAAAAGTGCGGTCCAGCCGGTTGACCACTTCGTGCGTCACCTGATCGGCCTCGTGTTCGAGGCGCTTCAGCGCTTCGACATGCGGTGTGCGGCGGTCGGCGGGCGATTCGAACACCTTCCGCAGAAACCCAACGGCTTCCTTGTTCCGGTTGGCCACATCGATGAACAGATCGAAAAACTCTTCTTCGCGCGGCAGGAGACGCACGGTATCTCCGGTGGCGTGGTGGACCGCAAAGATAGCGGCCCGTGGGAATGAGAACTAGGTTATCGCCTCATGACTGCCACCCCGGTCCAACCCCAGCGGGTCGAGTTCGTCCGGGCGATTTCCCGGCTCGATGCCACCGCGCTCGTTGTCGGATCGATGATCGGATCCGGCATCTTCATCGTATCCGCCGATATCCTCCGCCAGGTCCATTCCCCCGGTGTGCTGCTGTTCGTGTGGGTGCTGTCGGGAGTCGTGACTCTGCTGGGGGCGCTGTCGTATGGCGAGCTCGCGGCGATGTATCCAAAAGCGGGCGGCAACTACATCTATCTGCGCGAAGCGATCTCACCGCTCTTCGGCTATCTCTATGGTTGGACACTGTTTGTCGTGATTCAAACCGGCACGATCGCTGCGGTCGCGGTTGCCTTCGCCCGCTTTACCTCGGTGCTCTGGCCGGGCCTCTCGCCGGATGTGCTTCCGGGTCTTGGCACCACGCTGCATCTGCCGCTGCCGATCGGCGACATCGCCGTCGGTATCTCACCGCAACGCATCTTCGCCATCGGCTCCATCGTGCTGCTCACCTGGATCAACGTGCGCGGCGTCAGGACGGCGGCGTTCATCCAGACCACCCTGACGGCGATCAAGACGGCGTCCCTCGCCGCCCTGATTCTCCTGGGGATCACGATCGGGCGGAACGCCGCGGCGATCGCCGCCAACTGGGGCGCGAACTTTTGGGCCGGCGGCGCCCTCACGCTGTCGGTCTTACCGGTGGTGGGCGCGGCCATGGTCGGTTCGTTGTTCTCGATGGACGCGTGGAATAACGTCGGCTTCGCATCCGGCGAGCTCAAGAATCCCGAGAAGGACGTGCCGTTCGCGATGGGTGCCGGCGTCTTGATCGTCACGACGCTGTACGTCCTTGCGAACGTGTCATATCTGGTCGTGCTGCCACAGGACGCCATCGCCCACGCCCCGCAGGACCGCGTCGGGACGGCGGCACTGCAGGCGATGTTCGGCGCGCCGGGCCTGTACATCATGGCGATCGCGATCATGATCTCGACGTTCGGCTGCAACAACGGGCTGATTCTGTCGGGGGCGCGCGTGTACTACGCAATGGCTACCGACAACCTGTTCTTCAAGTCGGCAGCGAATCTGCATCCCACGTATAAGACGCCCGCGCTGGCATTGATCGTCCAGGCGATTTGGACCTGCGTCCTCTGTCTGTCGGGCACCTACGGACAACTACTCAACTTCGTGATCTTCGCTGCGGTGGTCTTCTACACGGTCACGGCGGTTGGAATCTTCCGACTGCGACAAAAACGGCCCGACATCCCGCGTCCCGTCAAAGCCCCAGGCTATCCCTTCTTGCCTGCCCTCTACGTTGTGCTGACCGGCCTCATCGCCGTCGATCTGCTCGTACAGGACTCGACCCGCACGTACGCGTTCCTGGGTCTGATCCTCGTGCTGCTGGGCGTCCCCGTGTACTTCGGGTGGAGGCGCTACGTAAGCCCGGCCTAAAGGCCTGGTTGCTGAGCACGATATTCGGGTTATATTCGGGTGCGTATGGCTGTCCGCAATGCCCAGGCGCCCCCGCCAAAGCCGGATCCCCAGGCCCATGCTTGTCCCGAATGCGCTGCTTGGTGTGCCTCCAGTGCGGCTGGGCGCGTTGTGGCTGAACAGATCCCCCTCCTGCAGTCCGACCGTCAGACTGTCCGACTGTCCGACGCCGTCCTCGACGAGCGCCTCCGTGGCACCCGGTTCGTTTCGCTCACACCCAAGCGCGTCCTCAACCCGCCCTCCGCAACGGGGATGGAGTATTGGTCGCTCAATCCCTACGTCGGCTGCGAATTCGGCTGCAGTTACTGCTATGCGCGCTACACGCATCGCTACGTCGTCGAGCGCGCGCACGACGCCGGCAAACTCACCGACGCCGAGTTCGCCGATTACCGCGGCGCCCACGGGTGGGAGGCGTTCGAAACGCGGATCTTCGTCAAAGAACAGGTGGTCGGCGCGCTTGACGCAGATCTCAAGCACGTGCCACTCGGCGACTGCATCGTGATCGGCACGGCGACCGACCCCTACCAACCGGC
>QHTY01000179.1:0-5628 GCA_003220985.1 Gemmatimonadota bacterium
ACCCATGCGAGTCGAGTCAACATAGGGTAGGCGCGCCACAACATCCAAGCCCTTCATCACGTCCTCGTAGGGGTAATCGCCCCAATGCTGGGAGATCGCATCGGTGAACTTCTGGCCATAGCCGGTCGACCCGTGGAAGTTCACCTCGGCGACCACGAATCCCCGGGCGGCGAACATCTGATTGTTCCACCGCGGACCCCAGCTGTCGGTCCACGCGCCCTGGGGCCCGCCGTGAATGAGATAGATGAGCGGATACTTTTTCGCGGGGTCGAAGCCCGGCGGCTTCTGCGACCATCCGAAGACTGAATCGCCGAGCGCACCGACGAAGCCGAACTCCTCGAGCGGCGGCAGGTCCAGAGTTGCGAGGGCAGAGTCGTTGTGATGCGTCAGCGCTTTCCCTGAGACCCACACCTCGGAAGGCTGCGTGTTCGTCTGGTGGAGATAGACCAACGTCTTACTGTCGGGGCCTACCTGTACACCCGTGTTCACGCCGCCGGTGATGACCCGGGTCCGTTTGAAGCCAGGGACATCGATGCGGTAGATGTTGTCGCGTCCGTGCTCTTCGACGACGGCAAAAATGCATTTCGAGTTCGGGCACCACGTGTACGACCCCACCGACAGGTTCCAGCCCGTGGTTGCGTCGACCGGCGTCGGTACGCCCCCTCGCCGGTCTGCGATCATCAGGCGGACGCGATCGGCCTCGAATCCTGCGCGTTCCATGGAGAGGTAGGTCGCCCAGTGGTTGTCCGGCGAGTACCGCGGGGTGTTATCCGCGCCGAGATTGGTGGTGATTTGCCGCAGAACGGGACCGTCCACTGCATAGATATCGACATTCGTATTGTCTGCGACGGTTGAGTCGAAGTGCATCGCAACGAGGATGTCCTTACCGTCGGGCGAAACCGTCACGTCGCCGTCGCCCCCCGTCGCGATCGCCGGCACGTCGTGATCCACGGGCGTGAGATCGGTAGCCTTCCCGCTGGTGACGTCGACGCGAAACAGATGCTGCCGTTTCCCCGCGCGGAAATCGTCCCAATGCCGCCACATGAGACCGGTCCAGATCCGCGCCTCGGTCGGATAGGCGCCGTTGCGCTGATCGATCTCCTGATTCGGCTGCCACTTGATGTCACTGACGACGAGTAAGCCCGAGCCGTCCGGTAGCCACAACGGGTCGGACACGCCGTCGGGAACGTGCGACACTTTCCGCGCATCCCCGCCGGCGATCGGCAGGACCCAGACCTGCGCGCCACTGTCGCGCGTCGAGACGAAGGCGAGCGTCTTGCCGTCAGGCGACCAGCGCGGCTGGCGGTCCGACCCGGGCCCGCCCGTGAGCGGCCGCGATTTTCCTGTCGCCACCTCGGCGACCCAGACGCGCGACACGTTGCGGTTGTCCTGGAGTGAGGGGATCGAGACCGTGTAGGCGACCCACTTGCCGTCCGGAGACAGCTGCGGATCGCTGACGGACTTGAGCGCGATGAAGTCTTCGAATTTGATGGGGTGTTTTTGAGCGGCGAGCGGAGCGGCGATCAACAGCAGCAGACAGGCATAGCGCATTCAATACTCCGGGTGCGTGAGGATGGCGCGGACCAGATCGTCAAAGAGTTGCGATTCCGGCGTGACTTTCCCGTCCGCGTCGCTGTGCACGTTCCAGGCGGCGAGCTCGTTCAGCGCCGTGGCTTCTTCGTACGTGAGATGCAGCACGAGGCCGTTCGCGTTCTTGCTCGCCTTGTCGAGCACGTGCTTGAGCACATCAGGCAAGTGCTTGGCGTTACGCACCGCATCGTACTGTTGTCTAGTCACTGCCAGGTCCATGCGCTAATCTTGGGTAGCTTCGTTGTCACCCGCAACCCAGAGCACTGATGCCTCGCACCGCATTCCTCTCCACCGGTTTTCACGTCCCCGCGCGCGTCGTCACCAACGCCGATCTCGCGAAGATCATGGACACGTCCGACGAGTGGATCGTGCAGCGGAGCGGCATCAAGACGCGCTACTGGGTGGACAAGGGCGACACCGGTGTCACGCTCGCGCGCGAGGCATCGAAAAAGGCGCTCCACAAGGCGGGGCTCGCGCCGGCCGACATCGACTGCATCATCTACTGCACCTGCACGCCCGATCACTTCGAGCCCGGTAACGGCGTCTTCCTGCAGCGCGAGCTCGGCCTGAGCGACATTCCCGCCGTCGACGTGCGCAATCAGTGCAGTGGGTTCATCTACGGATTGTCCATCGCCGATGCGTGGATTCGCACCGGCCAGTACAAGAACATTCTCCTGGTGGGCGCCGAGGTGCATTCGCGCGGGCTCGACAAGACGACGCGCGGGCGTGATACAGCGGTGCTATTCGGTGATGGCGCGGGCGCCGCGGTGCTCGGGCCGGTCGAGGATAACGGCCGCGGCGTGCTATCGACGCACATCTTCGCCGACGGCCGGTACGCCGAGAAGTTGTGGGTCGACGGACCCGGGCTCGCGCACGATCCGTACGTGAGCGTGGAGATGATCGAGCAAGGATTGCATCGCGCCGTGATGGAGGGGCGCGACGTCTTCAAGTTCGCGTCGATCAAGATGCCGGAGTCCGTCGCCATCGCCCTCAAGACCAACCGCCTCACTCCCGCCGACGTCAAGCTCCTCGTCCCCCACCAAGCCAACCTGCGCATCATCGAGATGGTGCAAAAGGCCGCCGGGCTGCGCGACGATCAGGTCTACACCAACATCCAGAAGTACGGCAACACCCCCGCGGCCTCGATTCCGATCGCGCTCGATGAAGCCCTCGCCGCCGGACGATTGCAGCGGGGCGATTTGCTCGTGCTGACTGCGTTCGGCTCGGGCTTTACGTGGGGGAGTGCGGCGATCCGCTGGTAGGATCGATCTCTTTCAACTCTTTGAGCTCTCGCGCCGCGCCCACGGCCAACGGCGATCCCCCGTAGCGCTCGACGAAGCGCGCCAGCTCGACTTTCAGCCTGCCGGTCCGTCCCAGCTTGCGATACAAGTCGATCAGCCCGTTGGTGGCCCGCATCTGTTGGTATGGACTCGCCGCAGGTTTGGCATCGCGGATCTCCAGATACAGGCGCTCGGCCTCGTCGTAGCCTTTGAGGCGCATCTCGAGCAGATGCGCCAGCTGAAGCCGGGCCTCGTGGTCGGCAGGTTCGATCCGCAGATGATCGCGGAACCAGTCGGCCGCCTCGCCATACTTGCCCTGCACGATCAGGACGTCCTGGCGTGGATACGTCGGCGGCGGCGGAATGTCTCCAACGGCGTAAATCGTCTCTACTGTGAATACCGCGGCGCTGCCCACGGCGCGGTGGATTGCGATGGCACCGGCGATGGCGATGGGGAGGTTGAGGATCGTCAAGACGGAGAAGGCGACGCCGGAAATCCAACCCTTGTTGAGCATGAAAAACCACAGCGACGTGAGCATCGTGAAACACGCCGGCACGAACCACGCTGCAACGCGGAACAGTCGCAGGGCGTCGGTCGCGTCCGTGTACTGGGGGCCTTTAGCCATCGCGCCCACAATTGCGCCTGAAACGCCAGTCACGCAAGTTGCGTAGAACGCAGTACCAACAGGAGACTACGATGCTGATTGGACTCGCGGTAACGGCCGCCGCACTCGTCGGCGGCTTTGTCATCGCTCGGGATTTTGTGCGGCGCCGGCTGCGGTATGTGGATGCGGTGCAGCGACCGTCTGCGCCGCTCATCGCTGGTGTGGCGGCTGCGGCGGTGGCATTGCCGGTCGCACTGCTGCCGGTCGTCACCGTCGGAACGGCCGTCGCTTTGGGAATTGGTGTTGCTGGTGGGGTGGCCAGCGGGCGCAACGCGCCACCGCCTACTAGCTAGCGCGCAGCGCTTCAGGACGTCCGGCGACGACACGCAACGCGCGCACCGCTTCGCGCGCGAACGTTTTTCCAGCGCTCTCTTCGACCTCTTCCAACGCGCTCCAGCGCGTGAACGCCTGCCGCACCGGCGTCGCCATCTGCAGCGTTTCAAACGCGTCCGCGACTGCGAGCACCTTTACCGTGATCGCCATCGGCAGCGCTTCGATGTCCCAATCATCGCCCACGATCTCGTAGTAGTGCGAGTACTCGGCGATGATTTCGGCAGCACCGCGCAGCGCGCGCGCGACCGCAAGGGTCTCGTCGGTGACGGAGCGTGACAGCAGCTTGAGCAGACGCTGATCGGCGGTCCCTACCTCATGCAGCAATGAGGCGATCCGGAGGTTCTCCAGCTCGCTCTCGGACAGCTTCAATTCGGCGCCCATCGCCGCCGCAAGCTCGGCAACGCGCGTCGAATGGCCCTCCTGATTGCTCTCGGCGGATTCAATGTGGAAGGTGAGAACTTCCAACGTCGCCAGGTATGCGTTCTTCAGATCCGTCATCCGGGCAGCTCGCTGTTCCGCGAGCCCACCGACCACGTACCCGGTCAGGATCAGAAACCCGGCCCACGGGAACATGGTCAACAGTGCGTCCTCGGTCAGCCCCGCTTCCATCCCCATCCCTTGAGTGGCCTGGAGGAAGAAGACGAGCGACGCAACGAAGAGACCGGAGACCACGGCAAAGCGCCGGCCGCCATAGAAGCCGGCGAGAATGATTGGCAGATAATAGAAGCTCAGAAACGCGAACTTCTGCTCGATCAGCGAATTGATGACGAGCAACGAGGCTACAAGCAGGAGGACGAGGATGCGCTCGAAGTACTTCAACACGAACCGCTGAATCACAAAACCCTTTCTTCCAAAGAGATAGAAGCGCGGGACCAAAGTGAGCGACGGGTGGGCAATCTGCAAGTGAGACGGGTCACACCTGAGCAGAAACGAGCACGCGACGGTGTTGGGCATGGAATTCGCTTAAGGGGGCCGCCGGGGGGACGGCCTGGCGCGTCCTAGAGGCCCCCCCCTGGGATAGGCCTTCATCATTATCCACGCCGGCCTGACGCACTCTCTGTTTGCCCACATCATCGCCGAAGTCTGCGACGCATCAGCGCTCGTCACCATCGCGCTCGGCCTCCGCAATCGGGTCGCGCCGGTCGTACCCGGGGCACTGCAGCACCGGGAGCGCCGGGTAGCGAACGAACCGGGGATCTGTCTCGGCGCGCGAGCACCGATAGAAGACAGATCCGCGCCGGTTCGTCACAATCCGCACCCATGTACAGGTCTCGCAAAGCCCTACCGTAGGCACGGTCATTAGGTCGAAACACAAGCTAGTTATATCTTGGAGCCCGTGAGCCCCCCCCAGGTCGACGACTTCGGGCTGCCACCCGGAGTGCGTGACGAGTACCTGCAAGGAGCCCGCGATCAGCTGGGGACGATCGCAGAACTGGCCGAACGGCTGATCGCTTCGGGCGACGACACGGCCGCAATCGAAGCCCTGCGCCGCGACGCTCACCGTCTGCGTGGCTCTGCCGGATCCTTCGGATTCCCCCAGGCGTCGGTCGTCGCCGCCGAGCTCGAGGAAGCCGCCAAGCACTGGCTCGAGCACCCGGGCAATGGAATCGCGGACCGAGGCCAGGCAGCGCGCGGATACGTCCGCCGGTTAGCCGCGGCGTTGTTCACGAAGCAGTCCGCCGCGACTCCTGTCGCCGCCCCTTCGCCGCCGATTTCTCTCGCCGCCCCTTCGCCGCCGCAGTCAGGTGATGTTCCCGAAGT
>QHTY01000179.1:5699-18144 GCA_003220985.1 Gemmatimonadota bacterium
TTCCGCAACGGACGCGAGGCGCTCGATCAGCTCAAGGTGATGGAGACAAGGGGCGCGGAGCGGCCACCCTTGTTGCTTCTCGATGTCGATCTACCCGCCCTCGACGGCTACTCGGTCTTCGAAGCGCTGACACAGGACTGTCCGGGAAAGTTCCGCGTCGTGTTCACGACCGTGCACGGCAGCGAGACGGAGCAGCTGCGCGGGCTCGAAGCAGGCGCGATGGATTACATGGTGAAACCGATGAGCCTCCGGGTCGCGCTGGAAAAGATCCGTCGTTGGGTGGGCCGGTGAACGCGCGGAGCTTCCTGATCGTCGTCGCCATCGTGCAGGGCGGGCTGCTGGCGGCGCTCCTCGTGCTGATCGTTCTCAACCGCTGGTTCCGGCTGCGGCGCAGCACCCGTCTCAACCCGCTCCGCGAGGCCGTGGACGCGTCGATGCGGCGCTGGGCGGCCGGGACCGCTCCGCTTGCGGGCGTGATGGTCGGGCTGGGTCGTATGCCGACGTCACTCGCCATCGACGCGATCGTCAAATGGTCGGCGCGCGTGCCGGGCGAGCGGTGGCGCCAGCTCGCCCTGGCGCTGGAACACACCTGGTGGGCCAGGCTGGTGCGGGCGAACAGCACGTCGGCGCGCTGGTGGAAGCGGCTGGAGACCGCGCGCTTCCTGAGCGTCGCCGCGACACCTCAGGATGCGGCGCGGCTGACAAAGCTGATCAACGATCCGCATCCCGCCGTCCACGTCGCCGCGGTGGCCTGCCTCGAGCGCATGGAGAACACGTCGCTCACCCTGACGGCGCTGGACCGACTGCCACAGCTCGCGCCGACCGTCCAGGCGTACTACGCGGCGATGTTGCTCCGCTCGCGGCCTGTCGTGATCGACCATCTGCAGAAACGTTTGCGTGGCGTCGATGATCCTGCCCTTCCCCGGCTCGCCGAATTCGCGGCGCGGCTTGCCGAGCCGGCGCTGCGCGAGCGTCTAACCGCGCTCGCAGCCCACACCGATCCCGAGGTGCGCATTCAATCGGCACGTGGGCTCGGCAGCTTCCCCCATCGCGAATCGGTCGCCGCGCTGAAAAACCTCGTTACCGACGACGCCTGGGCGGTCCGGGCGCAGGCGGTGCGCTCGCTCGGCATGATCGCCGACGTGAGTACGCTGCCCCTCGTACAGGCGGCGCTACAGGACAATGTCTGGTGGGTACGGCTGCGGGCCGCGCTCGCCCTGATGCGTTTCGCAGCGCCAGGACGCAAGGCCCTGCTCGAGGCGGAAGTCGGCTCCGACGCCTTTGCGCGCGCCACGGCGCAGATGGTCCTCGGCCTGCCGGCGCAGGCGTTGGCGGAGTTCGCGACGTGAGCACGCTCACCACGCTGGTGGGAACGACGGACCTGGCGATCCTGATTTATTTCCTGGTCCTGAATTCGTTCTACGCCGTCCTGCTGATTCTTTCGATCCCCGAGATCTGGGAGCAGACGCGGCTGGCCGAGGATGAAGACTTCCAGCGGCTGATGCAGAGCGATGCGCTGCCGCCGATCACGATTCTCGTACCGGCGTACAACGAGAGTGCGACGATCGAAGCGAGCGTCACCGCGCTTCTCACGCTCGAGTATCGCAACTACGAAGTCGTGGTGGTGAACGACGGATCGAAGGACGACACGATGGAGCAGCTGCGGCATGCCTTCGATCTGTACGAAATCCCGCGCGTCTATCCGGAGACGATTCCGACGAAGCCGCTCCGGGCGTTGTACCG
This sequence comes from Gemmatimonadota bacterium, assembly GCA_003220985.1. Taxonomy (GTDB): domain Bacteria; phylum Gemmatimonadota; class Gemmatimonadetes; order Gemmatimonadales; family GWC2-71-9; genus 20CM-2-65-7. The sequence goes on from QHTY01000179.1 coordinate 7,443, forward strand.
GTCACGCTCCCGCTCGCGACTCCTCGTCCTCGACAAGGAGAACGGCGGCAAGGCCGACTCGCTCAACGCGGCGATCAACGCGTCCCGTTTTCCACTCGTGATCGCCGTCGATGCCGATACCCTGATCGAGCCCGACGCGCTGCTGCGGCTGACGCGGCCGTTTCTGTTGGGTCGCGAGATCGCCGCCGTCGGCGGGACGGTGCGCGTGGCCAACAACTGCACCGTGAAGGATGGTCGCGTCACGGACGCGCGCGTCCCCGGGAAGATCCTTCCCGGGATTCAGGTGGTCGAGTATCTGCGCGCGTTTCTCTTCGGTCGCCTGGGATGGAATCGCCTCGGCGGCAATTTGATCATTTCGGGAGCGTTTGGCCTGTTTCGCAAAGAGTACGTCCTGGAGATCGGTGGCTATCGCACGACAAGCATCGTCGAGGATCTCGACCTGGTCGTTCGGCTGCACCGCTATCTTCGGGCGAAGAAGATCACTTACGACATGCCGTTCATTCCGGACCCGGTCGCTTGGACGGAAGTCCCGGAATCCATGAAAGTCCTGTCACGGCAGCGCGAGCGATGGCATCGCGGTCTGATCTCGGCCATATGGCAATACAAGACCATGCTCTTCAATCCGCGCTATGGCAGGGTTGGATTCCTCGCGATGCCCTTCTATGCCTTTGGAGAGATGCTGGCGCCAGTGGTCGAGCTCGTCGGTTACCTGATCACGGGGCTGGGATTGGCGTTTGGTCTCGTGAACGTCTCGTTCGCGCTCCTCTTCGTCCTCGTCGCCTGGGGCTACGGCATGCTGCTTTCCATTTGGGCGGTCGTGCTGGAGGAAGTGAGCTTCCGCCGCTATCGCCGTCTTGGCGACCTCTTCCGGCTGCTGCTCTTCGCCGCGCTCGAGAACTTTGGCTATCGCCAATGCACGGTGTGGTGGCGGCTCAAAGCCTTCGCGAAAGTCGGCAGAGGCGGTCACGTGTGGGGGGATATGGCTCGCAAAGGGTTCGGCAAAGCGAGCGTCGCCGCGCTGCTCGCGCTGTGGCTCGCGCGGCCATGCCTCGGCCAGAGTTTGCGGGTCTCTGCCTGGAGCTCCTACGAAGCGGTCGACAACAGTCAGGATTGGTCCACGCTCGGCGCGCAGCTCACGCTCACCACGGCGCGCGGGCATGGCGGGTGGCTGGCAGCCGAAATGCTAGGCCGCTTCGGCGAGACCGATGTCACCGAGCGCGTCGGTGGCGTCGTGCATCCGACGCAACGGCTGTGGCTCACTGCTGAAGCCGGAACGTCGCGCCAACCCACCTTCTCTCCCAAGAACACTTGGGAAACCGATGCGAGCGCCTTGATAGCGCCGCGGGTCTCGACGGGCGTCGGCTACAGGCGATGGAATTATGCGGTCGGTCCTGTCGACATCTGGATGCCGCACATCACCACCGAAACGAGCAAGATGTCCTGGACGATGCGCGTGTTTGTCTCCCGGAATCCCTCGCATCGCACTGATGGAGCGGTGTCCCTCAGAGTAACGCGGGCACTGTCGCGCCGCACGACCGTTTCGTTGCTGGGAGCAGGCGGCCGCGAGAGCTATCTGGTTGGTGCGGTGGTGCGATCACTGAGGACCGCGACGGGGGCGGCGGGCATCCGCTACAACGCCGCGCGGGGCATGACGCTGCGTTTGGACGCCACGGTGATTCATTCGAGTCCGATCCTGTCCCGCACCGGGGTCGCGATCGGAGTGGAACGAGGCCTCTGAGAAGCTGTTACACGCGAAGCTGCGGATGCTCCAGCAACCGACGCTGGAGCATCGGATGCGTCCGCCACACCTGCCACCCCATCGCCAGAACCGCCAGCACATTCGCAACGGCCACCGACCACCACCCGACCGTTCCCAACACCCATTGGGCGCCGACCCCGATCGTCGCCAGGACGAGTCCCTCGAGCAGGATTGCGGTGAGCAGCACCAGCAGCGCCATCGCCGGGACACGCTCCACTTGCTCAGCCAGCGCGACGAACACGACCCCAGCGATGACGAACGCAGCGATGTGGACGACCGTGTACACGACGATCACGCCGAATGTGACGACAATCTCTCCGGGGCCGGCGGCGCCGAGTAACAGCGCAGAGCCGAGCGCCGCCGGGGTGTGGAACGGAGTGCCCCGGGCCACATCCAGGAGGAAGAACCAGACCGCAACGACGGCGGCCCCGATGAGCCCATTGATCACCCCACGCAGCAGCGCGGGATGATCTCGGAGCGCGCCCAGCCCTAGCGGGCGGGGGTCCCGTTCGGCGTAGTGTAAGTAGCCCACGAGCACCAGTCCGGCGGCGATGTTCGCGCCGACGACATGCGGCCACGCGACAACACCGAGGTGCGGCGAATGTAAGAGCAGCAATCCGATGTAAAACGTCACCTCCTGAAGCAACACACCGAACACCAAGCCGAGGAGGAGACGTGGCGGCGCTGTGAACGCCGCGCTGAGCGACGCCATGCCCACCCCCAGGATCGCGAAGACCCCGAAGTGCAGCACGGTGTAGACGGCGACGAGGCGGAAGGTGACTTCCGAGAACTCGCGGTTCAGCAGCAAGCCGGCGAGCAGTGTGGGCGTACGGAAGGGATGTCCCGCCGCCGTATCCGCAACGAGGAACCACAGCGCGACAACGAGTCCAGCGAGGAGTCCACCCGCCACACCGTGGACGATCACTGCTTGTGCGGGTCGCCTCATGTCCCGACCTCGCGAAAGGGGCCGCCGACAACATGGCGCCGCCGGCGGCGACTGTCTACCGTTGCGTTCGGCGCATTTGGACCGCGATGCGCTCCGCCGCCCGCAGCACTCGCAACGTATTCAGTCCCGCGACCTTCTTCACATCCAGCTCGCTCCAGCCCCGCCGCAGCAGCTCGGCAATGAGGTCGGGAAACTTCGAGACGTCCTCCAGGCCGACCGGCACCTCATCGATGCCGTCGAAATCGGAGCCGAGGCCGACGCAATCGACGCCGGCGACCTGCCGGATATGCTCGATGTGGTCGGCGACTTGTTGCAACGTCGCGTGCGGCGCACGGGCGTTCCACGCCTTGAGCGAGTCGGCACGCGTCGCTGAATCGACGCCGGCGGCACGCAGCGCGTCCAACCGCGCGGTGACGCTGTCGCCGTAGACGCGAACCGCCTCCGAGACAAAGCCGGGATTGAAATTCACCATGACGACGCCGCGATTGACCGCGACGAGCTTGAGGATGGAGTCAGGCACGTCGCGCGCGTGATTCGTGAGGGCGCGGGCGGAGGAGTGCGAGAAAATGACAGGCGCGCGCGAGGTGTGCAGCGCGTCGGACATGGTCTGATCGTTCACGTGCGACAGGTCCACCAGCATCCCGAGACGATTCATCTCTAACACGACGTGCTTGCCGAAGTCCGACAGGCCGCGATGGGCGGTATCGGTGGAGGCCACCGCCCAGTCCAGGCTGCGCCAGTGTGTCAGCGTTATGTAACGCGTGCCGAGGTCGTAGAACATCCGGAGCGCGCCCAACGAGTTCTCGATGGCGTGCCCACCCTCGATTCCGATCAGGCAGGACACCTTCCCCGCCGTGAAGTTGCGCTGCAGGTCGGCGGCCGTATATGCCATCACCATGCTGCGTGAGTCTTTCGCGCACAGGCGTCGAATCAGGTCGATCTGCTCGAGCGCATAGACGGCCGGGTGAGGCCCGGAGTCCATGGTGGTCACCGGCACATACGCCGCCCAGAACTGCCCGCCGACACGGCCGCTGCGCAGCCGCGCGATATCGGTCATCAGTTTCGGCTGGCTCACGGCGAGATCCACCGAATCGAGGCCCCCACGATCGCGAATCGCACCAGGGATATCGTTGTGGCCGTCGATGAGGGGCACGGTCCGCAGGATTCTGAGTGCCTGAGCTCGGTAATCCTGAGCGGACAGCTGGCACGTTGGAATGATGGAAAGGAGCGCCGTCGCGGATAAAAGAGCTTTGATCATGGTCAGGAAGCTGGCTTTACCCAAACGTCTTATCAAGATTACGTCATGGCCACTATCACCTTCGAGGTGAATGGTGAGCGCGAGGAAGTAGCGTTCGCGCCACACAAGACGCTGCTCGAAGTGTTGCGCGAAGATCTGGGACTCACAGGAACGAAGCACGGTTGTGAGCTGGGCGAATGCGGCACTTGCACCGTGCTGCTGGATGGAACGCCCGTACTATCGTGCCTCGTGCTGGGTCTCGCCTGCGCCGGCCACGCAGTGCGCACGGTGGAAGGGATGGCGCGGGGCGGAACGCTCCATCCCCTGCAAGAGACATTCGCCGATTTGGGGGCCGCGCAGTGCGGCTACTGCACGCCCGCCTTCTTGCTCGCCGCTGAAGCGCTACTCGCCGCCAACCCCAAGCCGACACGCGACGAAATCAAGGACGCTCTGGCGGGCAACCTCTGCCGCTGCACCGGTTACATCAAGATCTACGAGGCGGTCGAGCTGGCTGCGGCACGGATGCGTGGGGAAGTCGCGCAGCCCACCCGGGAATCGTTGTATGGCCACCGCTAAACGTGGGAAGGTTGGAAGGTTGGAAGGTAAACCACCTTCCAACATTCCAACCGTCAAACATTCCGTCATTGGGAAGGCGCTCCGCAAGGTCGACGCGGTCGCCAAAGTGACCGGCGCCACGCGCTTCGCCGACGATCTCGCCTTTCCGCGCATGCTGTTCTGCAAACTGCTGCGCAGCACTCACCCACACGCGAAAATCGTCTCGATCGACGTCACGGCCGCCAAACAGCTCGACGGCGTCCAGGCGGTGCTCACGGGTCGGGATCTGCCGATTCCCTTCGGCATCCTGCCCGTCTCCCAGGACGAGCACGCGCTCTGCCTCGAGAAGGTCCGTTTCATCGGCGACCCCGTCGCGGCCGTTGCAGCGACAACGGAAGAGACGGCGACCGCCGCCCTCGACCTCATCAAGGTCGTGTACGAGCCCCTCGAAGCGCTCGACTCCGCGGAAGCGGCGGTCGCGCATCCCGAGCCGCGCATCCACGACTACGGCGACAGCGGCAATCTCCACAAGCTGATCAACCTCGAATTCGGCGACGTTGATACGGGGATCGCCGAGGCGGACCTGGTCCGGGAAGACCTGTTCTTCTTCGAGGGCAGTACACACTTGCCGATGGAGCAGCATGCCGCCGTCGCCATGTGGTCGCCGGACGGCAAGCTGACGTTGTGGACCTCGACCCAGACGCCCCATTACGTCCATCGCGCACTCGCCAAGGTGCTGGAGCTGCCGGCGGCGCGCGTGCGCGTCATCGCCACGCCCAACGGCGGCGGCTTCGGTGGCAAGAGCGATCCGTTCAATCACGAGATCGCCGTCGCCAAGCTCGCGATGATCACCGGGCGTCCGGTGAAGATCACGCTGACGCGCGAAGAGGTCTTCTACTGTCATCGGGGGCGTCATCCGACGCTGATGTGGGTGAGGACCGGCGTGAAGCGCGACGGCGCAATCACAGGAATGCACTTCCGGTCGCTGCTCGACGGCGGCGCCTACGGGTCCTACGGCGTGGCGAGCACGTACTACACGGGGGCGCTGCAGACCGTCACCTACAACGTGCCGCGCTACCACTTCCAGGGCGCGCGCGCGTTCACCAACAAGGCGCCCTGCGGGCCAAAGCGCGGCCACGGCACGCCCCAGCCACGCTTCGCGCTTGAAGTTCACCTCGACAAAATCGCCGAGCAGCTCGACGTCGATCCCGCTGAGCTGCGGCTCAGGACCCTCGTGCCCCCGAACTCGCTCACCGCGAACTATCTGCGCGTAGGGTCGATGGGCCTCGGCAAGTGCATCGAAAAGGTGGTCGAGGGATCGGGGTGGAAGAACAAGTTCGGCAAGCTACCGAACGGACGCGGCGTCGGACTTGCGTGCTCCAGCTATATCTCGGGCGCCGGCTTGCCCATTTACTGGAACAACATGCCGCATTCAGGCGTGCAGCTGAAATGCGACCGCGGTGGGGGGGTCACCGTCTTTTGCGGCTCGACAGAAATCGGTCAGGGATCGGACTCGATCCTTGCCTATATCGTGGCCGAGGTTCTCGGCATCGATCCCTTCGATGTCGCCGTTGTCACCGCCGATACCGATCTCACCCCCGTCGATCTCGGCAGCTACTCGAGCCGCGTCACCCTCATGAGCGGCAATGCGGCCCTGCAGGCGGCGGAGCGGGCGCGCCAGATCCTCGCGGTCCACGCGGCCAAGAAGCTCGACGTGCCGCCGGAGCGGTTGACGTTCGCTGAGGGAGGCGTGTTCGACGGCAAGGACAAGAAGCGCGGTGTGACGTTCGCCGAGGCGGACCTGGTCCGGGAAGACCTGTTCTTCTTCGAGGGCAGTACACACTTGCCGATGGAGCAGCATGCCGCTACTCCTATAGCGCATGCGTAGCCGAGGTCGATGTGGACCCGGAAACGGGGATCGTACGTGTCCCGACCATTTGGATCGCACATGACGTCGGACAGTCGATCAATGCCGCCTCCGTCATCGGCCAAGTCGAAGGCTCGATTTACATGGGCCTGGGCGAGGCATTGATGGAGGAGATGGCATACCGGGGCAATCGCAACGTCGTCCACAAGATTCCGTCGCTGCTCGAGTACAAGAGTCCCACGACGCTCGAGATGTGCGACGTGATTACCTATCTGGTCGAAGACCCGGATCCGAACGGCCCGTTCGGCGCGAAGGAAGTCGGCCAGGGGCCGCTGCTGCCGGTGATGCCGGCGGTGGCCAACGCGGTCTATGACGCCGTCGGCGTGCGCGTCGATGAGGTGCCAATCACACCGGAGAAAGTGCTTAAGGCGCTACGAAGAAAGGAGAAGGGAGAAGACGCCCGATACGGTCCTGACAGCTTCCCCGACATCCCGTGGCCTGAGCCGACTCGCGTTGCTCCGCCGTGGGAGGGCGGCGATGGAAAGGGCGTCACAATCACCGCAGCAGCGCCGGAGCGCCAGCACTGATGCTGCGGCTTCCCTCGTTCGCGTATCTGCAGCCCAAGACCGTCGCCGAGGCGCTTCGCATGAAGAGCGACGCCGGTCCCGACGCCATGTACGTCGCGGGCGGGACGGACCTCTACCCGAACATGAAGCGCCGTCACCAGGAGCCGAAGACTGTCATCTCGCTGATCGCGATCCCCGATTTGCGGCGCGCGGACACTACCACGCTTCGAACTGACCGCCCGACCGCCCGACCGCCTGACCGCCGCCGTTTCAACCGCCGCTCGCCTCGTCTCTACGCCGCTGCTCCGCAACATGGGCACCCTCGGCGGCAACCTGTGTCTCGATACACGCTGCAACTACTACAATCAGAGCTATGAGTGGCGGAAGTCGATCGATTTTTGCATGAAAAAGGACGGCGCGATCTGCTGGGTGGCGCCCTCGTCGCCGCGCTGCTGGGCGGTCAGCTCGTCAGACATCGCGCCCGTGATGGTGGCGCTTGGTGCGGAGTACCGGCTGGTGGGACCGCAGGGTGAGCGCGTCGTACCGGCCGGACGGTTCTACAACAACGACGGGATCAACTATCTGACGAAGCAGCCCGATGAGATCCTCGCGGACGTCCGTCTGCCAGGGCCGAACGGCTGGGACGCCGTCTACCACAAGCTGCGGCGCCGCGGCTCGTTCGATTTCCCGGTGCTCGGGGTCGCCGCCTGGATACAATGGAAAGGCAATCATGTGGCTGACGCCCGGATCGTGCTGGGAGGCGTTGCGAGTTACCCCCAGGAGATTCCGGAAGCGGGCGCGGCTTTGAAAGGAGCGCCGCTATCGGACGAATCCGTTGCCGCTGCCGCGGAGGCCGCCTACCGGCCCTCGAAGCCCATGGACAATACCGATTTCGACCTGTCGTGGCGGAAACAAATGACGCGCGTGTATGTCACGCGCGCCATTGAAGAGCTCCGGGAGCGGCACGGCAAGTAGTTAGGCTCTTTGCCACCGCTGCCAGCGGCGCCAGCGGCGGCGACGCCAGGGCCGCAGGAAGAACGCGAACGCGCTCGGCGTCGGAGGCGCACACACCCCCACCCCCACCCGAACCCCGGTCAGGAGCGTTCATGGGACTGTACCAGCGCGTCGATCTCCTGCGCTGCCTTCTTCAGAATGTCGCTGATCTTTTGCCGGACGGTGTCATCGCGCGACCGCCACCCGGTCCGATAGGCGCTCCGCATCAACCCACCCATCGCGCGATTCAGGTCACCCATGCCGCCGCCGAGCACTTCCTCCACCGCGTCCTTCACGCGGTCGAAAATGTCCTCCACCACGTCGCGATGATCCTCCAGGAACTTGGTTCCCGCATCGGTGATCTCGTACACCTTCTTGCCATCGACCTCCGTCGCGCGCACGAGCCCTTCGTCCTCCAGCCACTGGAGCGTGGGGTAGACCGTCCCGGGGGACGGCGAGTAGCAGCCATGGAGCCGCTCCTCCAGCTCCTTCATGACTTCATAGCCATGTCTCGGTTTGTCTTTGAGTAGCTTGAGGATCACGTATTTCATGTCGCCGGCGCCGAACCACTGGCGCCGCCCCCTGCCGCCTCGGAAACCCCATCCCCGGGGCCCGAATCCGAAGCCGAAGCCCTGCCAGCCGAACCTGCCAACCATTTGCAGCTCCGCGTTTAGATGTTACGTGACGATATTCTGACACGATATATCTTGTCAAGACGGCCGGTTCTGGATGTGCGCCAAGTCACTATCCGACTTAAGCTTGCAAGTTCGACCGCCGCCCGTACATTGAGCGCACGCTGGACCGGTATGTCCCTTGTGTGCCACCACCCGCGCCCGTGATAGGAGCAGCCATGGCAGTGGAGATCACCCCGCACCCCGAGTGGGTGGCGGAGTTGGATACGACGCTCGAGCCCAGCCGGCAGGCCATTCTCGACACGCCCGTCATCATTGATGCGTCCGAGAATCAGCTCGTCGACGGGCAGATCCAGAACTTTCTGGTCGCGTTCTATCCGATCATCCGGGACTTCCCCCAGTGGCTGCAGGTGCTGCTCGATCGGTCGCCGGCGATGGGGCGGGACTTCTTCACCGACAACATCCGCGTCGAGCGCCGGCACGACGCGATGTGGCGCGCCATGGGAGATGGCTTCAATGTTCCGAAGAAGCGCTTCCAGGAGCCCGAGGCAATGCTGCCGGAAACCAAGAAATTCCACGCGTACCTGACCGACATGTGTCGCAACGCCGAGTTCGGCACGGCCGTCGCCGCGACGAACTATGCCGTCGAAGGCGTGGCCCAGAAGATCTCCGAAAAGGCGTTGCGCGGTCTCGCCAAGAACGAAAAGATCGGGCCCCGCGGCCGCTGGTGGCTGGAGGAGCATGCGAAATACGACGATGAGCATCCCATCCACGCGCTCGAAATCATCAAGGACTGTGTCAAGCGCGGCGGAGATAGTCCCGAGAAAGTCACCGGCGCAGCACTCGAAAGTCTCAAGCTGATGCGCTTTTCCATGGAGGCGTCTTATCACGCGTGAGTAAGGCTCGCCGGATTTCGCCGGCTCGCGGCGCGAGCACCACGGCCGGCAAGCGCCCTCCCCCCCCCGCGCGACTGGACCTGCTCCAGGCGGCGGCCGACATCGTCGCGGCGTTGCCGGATGCCGTCGTCGTGACCGGTCTCGATCGCCGGGTGCTCGCGACGAACGAACCAGGTGCGCAGTTGCTCGGTTGGCAGATGGACAACGTGGTCGGCCAGGCCATCGCGGATCACGTCACGCCGGGCGAACGAGCGCACGTTGCCTCCCGCGAGGACAAGGTCCTCGCGGGTGAGCCGCAGCGCTACGAGACCCGCATCGTCAATCATCAAACAGGCGAAGAACGCGACGTGTCGGTATCGAGCGGGCCGTTTCGCGTGAACGGCGAGCTCATCGGCACGGTCGCGACGCTTCGGGACATCACCGATCCCAAGCGCGCCCAGGACACCCTCGCCCGATCCGAAGCGCGCTACCGCCACCTCGTCGAATCGGCCTCCGATGCCATTGTCACGCTGGATGCGAACGGTCGCTTCACCACAGTGAACCATGCCGCCGAGAACATTTCCGGCTATAAGCGCGAAGAGCTGGTGGGCCAGTGGTTCGCCCCCATGCTCCACGACGACGACCTCCCGCGGGCGCTGGGGCACTTCCAGCAGGCGCTCTCAGGCGAAACGGGCTTGTTCGAGTCGCAGTTCTATCGCAAGGACGGCGAGGTCCGCACCATCTCGATCACGTACTCGACGCCGCAGAAGGACGAGGAAGTATTGTGCCTCATCCGCGACGTCACCGACCAGAAGATGTTGCAGGAGCAGCTCATTCAGTCAGAAAAGATGTCCGCGATCGGACAGCTGGTTTCGGGCGTCGCGCACGAGCTCAACAATCCGCTCGCCGGCATCTCGGCGTTCGCCCAGCTCCTGCTCGCCGAGAAGCGGTTCCCCCCCGATCAGCGGACGGCTGCGGAGACGATTTACAGCGAAGCGCGCCGCGCCAGCCGCATCGTGCAGAACCTGCTGACCTTTGCGCGCCAGCATAAAGCCGAGAAGGGGCCCACCGCGATCAATCAGGTGCTGGACGATACCCTCGAGCTGCGCGGGTATGAGCTTCGTGTGCGCGGTATCGACGTGCGCCGGGAGTATGATGAGTCGATCCCGGAAACCATGGCCGATGCCCACCAACTGCAACAGGTGTTCCTGAATCTCATCACCAATGCCGAGCAAGCGATGGAGCAGAAGGAAGGTCACCACCACCGCCTGA